>CAYTJG010000057.1:0-25707 GCA_964437865.1 uncultured Bifidobacteriaceae bacterium | reverse complement strand
GCTGAAGCGTGCGGGCGTTGCGGCCGCTCGAAATCGAGCGGTGCGGGATGGGGCGACTGTTCGTTGCGGGGTCCTCTGCTCTGCACCGGCGGGCTCAGAATCGCGTCTCAGCGCCCGAGACGGGCGCACTCCGGTCCGCGGTCCGGGCGCATTAATGATCCAGGCACTCCCGGATGGTTTTCAAGAGTTTATCCGGATGCACGGGCTTTTGGATGAAGTTTTCACCGCTCTGCAATTGGATTTCCCGCCCGGCGATATCCGAGCTGTAGCCGCTGGCGTAGATGACCTTCAGCCCGGGTTTGTCGGTTTGGAGCTGGGCGGCCAACTGGCGGCCGGTGATACCGCCGGGCATGACCAGGTCCGTAAACAGCAAGGCGATCACGTCCCGTGCCTGGCTCCAGACCTTGAGCGCTTCCGGGCCGCTGGCGGCTTCGAGCACCTGGTAGCCCCGCTGGCGCAGGATGGTCACGGTGGACTTGCGCACGGCAACATCGTCTTCTGCGAGCAAAATGGTCTCGGTGCCACCCGGCGGTTTGGCGACCGCTTCGGCGACTTCAAGCACGCTGGTCTTGAGGGCCGGCAGGAACACCTTGAAGGTGGTGCCCGCGCCAGGGGTGCTCTCGACCGTGAGCCAGCCGCGATGCTGTTTGACGATGCCGAAAACCGTGGCCAGACCCAAGCCGGTGCCCTTGCCAACCTCCTTGGTGGTGAAGAACGGCTCGAAAATGCGCGGCAGGATCTCCGGGGGAATGCCGGAGCCATTATCCGTGACACTCAGGCAGACGTACCGACCCGGCGCGGCATCCGGCTGCTGCTGGGCCAGCTCCACACCCACGACGAATTCCGAGGAGCCAATGACCAGGCGTCCGCCCTGGGGCATGGCATCGCGGGCGTTGACGGCGAGATTCATGGCCACCTGATCCAGCATGCCTGGGTCGGCGTGGGTGAGGAGTGGCGCCGAGTGCAGGTTCAGTTGCAGATGGACGTCCTCGCCGATGATCCGCTGGAGCATCTTGGCCAGATTGGTGATGACCTCGTTCAGATCCAGATCGCGCGACTGCATGATTTGGCGGCGGCTGAAAAGCAGCAGTTGGCGGGTGAGGCTGGCGGCGCGGCTGGCGTCGTCGTAGATCTGCTTCAAATTGGCGCTCACTTCCGCCGGCAGGCCGCCCTCCATGCGGGCCAGCTCGATCTGCATGAGCATGGAGGTGAGGATGTTGTTGAAGTCGTGGGCCACGCCGCCGGCGAGCTGGCCGATGGCCTCGAGCTTTTGCGACTGGCGGTAGCGGTTTTCCAGCTCCACCTCCCGGGTGACATCGAGCTTGATGGCCATGTAATTGACGACCTTGCCGGCAGGATTGCGCACGGGGGAGATGGTGGCGTCCTCCTCGAAGAGGGTTCCGTCTTTGCGCCGGTTGATGAAATGGCCGTGCCAAACCTCGCCGCGGATCAGCGTATCCCACATTTTCTGGAAAAAGGCGTCCTCATGCTGGCCGCTGTTCAAGAGACGGGCATTTTTGCCGATGGCCTCCCGGCGCGAATAACCGGTGATCCGTTCGAACGCGGGGTTTACGAACAGGATGTTGCCGGCGAGATCGGTGATGACGATGGATTCCGCCGCCTGGTCCAGCGCGGTGGTCAGCCGTAATCGCTCTTCCTCGGCGTGGTGCCGTTCGGTGACGTCGGTGGCAATGCCGGCCAGCCGGATCACTTGGCCGTGATCGTCCAAGACCGGGTAGCTGCGGTCATGGATCCAACGAACCGAACCATCCGACCGGGTGATGCGGTATTCCAAGCTGGTCGAAGTCTGGTTGGCGACCAAGCTGGAAAATGCCGCCAGAACTGGTTCGCGTTCCTCCAGCAGGATGGCTTGCACCCAGTCGTCCGGCTGGGCGTAAAGGCTGTCGACCGACCGGCCCCAGACCTTCTCATAAGCCGGACTCACGTAATGGACCACCTTCAGATCGGGGGAGCACATCCAGATCACGTCGTCGGTGTTCTCGGCCATTTGGCGGAAATTCTCCTCACTTTCCCGCAGTGCGGCCTCGGCGTTCAAGCGCGCCTGGCGGTCGGCCACGTCGCGCAGGCTCCGGTGGATCGCCGGCACCAGGCGGGCGAGATTGTCTTTCAGCACAAAGTCCCAGACGCCCTGTTTGAGCAGTTCCACGGCCCGCTCCTCGCCCACGCTGCCCGAGATCAGGATGAGTGGCAGCTTATCCAACCTGGGCCGGAGCCGGGCGAGGGTTTCCTCAAATGGCAGGGTGGGCACGTTGAAATCCGAAAGCACCAGATCCCACGCTTGATCTTGCAGGGCGGCCGCCAGCTCCTCGCGGCTGGCGGCGCGCTGGCATTCCGCCGCCAGCCCATGCTTTTGCAAGTGGCGCTCCAGCAGGAGAAAGTCCGACAACTTGTCTTCCACGTACAGGATTTTGAGCGGGGATGGCATATTAGGTCACAAGTGGGCGGGTTGGTTGGTCGCCACCCAGTAAATGCCCAGGCGCGCCACGGTTTCGGCAAATTCGCCAAATTCCAGCGGCTTGCGCACAAAACTGTTGGCGCCGTTCTCGTAACTGCGCAACCGGTCGCGTTCCTCATCGGAGGAGGTGAGGATGACCACGGGCAGGAGCTTGGTGCGCGCGTCGGCGCGCACCCGGGCCAGCACGTCCAGCCCGCCCAGGCGCGGCAGATTGAGATCCAGCAGCACGACCATGGGCAGGTTCGGTCCGCCGCGGTGGGCAAATTCGCCTTCCCGGAACAGATAGTCCACGGCCTGCTGGCCGTCGCGGACCACCTGCACTTGGTTGGCCAGGTTGACCTTGGTGAGCGCCCGCAAAATGAGCAACTCGTCCTGGCGTTTGTCTTCGACCAGGAGAATGACTTGGGATCCGAGGGTGGAAACATTCATGGTGGTTATGAGCCGGGCAGGGTAAAACTGAAATGGGCGCCGGCGCCGGGAGCGCCGGTGGCCTCCAGCGTGCCGCCGTGCCGGCGGATGATCCGCTGCACGGTCGCCAAGCCGATGCCGATGCCGGGGAATTCGTCATCACGATGCAGGCGCTGGAACGGCTGGAACAGTTTGGCGGCGTGTTTCATGTCGAAACCGGCGCCGTTGTCACTCACACAGAAGGTCGTGGATTTCGGGTCGGTCCGCCCGTGGACGTGGATGAGCGCCTGGGGGGAATGCGCGGTGTATTTCCAGGCATTGCCGACCAGGTTTCGGAGCGCGATCTCCAGCAGATGGGCGTCGCCGTTGGCCGTGAGGCCGGCGTCCACGGTGCAGGCGACCCGGCGGTGCGGTTCGCCTTGCTGAAGCTCGCCCAGGAGGCGGGTGGCCAGGGCCGAGAGGTTCACCGAGGTCCGTTGCAAGGTCCCGCGCGTGCTGCGCGAGAGGCGGAGCAGGCCGTCGATCAAGGCACCCATTTCGCGGCTGCCGGTCCGGATGTGGCCGAGGTATTCGTGGGCTGCGGCCGGCAATTGCGGGCCGAAATCCTCGGTCAGCGCCTGGCTGAAGCCGCTCATGGCCCGCAACGGTGCGCGCAGGTCGTGCGACACGGCGTAGGCGAAGGCATCCAATTCCTCGTTGGAGGCGCGCAGCTCGGCGGTGCGCTCCTGCACGCGCTGGTCCAGCGTGCGATTCAATTCGTGCAACTCCGCTTCGGCCACGCGGCGCCGGTCCTCGGCGACCAGCCGATCCAAGGCAAAGGAAATATCCGAACCGATCTCTTCGAGCAACCGGACTTCCTCGGATTGGAAGAAGTTTGCTTCGCTCGAGCACACGCTGAACACGGCCATCAGGCGGCCCTGCTGGGTCAGCGGAAAGGCCGCGCAGGAGCCGATGCCGGTGCCGCCGACGGTCTGCCGGCAACACCGGGCGCGTTCATCGGTCCCCCATTGGTTGCAGAGGGCGGCGCGACCGGCACCCAGGACTTCGGCGGCCACCTCACAGAGGCCCGGGGCCAGTTCCAAGGGCGGGTCTGGCTGGCATTCGGCCACCACCTTCAAGGCGTCGTCCGGCCCCGTCCATTCGGCGATTCTGGCGCCCCGAAATCTGCCGTACTCCACCATGACCTGGCAAATGCCGGCGAACAATTCCGCCCGGGATGGGCTGCGCACGATGGTCTGGTTGACTTCGCTCAACGTGACGTAAAGGCGGGTGAGCCGTTCAATTTCCATTTGCTGGGCCTTGCGTTCCGTGATGTCCCGGACCACGGCCAGCACACGGCCCTGGCCGCCGATTTGCGTGTTCCGCAAGGACACCTCCACCCAGACCGGTTCGCCATTCTTTTTCCGGTTCAGCCACTCAAAAACCTGCGGACCGCGTTCGATCGCCAGCCGGATGCATTCCATGGCTTGGTCCCAGGTATAAGGCGACTGGTCGGCGGTCAGCGTGTCTTTTCCCTTTGCCAGAAACTCCTCCTTGGAGTCGTAGCCGAACATGCGTAGCACGGCGTCGTTTACCTCCAGCACCGCGCCCGTGGCGGCGTCATGCAGGAAGATGGCCTCGTTGGTGGCGTTGAAAATCTCGCGGTAGTTTTGCTCGCTGCGCTTCACCTCCGTGATGTCCACGGCCACGCCCAGTACCGCCGGACCGGCGGTGGGCGAGGCAAAAGGGATCTTGATGACCTGGAGAATCCGGCATTGACCGACGGCATTGGCGAGGGCGACCTCGGGGATGAACCGGCGCTCACCGGTGTCGATCACCTCGCGGTCGACGCGCATGAGTGCTTCGGCTTGGGTCCGGTTGGCATTGATCTCCAGGTCAGTCCGGCCGAGAACCTGTTCCGGCGCCAATCCGTGCACCGCCGCGCAGGCTCTATTAGCCAGGAAGTACCGGCTTTGGCGGTCCTTGGCGAAGATCGGGTGGGGCACCAGGTTGATGACGGTGTGCAGCAACCGCGCGCTGTCTTGCAACAACTTTTCCGCTTTCAACCGTGCCGTTTCCTGGTCCCGCTGCGAGGTCACATCGGTGACAATTCCATCCCAACGCACCAATCCTTCCGTCGTGCGGGCGGGGCGGGAATGCACCAGAATCAACCGCTGCTGCCCATCCGGCAACCGGACCCGTAACTCCATTTGAAAATCCTTGAGCCCGGCGGCGCTCTCCGCCTCGGCCGCCGCATACAACTGCCGCTGGTCCGGGTCCATCTGGTCCAAGAGGCAATGGGCGTCCCGCAGCACTTCGGCGGGCGGGTGGCCATGCACCCGGGCGACTCCGGCGCTCACATAGGTGAAGCGCGGCTGGCCCTGCGGATCCAGCAAGTATTGAAAAACATAACTGTCGGGGAGATTGTCGCCAATCAGACGCAGCCGACTTTCCTCTTCCAGCAACCGCTCCGCCGACTGGCGGATTTGGCGAAAACTGCGCTGCAGCACCCAACCCAGCATCAGGGCGGTCACGGCCACGAAGAACCAGCCCTTGACATCCTCCAACCACGCCGCCAACGCGGCGTCATGGACCAGGTGATGCAACAACCAACCGGAGGAGAAAATCCAAACACAACTCAAGCCGAAATACCACCCGGCGATTTTTATGGCTTTCGCACGTGTTGGCATCCAGCGGAACGACGACAATCCCGATGCAAAGGGGATTCTTTCTGACATAATCGTCTTTGCTTCCGGTTAATCCGGACCGTCACTGATTTATGGCGCCCAAGCGCCTTCCCTGATATTCGCCTGTGAAGGCTGTACCAGCGCAATAACAACTGCCTGTGTTTTGGCAATTAGACTCCACGGATATTGGCTAACTTCGCACATCTCGTGGTATCCCACAACGGACCGGTTGGGAATGTTGCCCCGGGGAGACATTTTCAGCCAAAGAGATCCAACTGCGGCGAAGGCGCGAGCGTTTTCAATTTGTCGCGGTCGTGTTGCCGGCGGCTGGGGCGCACATTGCCCTCCGGCGTGAGTTCGGATTCCTCGAGGTTGGATAGAATCTCCTTGGCGCGCTCGAGCACCTCCCGCGGCACACCCGCCAGCCGGGCCACCTGGATGCCGTAGCTTTTGTCCGTGCCGCCGGCGACAATCTTGCGGAGGAACACGATTGAGTCGTGCCATTCGCGCACGGCCACGTTGAAATTCTGCAACCGCGGCAGGCGGACCGCCAGCTCGGTCAGTTCATGATAATGCGTGGCGAACAGGGTCTTGGCCCCGACCCGGTTGTGGAGATGTTCCACGATGGACCAGGCCAGTGACAATCCGTCGAAGGTGCTGGTGCCGCGGCCGATCTCATCGAGCACGATGAAGCTGCGCGACGTGGCGTTGTTCAGGATGTTGGCCGTCTCGGTCATCTCCACCATGAACGTGCTTTGGCCGCGGGCCAGATCATCGCTGGCCCCGATGCGGGTGAAGATGCGGTCCACCAAATCGATGCGCGCCTCGGCCGCCGGCACGAAGCTGCCCGTGTGGGCCAGCAAGGTGAGCAAGGCTGCTTGGCGGATGTAAGTGGATTTGCCCGCCATGTTGGGTCCCGTGATCAGGGCGATTTGCGGCAGCGCGGGGGCGTCGCCGTCGCCCGGGACCGCCGCCGGACCGGGCGCCAGGCCCGCCCCGCTTTGCAAGCCCGTGTCGTTGGGCACGAAGCGTTCCTCGACCAGTTGTTGTTCCAAAACCGGATGGCGCCCGTCGCGAATTTGCACGATGCCTTCATCCGCCACGCGGGGGCACACATAATTCTGGAGCCGGGCCGTGCCGGCAAAGGCCGCCAGCACGTCCAGTTGCGCCAGGGCAGCGGCCGTCCGCTGAATGTTCGCCAATTGGCCCAGCACTTCCTCGCGCACGCGCTGAAACAGCTCGTATTCCAGTTTCATCCCCCGCTCCTCGGCACCGAGGATCTTGCCCTCCATGTCCTTCAACTCGGGCGTGATAAACCGCTCGCCGTTGGCAATGGTCTGTTTGCGGACGTAATGCGGCGGCACCTTGTCGAGATGGGTCCGGGTGACTTCGATGTAATAACCAAACACCGAATTGAAACGCACCTTCAGTGAAGAGATGCCGGTGCGGGTGATTTCATCCGCCTGCAATTTGGCAATCCAATCCTTGCCGCCGCGCTGCGCCTGGCGCAATTCGTCCAGGGCGGTGTCAAATCCGTCGCGGATCATGCCGCCTTCTTTGATCAGCAAGGGCGGCTCGTCCACGATGGCGCGGGTGATCAGTTCCACCAGGTCGGGGGATTCAGCGAGGTGCTGTTCCAATTGTTCGAGGAGCGCGGCGGGTTGCTCGAGGGACGTTGAGGCGGCCGCCGCCGGGTGGTCGGCGGGAGCGGCGGGCGGAAAAACCCCGGCATCCAGGGTGGCGGCGGCCGGCGGAGCCGGTCGGGCGGCGAGCTGGCGGAGGGTGCTTTTCAGGGCTGGCACCTGTTCGAGAGCCCGCCGCAACGCCACCAAGTCGCGCGCGTTGCCCGAACCGGAGCTGAGTCGGCCGATGGTGCGCTCGAGGTCGCGCACCTCGATCAGTTGCTGGCGGAAACTCTCCAACCCAAAGGAACTCTCCACCAGCGAGGCCACGGCCTGCTGGCGGCGGCGGATGGGGGCCACGGCGGCCAGCGGCTGGGAGAGCCATTGGCGGAGCAGCCGCGCCCCCATGGGCGTGGCGGTGCGATTGAGCGCGCCGTACAACGACGAATTGCGTGGCGCATCGTGGTGCAGCGGTTCCAGGATCTCCAAGTGGCGCAGCGTCGTATAATCGAGGGCCAGGAAATCGCGGCGCTCGTAGTAGGTGATGCGGGTGAGGTGTTTCACATCCCGCCGCAAACTTTGAGTGAGATAGTGCAGGGCACCGCCCGCTGCGCCGATGGCGGCCGTACGGTCCTTGAGCCCGAAGCCGTCCAGCGTGGCGACCTTGAAATGTTCGCGGACGGTGAAGAAGGCCGTTTCCGGGGCGAACGTCCAATCGTCGTAGCCGCTGACCGTCCAGCCCTGGGCGGTGGCGGCGGGTGTGGGCTGGCCGCCGGCTTCCGGGGCGCCGCCCGCGCGCCCCCGCCCGGCCAGCAGCTCGCGCACGGCGGTGGCCTCAGCCGGGAAGATGATTTCCGCCGGCCGCAGACGTTCCAATTCCGCGTACAGGGCGGCCGCGTCCTCCAGCTCCGTCGTGAGAAAATCGCCTGTGGTGAGGTCCACCACGGCCAGGCCGAAGGCCTTGCCGACGGGATTGATGGCGGCGAGGAAATTATTCCGTTCGGCCACCAGCATGCGTTCGTCAAAATGCGTGCCTGGCGAAAGAATCTGCGTGACCTCGCGCTTCACCAGCTTGCCGGGGCGCGCATCTTCCAGTTGCTCGCAAATGGCCACCTTGCGGCCGCTTTTCAGGATGCGGGCGAGGTAGGTGTTGGCGGCGTGGAACGGCAGGCCGCACATGGGAATGCCGTTGCGCGCCGTGAGCGCCAGGTTGAGAACTTGCGCCCCGGTTTGGGCGTCCTCGAAAAACATTTCATAGAAATCGCCCAACCGGAACAGCAGCAGCGCGTCCTTGGGCAGTTCGCTTTTGATGCGGCGATACTGCGCCATCATGGGAGTCAGTTGGGCTTCGGCGTTGGCCATTGGCCAAAGTTAGGCCGAAAGCTTTCCCGGCCGCAAAGAAAATCCGGCGCGCTCAACGCAAAATCGAGTGCGGTTTGTGCAATACCTGCATTGACGCCTTGGTGGGGATTTGTTGAACTCTGGGCCGATGAATCCCATTCATACTTCGGTTTCAAAATCGCGATTATATTCATGGTCGGCTTTTTTGCTTTTGGGGCTGGCCGCCACGTCGGCGCACGCGGCGGACACGCCCGCGGCGGTGGTCAACAACGGTGATAATGCCTGGTTGCTCGCCAGTTCCGCGCTGGTGCTGATGATGACCGCGCCGGGACTCATCCTGTTCTACGGCGGTTTGGTGCGGAGCAAAAACGTGCTTTCCACCATGATGCACAGCCTGGTGCTGATGGCGCTGATCTCCGTGGTGTGGATGATCTATGGGTACAGCATGGCCTTTGCGCCGGGCAACGCGTTTTGCGGGAACCCGTTGAAGTATTTGTTTCTGCACGGCGTGGGCGCCGCGCCGGACACCGATTATGCGGCCACCGTGCCGGCCCAATCGTTCATGTTGTTCCAGATGATGTTTGCCATCATCACGCCCGCCCTCATCAGCGGTGCCGTGGCCGAACGGATCAAGTTCAAAGCCTATGTGCTGTTCATGCTGCTGTGGATCACGCTGATCTATTTTCCGTTGTGCCACATGGTCTGGGGCAAGGGCGGCTATTTCAACTGGGCGTTGGGCGGCAAGGTGCCGGTGCTTGATTTTGCGGGCGGCACGGTGGTGCACATCAGCTCGGGCGTGTCGGCGCTGGTGTTTGCCCTGATGATCGGCAAGCGGGAGGGCTTTCCGCATGAGCCCATGGTGCCGCACAACGTCGTGTTGTCGCTGATTGGCACCGGGCTGCTGTGGGTGGGCTGGTTCGGCTTCAATGCCGGCAGCGCGCTGAACGCCGGGCCGCTGGCCACGAGCGCCTTCGCGGCCACGCATTTCTCGGCCGCCGCGGCGGCCCTGAGCTGGTCGGCCCTGGAATGGAAACTCAAAGGCAAGCCCAGCGTGCTCGGCGCCGCGGCCGGCATGGTCGCCGGCCTGGCCACCATCACGCCCGCCTCGGGCTTCGTCACCGTGCCCGCCGCGTTTTGCATCGGACTCCTGGCGGGTGTAGTATGCTACACGGCCGTCACCAAGATTAAGTCCAAGTTTGGCTATGACGATTCGCTGGATGTGTTCGGCGTGCACGGCATCGGCAGCATCATTGGCATGCTGATGCTGGGCTGGCTGGCCAGCGCCGAGGTCAACCCGGCCATCGCCACCACGTTTCAGGCCAACGGCGGGGCGGTTTCGCTGGCCGGCGGGGCGCACCAGTTCATCAACCAGTTGATTGGCGTGGGTGCGACCGTGCTCCTGGCCGCGGTCGGCACGTTCCTGATTGTGAAATTCGTGGCTGCCGTGGTCGGTCTGCGGGTGGATCAGGAAGACGAAAGCGTCGGCCTTGACTTGTCACAGCATGGCGAGCGTGCCTACAATGAGTAAAATCTATGAAAAAGATTGAAGCGATCATCAAACCGTTCCGCTTGACGGATGTGAAGGACGCCCTGAACGAACTGGGCATCCAGGGCATGACTGTCAGCGAGGTCAAAGGCTTTGGCCGGCAAAAGGGACACACCGAAATTTACCGTGGCAGCGAGTACACCGTGGATTTTCTGCCCAAGGTCAAAATCGAGACCGTGGTGGCCGACTCGCTCAAGGACGCGGCCGTGCAGGCGATCATCAAGGCCGCTCGCACCGGCAAGATCGGTGACGGCAAAGTTTTTATCTCCACCGTGGAAGAGGCCGTGCGCATCCGCACGGATGAGCGCGGCGAGAGTGCGGTTTGACGTGGCTGGGTGAGAGGGGTGGCCGAATTGCTCCTCCGCCTTCGCTGCGCTCCCGCCTTCGCTGTGCTTCGGCGCGGCAAGCCCGCCGGTAAGGTGACGCCAGAGTGTCAGGGCCGGGCGATTTCAGCGCACAGGGGCGCGTAGCCGGCGCGGAAATTCGGATATTTGAAGTGATATTCCAGACGCGTGTGCAGCTTGGTGTTGCACACGCGTTTGTTCGTCATACCCCGTTTGCGCCAGGCGCCTTCGTCCGCCGCCACCGAGGGCGGCAGGGGACGATTCAAGGTGGCGGCCAGCCACGTGAAAAACGCCCTTTGGGTCACCGGTTCATCATCTACGGCGTTGTAGATTTCGCCGGGAGTTCCACGTTCCCACGCCGCCCGGATGGCGCCGGCCACGTCGTCGCGATGGATCATGTTCAAATGGCACGCGCCCTCCCCTTCGAGGCGCGCTTCGCCGCGGAGAAATTGCTGAAACGCGTGGCCGCGCCCCGGCCCGTAGATGCCGGCCACGCGCAGAATGACGGCCGGGAAACCGCTGCTGGCCGCGGCCTGCAACCGGGCTTCCGCCTCGACCAGCATCCGGGCCGTGGGCGCTTCGGGTTGGGCGGGGCTGTCCTCCGTGACCACCGCGCCATCGCTCTGGGCGTAAACGCTGGTGCTACTGGTGTAAACGAATTTGCCCGGCGGGCGCGGGCTGAGCCAGGCCAGCAGATTCTGGTTTCCCTCCACATACAGCCGCCGGTAATCCTCCGCGCTGCCGCCGCCGGACGCCGCGCAGTTCACCACCCGGTCGAATTCGCGCGGCAGGGGTGCCAGGGTTTCCGGCCGGGTCAGATCGGCCGGGAGCGGCACCAGGCCGGCCGCGGCCAATTCCCGCCCCGGGTGCCGGCACAGGCCAAAGACCTCGTGTCCGCGCCGGACCAGCTCCGCGCCCAGCGGCAGTCCCACATACCCGCAGCCGACAATCAAAATACGCATGGCTTGGGGTGGTTGATCCGAAATCCAACCATGGCGCCCCGGGCGCCCCTCGGCTGGCCGGGCAAATCGTCGGGCGCTGTCACCCGGCTCGTCATTCCATGACCGCGGCAAAGCGCAAGCCGCGGGTGCTGACGCGCAATTGCTCGAAACCGAATTCCTCCATGACCAGTTCGCAAATGAGGACGCCGGAGAGAATGACGTCCGCCCGCTTTTTCGGCAGCCCGGGAACTTCTTTGCGCCGGGCCAGCGGCAGCGCCCACAGATGTTTCCGGTGCGCCACCACCTGCGGAAAGGTCAGTACGGCGCTATCGATGGCGTTGCGGTCGAAACTGGTGAGCTGCTTTTCGATGCGCGCCAGGATGCTCGTGGTGCCCCCGGTGCCGATGAGCTGGATTTCGCCTTCCTCCAGCCGCAAGGCCGGCTCCAGTTGCGGGCGCACCTCGTGCAGGAGGAATTTTGCGATCCAGTCGCGGCAATTTTGGAACTCCGACGGCCCGGGTGGGTCGCTGAGCGGGATCTTCTCCATCAGGCGGATGGTGCCCAAGGGAAAGCTGTGCGCAAAATGTTTGCGGTTGCCGTGGCCGAGAATGAACTCGGTGCTGCCGCCGCCCACATCCAGCAGCAGCAACGGCCGCTGGACCAGCTCGGCGTCGGTGGCGGCCCCCTGAAAGGCCCATTCGGCTTCGCGCGCTCCGGTGATGATCTCGGTCTTCAACCCGCAGGCGTGCTCGATGGCCTGCGTCAGGTCCTGGGGATTGACCGCGTCCCGGGCGGCGCTGGTGGCGATCACGCGGATGGCGATGGCATTTTTTTCGCGGGCGATGCCGCTGAATTCACGGACGGCTTCGGCGGTGCGGGCAATGCTCTCGGGCTGCAAACGATGGGTGGCATAGAAGCCCTGGCCCAACCGGGTCTGGCGGCTGTCCTCGTGCACGGGGCGAACGTCGCGCCCGGCCACGTCGGCCACGAGCAGCTTGATTGAATTGGTGCCGACATCGATGACGGCGCGGCGCACATACTCCATCTTGTCTGACACCATAAGCGACGCCCGGCCGGAAGCCAAAGTCAAAATGGTCCGGTGCCGGGATTGTAACAAAAGGGTTTTTGGAAGGGGGGTTGCGCGTGGCGGCCGTCAAAGTATGATGGTGGCATGGAACTCTACCTGCTTCGGCACGGCCTGGCCGTGGAACGCGGCGAGCGCGGTTTTGAAGACGATGCCGCCCGGCCGTTGACCACCAAGGGGCGGCGCCAGGTGCGAAAATCCGCCGCGGCCATCAACCAGCTCGCCGGCCGCTTCCACCTCATCCTGTCCAGCCCCCATGTGCGGGCCCGGCAGACGGCGGAGATTGTGGCGCAGGAATTGAAGTTGAAGAAGCGGCTGAAGTTTTCCAACGCGCTGGCGCCCGGTGGCGCCCCCCGCAACCTGTGCCGCCAGTTGGGCCGCGAAAAACCCGCCCCGGGCAAGGTGCTCCTCGTGGGCCACGAACCGGATTTAAGCCGCCTGGTGGCGGTGCTGACCTGTGGTCACGCGGAATTGCAGCTCGATTTCAAGAAGGGCGGCTTGTGCAAGCTGGAAACCCCCGCCCTACGGGCCGGCAAATGCGCCTCGCTTTGCTGGCTGCTCACCCCCAAGCAACTGAAACGGCTCGGTTAAGCCCGGCCGTCAGCCAATGCGGAAGGAAATTTTCTGGATGACCGATTTGCCGAAGCTGTTTTGGAGGCGCTCCAGGATTTCCTTGCGGCGGTAGCGCACGATTTCGGAGAGCCAAACGCTGCTGTCCACGTTCACAAACAGGGTGCCCTTGGCCACGTTGGCCGGTTGGGCGTGCGCCGTCACCGCGGGGTCAATCAACGAGTTCCAGACCTTGATGATTTCCACCTCGCCCTGGCGGGCGTCCAGCCGCAATTCCTTGAGCAGGCCGGGCAGCACGTCGCCGGCGCGGCGCGCGGGGGTGGCGCGGGCGGCCTCCAGCGGCGTGTAATCCACGCCGCGCCATTGCGCCAGCACCCGGCGGCGGGCGGAGGTGGTGTTTTTCTTCGGCAACATCGCCCCTAGTTTAAGCGCGGAGGGCCGCCGCTGCCACGCTGAAGTGGCGTGGAGCACCAAGGGGAAACAAAATTCTGCCTGGTTCAATCGCACCGAGGATGTGATGGTAGCAGGGCGCCTCGCTCGGGCTGGCTTCACCGAAACAAGGAACTGGCGACTGGAAAGTCGCCCTTACCCGCCGACGAGAATGTCGGCGCTACGGAGGGGCGAGGCGAGCTGGGCGCGTCTCCGAGCCGCCGCCCCCATTTTATGGGCGCTTTCGGGAGACGAGCAGAATTCTGTCTCCCACCCCGGGGCCGGCGGCCAGGGCAGAAAGAGGCTTGAATTTTTTGGCTTTGCAAGGCAAAGTCAGGGCATGAATCCGAATCTGGCTGAGGAACATTTACAGACGATCCGCCTGCTGATGGAACGTTCCGCGGTTTACCGCCGGGCGCTGGCGCCCATCATGCTGGTCGCGGGCGGGCTCGGCCTGCTCGCGGGGGGCATCGGCCTGGGGCTGCACTTGGAATCGGCCCCGGCGTTTGCCGGCTTGTGGCTTGGAACGGCGAGCGTGGTGGTCACCCTGGCCTTCCTGCTGGCCCGACGCCAGGCCATCAAGGACCACGAGCCGTTTTGGTCGCCGCCCACCTGCCGGGTGGGACAAGCCATGCTGCCGCCGCTGCTCTCCGGTCTCGTACTGGGCGGCTGGCTGATTCTGCCGGCGGCCCATTGGGAGATGAATGTTCCCATGGCCCTGGTCTGGCTCCTGTTTTACGGCTGCGCGCTGCACTCGGCGGGTTTCTTCATGGTCCGCGGCATCAAATGGTTCGGCTGGGGCTACATCATCGTCTCAATTCTATTGACCGTGTTCATCAGCGCCGCCACCGGCGTGGTGGGTCCTTCCACCGGCAACTGGATCATGGGCCTCCTGTTCGGGGGCCTGCATCTGGCGTACGGCGGTTACCTGTACTTCACCGAACAGAAAAGCTCCGCAGTGTGAATCCGGAACCGTTCCTGCAGCTGGATCGCTTGATCCACGAGAAAGGCCGGCTGGCCATCATGTCCATGCTCGCCGCCTCGCCCGAATTGTCGTTCACCGAACTGCGCAACACCCTGGACATGACCGACGGCAATCTCACCACGCATATCCGCACCCTGCAACAGGAAGGCTATGTTTCGGTGACCAAGTCGTATCAAAACAACCGGCCGCTGACCACCTGCTCCCTCACCGCCGCCGGCCGCCAAGCCTTCACTGCCTACATCGACTTGCTCGAGCAGATCGTCCGGCAAAACAAGCCGCAATAAGAAAATCTTTGAACAGAAAAAGGCCCTTGCGGTCTTTAACTTTGTGGTACAAAGTAAATGCGCAATCAAGCCGCCGCGGGCGGTGGTCGGCGGGGAAGCCGGGCGACGTGATTGTTTTTACCGGCCGGCGAAGCCGCCGGGCAACCCAACCTATGAAGATTATACGCGCTGAACATTTGGGCATGTGCTTCGGAGTCAAGGATGCCATCGCCCTGGCCGTGGCCACCGCCCGGCTTCGCCCGCTGACCATTTTGGGCGACCTGGTCCACAACGAAACCGTGCTGGCCGAATTGCGGGCTCAAGGCGTCCACATTGGCCAATCCCCGGCGGAGGTCACGACCCCGACGGTGATGATCACGGCCCACGGCGCCTCCGGGCGGCGCATCGGCGAGACGCGCCGGTTGGGTTTGGACGTGCTGGAAGCCACGTGCCCGCTGGTCCACCTGGCGCACCGCAGCCTGGGCCGGCTGGTGGACGAGGGATTTCATCCGGTCATCGTGGGCAAGCGGGACCACGTGGAGGTGCGGGGGATGACCGAGGATCTGGAGACGTACAGCGTGGTGCTGTGCGCGGACGATGTGGCCGGCCTGCCGGCCCGGTCCCGGTACGGCGTGATTGCCCAGACCACCCAGCCCATCGACCGGGTGCGCCATTTGGTGGGGCTTATTCGTGAACGGTTCCCGGAGGCCGAGGTACGCTTCGTCGACACCGTCTGCCAGCCCACGAAGCAGCGGCAGGGTGCGGCGGTGGAGCTGGCGCAGCGGTGCACAGTGGTGGTGGTCATTGGCGGCGCGCAGAGCAACAACACCCGGGAATTGGTGGCGACCTGCACCCGGTTCTGCCTGCGCGTGCATCACGTGCAAACGGCGGATGAATTGCGGCCGGAATGGTTCCTGCCCGACGACGTGGTGGGCCTCACGGCGGGCACCTCCACGCCCGATGGCGTGATCGCCGAGGTGGAACAGCGATTGGGTCAAACCCATAAGGAGAAAGAGCAACATGACTTCAACCGTTACGAGCTGTTGCGTTAGCGGCCAGCCGACGCGCGATTGGCCGCGCTGGTGGCTGGTGGTGATTTATGCCGCGGCCATGGCGTGGGTGGAGTCGGCGGTGGTGTTTTACCTGCGGTCGATGATCAACCGCATTGATCCCCACCAACCGGATCCGTTTCCCATGCTCGACGCCGGTTTTGGGTGGGTGGAGTTGGTGCGCGAGTTTGCGACCCTCGTGATGCTGTTGGCGGTGGGCTGGCTGGCGGGGCGCAGCCACCGGGCGCGGCTGGGCTATTTCGCCCTCGGGTTCGGCGTTTGGGATATTGGGTACTATGCCTTTCTGAAAATGATGTGCGGCTGGCCGCATTCGTGGCTGGACTGGGATGTTTTGTTTCTGTTGCCGCTGCCCTGGTGGGGACCCGTGCTGGCGCCGGTTTTAATCGCGTTGCTCATGATCCTGGGCGGAACGTTGGCCAGCCAGTTTGAACAAAGGCGGGGCGCTGGGCTGTCAAACTGGCGAATCTGGATGTTGAGTGCGGCCGGCGCGGCGCTGGCGCTGTATGTGTTCATGGCGGACACCCTGGCGGCGGCGCCCCGGGGTCTGCCAGCGGTCTGCGCGGTGGTGCCCCTGAGGTTTAACTGGCCGCTCTTCGGGGTGGCGCTCTGCTTGATGAGCCTGCCTGTGCTGCAATGGATGGGGCAGACCATGGATTCCGGGAACGCCGGTGCGTGCGAACCAAAACTGCGGGAAACAAATGTTACCAGCCAAAATTGAACGCCAAACGGTGCCGTTGGTGGTGGAGGGCCAAAATATATGACCCCGGTTGGGACCTCCCTGCCCGTTGCCACGCCCAAGCCATGTTTGGCGGAAATCGCCACGCTCCTCCGGGGCGAGGTGGAACCGATCAGCCGCTGGAGTGCGGGCTGGGACGTTCGCCGGCTGGCGCTGCAAGCCGGCATCATTATTGTGGGCGCGGGTTGTTACGGTTCGGCCATGGGCTGGTGGCGGGACCCGCACCAGGCGCTGTACACCGCGATCAAGTTTCCGCTCATCATGTTGCTTACCTCGATTGGCAACGCGTTGATCAATGGCATGCTGGCGCCGTTGCTGGGGCTGAATGTTCCGTTTCGCCAATCGTTTGCCGCCGTTTTCATGAGTCTGACCATTGCCGCCGCCATCCTGGGCGCATTCAGTCCGTTGATTGCCTTCCTCACCTGGAATGCCCCGCCGATGTCGGCCCAAGCCGTCGCCGGACCGGCCTACAGCCTGGTCAAGCTGACGCACGTGCTGGCCATCGCCTTCGCCGGCACCACGGGCAACGCGCGGCTGTTCCAATTGCTTCAGCATCTGGCCGGCAACCGCGCGGTTGCCATGCGCGTGCTCGTGGCTTGGCTGGCCGGCAACCTATTTCTCGGGAGCCAGCTTTGTTGGATCCTGCGGCCCTTCATCGGTTCACCCGTGCTGCCGGTGGAGTTTTTCCGCGCCACGGCGTTGCACGGCAATTTCTACGAAAATGTCCTGCGCTCGATCCTGCAAATCTTCAATCACTAACCAGACAACACCAGGCCAACTATGAACGAATCCAGTTCGATTCCCTCGCCGATACCCTCCGTGCCGCCCTTGGTGGCACCGCCGCCGTCCTTGCATGAACCGCGCCCGCTGGGGGATGATCCCGGCGAGCGAACGGCCATTCCCAACACCTTCGTGGCCATTGAGGCGGTCTTGCGGCAGCCGCGCCGGCTCTTGTACCAGTTGCGCCAGCCGGGCGCCGGCAAACTCATCGCCGCCATGCTCCTGGCCTCGATCATTTCCAGCCTGATCTATGGCGTCGTCGTGGGCACGTTTTCCGGCGGCGCCCAGCTCTGGATCGCCCCGGTGAAGATCGCCCTGGGGCTGATGATTTCGGCGGCCATTTGTCTGCCCAGCCTCTATATCTTTACCTGTCTGAGCGGTTCCCAGGCGCGGCTGATCGAGGTGTGCGGGCTGCTGGCCGGATTGCTACTGCTGATGACCATCCTGCTCATCGGCTTCGCCCCCGTGGCCTGGATTTTTTCCGAATCCACGGAGCTGCCGGCCTGGATGGGCACGTTGCACCTGATGTTTTGGCTGGTGGCCACGCTGTTTGGCCTGCGGTTCATGAAGGCGGGCTTCCGGCACGCCAACGCTCGCTCGCAGGCGGGCATCAACGTGTGGATCATCATCTTTCTGCTGGTGGCGCTGCAAATGACCACGGCACTGAGGCCGATCCTGGGCAAGGCGCCCACGTTTTTCCCCGCTGAAAAGAAATTTTTTGTCGGCCATTGGGTTGATTGTCTGAAGTCCGCCGCCACCAATCCGGCGACCGATGCCCCGGCGGCCAATAGCCATTGATTCTTATGCCACGACTCCTTGCCGGTACGATTGCCTTGCTGGTTGCCGCGGTGATCTGGCTGCCGTGCCTGCACTTCTTCTTTTTCCGGCCGGCCGCCAAGTTCCGCCAGCCGCAGGGGCTGTCGCCCGCCGCCACGGAACTGGCCGCGCGCCACCTGCAACTGTGGACCGATCCGGTCCAACGCGAGGCCGAGCTGAAGAAGATGCGCGTGAGCAACGCCGAATGGGATTTCATGGGCCGCAGCTATCTCGCCTGGTCGCTCGCGAACTTGTGCCTGCGGGATCCGGCCAACCGGCCGGCCTATCTGCAGACGATGGACCGGATCATCGATGAGACGCTGCGGCTCGAACAGCAGGAAGGTATGTATTTTTTCCTGATGCCTTACGCGAAGGATCATCCGTTCCTCGTGCGGCCGGCGCACAGTCTTTTTTTGGACGGTGAAATCGCCCTGATGCTGGCGGCGCGGCGGACCATCGAGGAAAAGCCCGCCTATAAACCGCTGTTGACCGAACGGGTGGACGGCATGGCGGCCCGGTTTAAAAAAAGCAAAAAGCTGCTGTTGGAAAGCTATCCTGACGAGTGCTGGGTGTTTGACCATGGCGTGGCGCTGGACGCCATCAAAATGGCAGATCGTCTGGATGGTGCCGATCATTCGGAGCTGATCCGCGATTGGCTGGCCATGGCCCGGCAGCGGCTGGTGGACCCGAAGTCCGGGCTGCTGATTTCCGCCTGCCAGACGGACGGTACGCCCATTTATGGTCCGGAAGGTTCGAGCATTTGGATGGTGGCGCACAGTCTCCAATTGTTGGATGCGGATTTTGCCCGCGACCAGTATGACCGCGCGCGGCACCAGCTTGGGGCCATTACCCTCGGTTTCGGTTACGCGCACGAATGGCCGAAGACCTGGAAGGGCGATGCGGATATCGATTCGGGGCCGATCATTCCGTGGTTTGAAATCAGCGCCGGCTCCAGCGGCATGGCGTTCATTGGCGCCAGCTCATTTGGGGATGACTCGTTTCTGGCGTCGCTGGCCACGACGGTCGAATTTGCGGGTTTTCCGAAGCGGCAAAACGGCCGGTTAAAATACTGCGCCAGCAACCAGGTGGGTGACGCCGCCCTGCTCTACGCGGCCACGCTCGGGCCCCTTTGGGAAACCGTCAATCACGGAGGACGCCAGTGAAAAAACTCGTTGCCCAACGACCGGCGATTTTGCGGCGGGCCGAATTCCTCTCGCCCAAGGATTTGTTGCAACGCGCCGGTGCCATCACCGTCATTTACTTCATTTTGCACCTCGCCGGACTGCGCGAGTACACGAGCGTCTTGAATGGAACGGTGGGCTCGGTGGCGCTGGGCTGGAAGCTGTCGGGATTTCTGGCCGTGATTTACATTCTGTTCTACCTGGCGTTGGTGGTGTTGGCGCCCATCCTGGTGCTCGCGGCCGGGCTGCTGCTGGCCTGGCAGAAGATTGGCGCGCGCCGGGCCACGCGCCCGGACCGCCGGCGGGCGTGGCTGGCGGAGTTATGAATGCCATTGGGCATTTGGGCGCACTGGGGCGCTTCCGAATCTGCAGCTGTTATGAACCGAACTAAAATTCTCCGCCGTCGCATCCGTTGGCTGACCGGGCTGTTCATGCTCGGCCTCTTCTTGAGCGGTGTCACCGCCATTCCGTTGACCGGCGAAGTGAATGGGCTGGCGCATTGGCTCGGGCCGGCGGGCGGAGCTTCCGTCTTGGCCCAATGGCTGGGGCGGGTGCGCGAGGCGCTGGGGCAGACCCAGGCGGCATATCCGTTTTTGTTTTATGGCACGGACTGGCTCGCATTTGGGCATTTCGTGATCGCCGTGGCGTTTATTGGTGCCTGGCGCGAGCCGGTGCGCAATCGCTGGCTGTTCGATTTCGGCCTGATCGCCTGCGCGCTGGTGATCCCCTACGCGTTTCTTTTCGGGGCCTGGCGCGGCATACCCGTTTGGTGGCGGCTGATTGACTGTTCATTTGGCCTCTTCGGCGCTGTTCCGCTTTGGCTTTGCCGACGCTGGGCGCTGGAATTGGAACAGGGGGTTCGTGGCGGGTCCTGACGAGCACTGATCGGGCCGCAATTTTCTTGTTCCATGCCCTTCGCATTCGCCCGCCGAGGGAAGCAAACTTTTACCCTGCCCCCTCAGACAGATGGCAAATGTCGAATGTCGAGATGTGACCCCGATGATTCCTTGCTGCCGGCTTACAGCTTGGAGCTTAACACATGGTAGGTGTCCCATGCTGGTGTTGGGCGCGTTGGTTGGTTCCAGCGGAACCGGTGAAAATGCCGGTTTATCGGCCGCCGCTCCGCGGCTTGAGGATGGACCTTTGGCTTGGGGAGCGCCCGAGCTGATTTACGATGCTCCAATTAAGCTAGACAAACTTCATGGCCACGTGCGTCCTTATAGGAACATGCCTGCCGGTCTGGACATAGAGCGTCTGTACGATGAACACGCACAGTCGCTCTATGCCTTTCTCCTGAATTTCACCCGCGACGAGGCGGATACGCGGGATTTGTTGCAGGACGTCTTTGTGAAGCTGGCGCGCGATCCCGCCCGGCTGGATGGCGTGCGCGAGGAACGCGCGTTTCTGATCCGGCTGGCCCATAACGCGGCCATCGACCTCATGCGCCGCCGGGGCACCCGGGACCAGACGCGGGAGAACTTCGCCGCCGAAGTTGATTCGCCGTTTGCGCCGGCGGGCAATCCCGATGAAGCGACCTTTCAGGGTGAACTCGCTGCCGCGCTGGCCGAATTGCCGCCGGAGCAGCGGGCCGTGGCGCATTTGAAACTGTGGGAGGGGCTCACCTTTGAGGAAATCGCCGCCGCCCTGGGCCTTTCCCCAAACACGGCCGCCAGCCGGTATCGCTATGCGTTAGACAAATTGCGCGGCCGGCTGCGTCCACTCTACGAAGAAATAAGATAGTTATGATGCCGCACCAAACTCCCGATGAATTTGAAAAGAGCCTGGCGCGCCAGCCGCTCAAGTCGATTCCCGGCGCCTGGCGGGCGGAGATACTGGCCGCGGCCGGCGGTGCGCAACCGGCGGCGCAAGTGGTGCGTGGTGCGGCGCCCGGTTTCTTGGCGGCGCTCCGAGCGCACTTGGCTGGCATGCTATGGCCGCACCCCAAGGCCTGGGCGGGTTTGGCGGTCGTGTGGGTGTTCATTTTGGCCCTGCACTTGGCAACGCGGGACGGCACCGCGCCGGGGGGCGTGCAGTCCAGAGGGCCATCCCCGGAAGCCATGGCGGAATTGCGCCAGCAGCACAAGCTCTATGCCGAATTGATGGGCTCAACGGTTACCGCGGAGGTTGACCGGTCGCGGACGCCGGCGCCCAAGCCGCGTAGCGAACGGCTCGTAGTGCCGCGGGTTTGATGGCGCCAACGAGTTTATAACTTCAGCCCCGGTGTCCTCCGGCGGCCGGTGTGGTGCGGTGTGGTTCCGACCAAAAGCTCCCAGCTAAAATCAATTTATGAACGATAATCCAAAGAACACCCTGAACAAACCGTTGAAGATGCCCGGCACGTTTGCCGGATGGCTGGTGGCGGCGGTGGGCGCCAGCTTCTTCATTTCACTGCTGATCGTGGTGGTGGTGGATCCGCGGCAGCGGCGACTCGATTGGCCATTGGTGGGCATCGGCACCGCCGGCGGCACGATTGTGTTTCTCGGCTATGTCCTGGTGCGCTGGTTGTGTTCCTGGCGCAACCTGGTGCGCTTTATCTTTGGCGCCGTGTGCGTGACGACGGCGGTGGCCTTGTTTTACGCGGAGGAAGACTGGCGGGGCCGGCACGCTTGGCGGCAGTTTGCGCAGGCTTGCCAGGCCAAGGGCGAGCCGCTGGACCTTGCCAGTGCGGTGCCCGCCCGGGTGCCGGACGACCAGAATTTCGCCATGACGCCGATCGTCTTCACGAGCTACGGCGCCCTCCTCACGCGCGATGGCCAGTTGATTCCCTCGGCGCAGCGGGACCGGAACTTCGCCGAGCGCATGCGCATGTCCCCCGAGTCCTCCGACAGCCACGCGCCGGCGTTCGATGAATACGAATGCTCGGGCCACTGGGCCGGCGGTCGCTTCACCAAGCTGGAGGGCTGGCAGAATTACTACCGCCGCCTGGCGGCACAAACGAATGAATTCCCGGTGCCGGCCCAGCCCGGGTCGCCCGCCGGGGATGTGCTGCTGGCGCTGAGCAAGTACGATGGCCCCATTGCTGAACTGCGGGCGGCCAGCCAGTTGCCGGCGGCGCGTTATCCGGTGAATTATGACAGCGAATCGCCTTGGGAAATTTATCTGCCGCATCTTGCGCCGCTGAAGACCTGTGCCCAGACGCTGCGGCTCCGCAGCGTGGCCGAACTGCAGGACAGCCAGCCGCAGCAAGCCTTGGACGACGTGTGCCTGGGCTTGCAATTGTCGGACAAGGTCCGCAACGAACCGATTCTGATTTCCCACCTCGTGCGGATTGCCATGGTTCAGCTCATGCTCCAGCCGGTCTGGGAAGGCCTGGCGCAGCACCGCTGGTCGGAGGCGCAGTTGGTCACCCTCGATGCCGAGCTGGCCACCGTTGATTTTTTTCCGGGTTATCGCCTGGCGCTGCACGGCGAGTTGGGCGGCCAATCCGGCGAAATGGCCCTGATTCGGCGGCGGCCACAGCGGATCTTTGATTTGATGAACATGACGGATCGTAATGGCAACAACACCGGGGCGTCGGCTCTGAACGAAGTCACCATCCATGTCATACCGGACGGCTGGCTTTATCAAAGTGAACTGCGGAGCGAGCGGCTGGTGATGGACGATTACCTGCCGGCGGCGGATGCCAGCAGCCGGACGTTTTCCCCCGACTTGGTGCGCCGGGGTGACGCGGCGGTGGTGGCGGATTCGCAGGCGCCTGGCATGTTGAATTGGTATGTGAGGATAATGCTGCAGGGGCTGGGCAAGGTGGCGACGAAGTTTGCCTACGGCCAGACAGCGGTAAATTTGGCGCGCACGGCCGTGGCGCTCGAACGGTACCGGCTCGCCCACGGGGAGTATCCCGAGACGCTCGACCCGCTGGCGCCCAGGTTTATTCCGTCGGTACCGCTGGACGTTATCGGCGGTCAGCCCCTGAAGTACCATCGCCAAACCGACGGCCGGTTCTTGCTCTACTCGATCGGTTGGAACGAAACCGATGATGGCGGCAAGATCGTGGTCGAGAAGGGCAGCACACCGGGCCTTGATTTGGCCCAAGGCGACTGGGTCTGGGCCTATCCGGCGGAATGAAGCGGGTTTGGGATTGCGCGGGCGGAGCGGCGCTTGCGGATAACGCGCCAGCGTCATGGAGTGCGGTGGCCCTCCACCGCTTTGGAACACGGTTTGGCTGGCCAACCCAAGCAACCAGGGTTTGTTCGCTCGGGCTGCGTTTTTGCGCGAGCCGTGAGACGTTCGCAAATAGTCACACGCGGTGAAAAAAACATTCACACGTTGGTTGGCAAGGCGATGCTGGGGCCACAGCTCCAGAGGGCTGGAGCACTCCAGGACGCTGGCGCGCTTCACGGCTGCCCCTTTGGTCGCGCTACGGTTGGTCCGCGGCCGTCCCGGCCGCTGAGACATGCGGACTTTGCGGCCGTTGGACAGTTGAGCGGGGCTTGGTTGGAGCGGCCGTTCGTTTCGGGGGGTATGGGTTGGGTGGCGTTTGGCTCAGAATCGTGTCTCAGCGCCCGAGGACGGGCGCGGACCGGAGCCCTTTCGTGGTTGCGAGGTGCTTAGCAGTCGCGGCAGCGTCGAGGGGTGCGGGGCTCCTCCACCGCTTAATTGTGGCTGTTCCCGGCCGTCCCCACCGTTCGCCACCGGGGATTAATGATTGTAACACATTATAGTACAAGCCCTTCTATGAAGCGATTTCAGTTGCACAAATCGTCACGAGGAATTAACTTATTGGTTACAAAATTAGATTTGAGTTGTTATGTCGAACCCGGCTAAAGATTCATCGTCGGCGAACGATTTGCTAAAGAATTCGTCACTCTACCGAGAATTCCAAGCGGAGCGTGAGGAAATTCTTAAGCACAAATGGATTGAGTCGGAAAAAGCAGGGCGGGATATAGGGTTTGAGCAGGCGCTGACCGATTGGATCATCAAGCATCGTGCCAATTGGCGAAAAAACCGCCAGTCGGTGGCGAGTAATTAGTTTTACCGATTTTCCTTTAAGGTCGCCCGGCGAGGCGGCCAAGGGGCCATGAATATTTTAAAGCGTAGTCGCAAACCAATCGCTGCCAGCGAGGTGGGTTTGCGTTTTTTATTTTGCCACCCGGGGGCGGGGCGGGGATAATTCTTACAAATGCCTGAATCGACTGTCATTCTTGATGCCTTGGCCATCCAACGGTCCCTGACGCGCATCGCCCACGAGATCGCCGAGCGCAATGAGCGGGACCGGGACGTGGTCCTCATCGGTATCCCGATTGGCGGTGACCATCTGGCGGCGCGCTTGGCCAAACTCCTGGCTGGCATCTGGAAGCACGAGGTGCCGGTGGGTATTTTGGACACCACGCTGCATCGGGATGATCTGGATCAGCGGATGGCTCCGACCTTGCATCCCACGGATATCCCCTTCGACGTCAACGGGAAGACGGTGGTGCTGGTGGACGACGTTTTGTTCAGCGGGCGCACCACCCGCGCCGCGCTGGATGCCCTCAATGATTTCGGCCGACCCCAAAAAATCCAACTGGCGGTGCTGGTGGACCGCGGCCACCGGGAGTTGCCCATCAAGGCGGATTTTGTGGGCAAGAACGTGCCCACGGCGCTGGGCGAAAAGATTTCCCTACTGCTCACCGAAGCCGGTGCGCCGCAGGATGAAGTGGTCATAAAAAGACAATAAACCGGTTAAACCGCTGAAGGGTTGTGCCCGGCCCGGCGCGTTCGAGTGGACGCCCCAATCGGACGCCATCCTTCCGGCTCCCACCTAACATGAGCTGGCATCGCAAACATTTGCTCGACATCGAATCCCTCTCCGTGGAGGAAATCCAGACGGTGCTGGAGACCGCGCGCAGCTTCAAGGCCGTTGGCAAGCGGGCCATCAAGAAGGTGCCGGCGCTGCGCGGCAAGACCGTCGTGAACCTCTTCGTGGAACCGTCCACCCGCACGCGCACCAGCTTTGAACTGGCGGCCATCCGCCTGAGCGCGGACGTCATCAATTTCTCCGCCGAGGCGTCGTCGTTCAAGAAAGGCGAGACGCTCAAGGACACCGCCCGGAACCTGGAGGCGCTGAACGCCGATTTCATCATCATCCGCCACAGTGCCAGCGGCGCGCCCCATTTCCTTTCGCGGGTGCTGGATGCCCACGTGATCAATGCCGGTGACGGCGCGCACGAGCATCCCACGCAGGCGTTGCTGGACATGTTCACCATCCAGGAGAAAAGGGGCCGGATCGCCGGCCTGAACGTGACCATTCTGGGCGATATTCTCTACAGCCGCGTGGCGCGCTCCGATGTCTGGGCGCTGACCAAGCTCGGCGCCCACGTCACCCTCTGCGGGCCCGCCACGCTCGTGCCCAAGGCCTTCGAGCAGATGGGCTGCCGCGTGACGCACGACATGGAGGAAGCCATTCGCGACGCGGACATCATCAACCTGCTGCGCATCCAGCACGAACGCCAGCGCAAGACGATGTTTCC
>CAYTJG010000056.1:0-25833 GCA_964437865.1 uncultured Bifidobacteriaceae bacterium | reverse complement strand
GATTGCACGTTCTGGTAAAAATCGCCCGGCAAGGCCGCGTTGGTGCTCACCACCTGGTCCACCCCGCTTTGCACATTATGCCGCACAATAATGCCCGGTTTGGACGACGTCACCGAAATCGCCTCGAAGGCCACAAACTGGCCATCGGCGCTGATCCGGTGGCTGTAACAGGCCCGATTCGCAAAGGACTGGTCGGCGTACGTGCTCACGCAATACGTGACCTTGCTCACCAAGTCCCGGACGTATATTTCTCCGGGGTTGGTGCCGCCGGCCACCAGGTTCGTGGCCGTGCTGAGAAACGCCACATACCGGCCATCCGGCGTGATCTCGGGCAAGTCCGAGCCGGAAACACCACTGTACGAGTTATTGAATTGATAGGCCGCATTGAGCGCCGCGGCGTGGGCCCCCACGCTCACCAGCGTGAGGCTGCCGCTTTGCAGGTCCCGCACAAAGATGTCGGCAATGCCGTTGGTGTCATCCGGCACCAGGTTGTTCGCCAGACTGGAGAAGGCCACGTAGCGGCCGTCCGGGGTCATCGTGGAATCGGTGGAGGCACCATTGCCAACGGTGCCGTTCGTGGCGGCGCTGACGAGCACCGTGGCCTGGCCCAACAGGTCCCGCCGAAAGACGTCGCCGCCGGGATTCGACCCGCCGGCCACCAAATTGGTTGCCTTACTCTCAAACAGTGCATATTGGTCATTCGTCGAAATGGCCACCGGAAGCGAATGATCGCTGCCCCCGATCAGGCCGGTGACGTCCACGCTCACCAAGGTGTTCGTTCCCCGGACGCGATCGTACAGGAACACATTTCGATTAATCGGATGCCCCGAGCGATAGGGTAGATTGCCAGACACTACCGCCAGATTGTCTGCCGTGCTCCCAAACAGGATGTATCGCCCGTCCCCGCTGATAATAGGAAGGTAAGAATCGTCGTCACCGCTGCTGGGTGGGATGAAGCCTGAACTCGGAGCGTTCATCCAATTCAGATCTCCAGCCTGTCCCGCTGTGCACCACCCGCTCATAAACACGGCCAGCGCCCCGAGGAATCCCGGCAGTGCCCCTTTGAATTTATTTATAACCGCCTTTATAATAGCCATATACATATTTCCAGCAAACCAACCCCGGAGCCACTGAGCCACCGCCGGATCCCCGCCGGCCAAGCACAGGAATCTCAGTTCTCCACCCATAACTCGTGACCAGCCATGCATTTATTTCAGAAAAATGAAAACGTTTAACACTGAAGGTTCGGCACAGCCTGCCCCGGGGTGCCGAGCATCGCTCGGCCGGACGAATTCAAAGACTCAAGTCCCGTTCCAAGATGCACGGTCCAGATTCAGGGCCCTGGCGCCGGCGGGTTCGTTTTCCCCCGCTATCCTCGATCCGATTGACGCCAGCCGCGCAATCCGCCAACATCCCGGCCGCCCTTTCGCTCAATCGGTCGCGGTCCACACAGAACACCAACCCGCGCCCCCACGCCAGGGCAATGCCGCGATTGAATATGAATAAACTCAAACTGACCGCCCCGACGCTGTCCTTCTGGTCTGCCGCGCTGCTCGGCGGCGCGCTCCTTGTTGCCGGCTGCGCCACCCACCGGCCTTGCGCCTGTTGCGGCGCCCGCCCCGCCGTGACTGAGTCCGCCCAACCCCAGCTCTTCGCGCTGGCCAACCCGATGCAGGGCACCGATTCCCAACGCAGCTTTTCCCACGGCAACGAATATCCCGCCATCGCCCTGCCCTTTCCAATGAATATCTGGGCACCCTATACCCAGCCGCAGGACGACTCGTTCTACTATGCCTATTCGCAGAACCAGATTCGCGGCATCCGCCAAACGCATCAGCCCAGCCCGTGGATCGGTGATTACGCCAATTTCTCGCTGCAGCCTGTCTCCGGCCGGCTCGCGCTGACGGAAGCCGACCGCGTGTCCACGTTCCGCCACGAAACCGAAGTGGCCCAGCCCAGCTATTACAAAGTGCATCTGGACACCTGGCAGGCCACCTCGGAAGTGACACCCACGGAACGCGGCGCCCGGTTTCGTTTCACGTACGAGCAACCCGCGGACGACTACGTGGTGCTGGATGTCTTCCAAAGTGAGAAGCTTTCTTCCGTGGAGATCATCCCGGCGGAGCACAAGGTGATCGGCGTGGCCCGAAACAACGAGGGCGGCGTGCCCGACAATTTCGGCAATTACTTTGTGATTCAGTTCGACCAGCCCTTCACGGCCTACGGCGTCTGGTCCGGCAAAGAGCCCCAGGCCGGCGTTGCCCGGCTGGAAGGCAAACACGTGGGCGCCTACCTGAAGTTTGACACGGCCAAGAACAAGATCATCGGCTGCAAGGTGGCCTCCTCCTTCATCAGCCCGGAACAGGCCGCGCTGAACCTCCACCGTGAAATCGGCGATAGCGACTTCGACACCGTGCGGCATCAGGCGGAAACCGCCTGGAACCAGGCGCTCGGCCGCGTCCTGATCGAGGGCGGCACGGAGGATCAACGGCGCACCTTTTACAGCGCGTTTTACCGCAGCATCCTCTTTCCGCACCGTTACTACGAATTCGATGCCGACCATCACCCGGTTTACCAGAGCCCCTACGACGGCAAATTACACCAGGGTTACCTGTACACGGATACCGGCTATTGGGACACGTTCCGGGCCTCGCACCCGCTGTACAACCTGCTGTTCCCCGAAATCAGCGCCGAGATTCTGCAGGGCGTCGTCAATGCCTACGACCAAAGTGGCTGGCTGCCGGAATGGGCCAGTCCCGGCCATCGGGGCTGCATGATCGGCAATCACGCCTTCTCCCTGCTGGCCGATGGCTGGGTCAAGGGCATCCGCAGTTTTGACGCCAAAGAGGCCGTGGCAGCCATGACTCACGACGCCAACACCCAGGCGCCGGATTTCTGCCGCTCCATCGGCCGCGACGGCGCGGAGTTCTACAATTCCATCGGTTACGTGCCCTACTCCAACGTGAAGGGGGACAAAGACACTTTCTCCGAAGCCTGCGCCAAAACCCTGGAATTCGCCTACGACGATTTCTGCGCGGCGCAACTTGCGCTGGCCATCGGCGACCAGGCCGATGCCGCGACTTTTGCCCGGCACGCCATGAATTACACGAACCTGTACGACAGCGCGACGGGGTTCATGCGCGGCCGCAAGGCCACCGGCCAATGGGATGAGCCGTTTTATGCCGATGAATGGGGCGGGCCCTTTACCGAAGGCGATTCCTGGCAGTGGAGTTTCAGCGTCATGCAGGATATTCCGGGCCTGGCCAGGCTGATGGGCGGCCAACAGGCTTTTGCCGACAAGCTGGACGCCGTGTTTGCGGCGCCGCCGACGCTCCGCGCCGGCACCTACGGCCGGCCGATCCATGAAATGGTGGAAATGGCCGCCATTGGCATGGGCCAATATGCCCACGGCAACGAACCCGTTCACCATTTGCTCTACCTTTATGACTTTGCCGGCCAGCCTTGGAAGGCCCAGGTACGCTTGCGGCAAGCCATGACCTGGCTCTACCAAGCCACCCCGGACGGCCTGTGTGGCGATGAAGACACCGGACAAATGTCCGCTTGGTACGTCCTCAGCGCCATCGGCTTCTATCCCGTCTGCCCGGGCGATCCAAATTATCTCATTGGCAGTCCCCTGTTTGGCAAAGCCACTTTATCGCTGGCCGGCGGCAAGACTTTCACCGTGACTGCCAACCACAACGGTCCGCAGGAATTTTACATTCAAAAAGCCCAGTTGAACGGCGCCTCCCTGGACCGCACGTTCATCACTCACGACCAGATCATCAACGGCGGCGGGCTGGAATTTGACATGGGGTCTTCACCGAACGAGCACTGGGGCGTTTCCACGCTGCCGACATCGCCACTGGCCGGCTTGACCCAGACTTTGGCGGATCATCACAATGGTCAATAAATCAACAAGTTGCGCCTTTGGCTCAGGCTGGCCCCAAGCCGAAATTTCCCTGCCCCACAAAGGGTGGCGGGTTCGGCTCCGCGACCGTTTTTTAAAGCTTGCGGGCACTTGACAAAGGTTGACGAAGGTTGTACAAAAGCAATATAACCAATCAGCAATGGCGATCTAGCTAGCGCGCAGTCATGAGATTCTCGTCCAGAGCAAAAACGTCGTCGGCAGGCAATCCGGCGGGGAGGGACGCTTTCACTATGTTCGAGCTGCTGGCCGTCATTGCCATCATCGCAGTTCTCGCTGCAATTCTCCTCCCGGCTCTCGCAGGTGCCCGCGAACGTTCGCGCGGCGTTTACTGCCTGAACAATACCCGCCAATTGACCCTCGCCTGGCAACTTTATGCGGATGATCACGACGCTCTGCTGCCTTACAACCTGCAATTGCAGGGCACCTACCGAACCAACATCAATTGGGTCAACAATGTGATGACGTGGGATCTCAGTCCGGACAACACCAATTTGGCCACGATCACCCAGGCCAGCCTCGGCCCGTACGTCTTGGGCGACACCTCCATTTACCATTGTCCCTCCGACAACGTCCTGAGCGCCCTCCAGCAACAAGCCGGATGGAGCCACCGGATTCGGAGCTACTCGCTCAACGCCATGGTGGGGAACGCCGGAAGTTCCTACGTGAACGGACAGAACGTTAATAACCCCGGCTACCGCCAGTTCTTCAAGATTGAGCAAATGACGCGGCCGAGTGAAGTCTTCACCTTTTTGGACGAGCATCCCGACAGTATCGATGACGGCTGTTTTATCGATCGCGACCTGCCGGATTCCGGCTATGGCGCCAGCAGCGTAACGATCAACTCTTGGAGTGATCTGCCGGCTTCTTTCCACGACAATGCCGCGGCTTTCTCGTTTGCCGACGGTCACGCGGTCATCCATCGCTGGCAGAATCACGCCACGGTTCTTCCGGCGGTCGCCTACCAAGCAACTGTCTTTCCCCTCCAGATTCCCTCCGCTTCCGCTGCGGAAGTTGCCGATTTTGAATGGGTGATCGACCACATGAGCGTGGCGAACTGATCGCCAGCCCCGGTCCGTGCCCCTCCTCGGGCACTGAGACGAGATTCTGTACCAGCCTTCACCCGCATGTACGTACCGCAACGAAGGGCCGCCCCAACAAGTCTCGCTCCATTTTCCACCGCCCGCAAATCTCAGCGCGGCGTGAGTAAAGAAACGGTCGTGCAGTGCGCCAGCGCCGTGGATCGCCCAGCGTCTTGCGCAGGTATTGCCAACCAACGGATAAATGGATATTCCCCGGCCGGCGTGAACAAAAGCCAAATGTAGCGGCCTACCACCAACTGTCGCTCCAAATTGCACTGGCTGATAAAAAATCCACAGCAACCATTCATCGAATTACCTGGCAAAAGTGTGTTTTCCTTGGAAAACGGGCTTTTGGCCGGTTGGCACTGCGCCTGCTAAAGGATGTCTTGTTGCGGGTTTTGTTGTGAGTGTGGGTGGGGAACTAGGGACTGCCGGAAGTCGGAGGGGACTGGCTTCCACCAGCAGTCACACCCGAGTGCTAAGGAGAAACACAACGCACGCGCCCGCTGGATTTGCCAGTAGCATTGATTGTGCATGAGTTAAGGAGGTGGCAATCGCCTACTGTCGGATCTGCTGGCGCGTGCGTGCCGTGTTTTTATCTCCGGGCGTGACAGCTTCCAGTTGGTCCTTTAATTTCCGCGAATGCAAACAACGATGCTCACGCTCGGTCATTCGCCGGATCCGGATGATGCCTTCATGTTTTACGGCTTGGCCAAGGAACTTTTCCCCACGCACGGCTTCCATTTCCAACACATTCTCCAGGATATCCAGACCCTCAACGAACGCGCCACCCGCGGCGAACTCGATATCACCGCCGTGAGCATCCATGCCTACGCCTACGTCTCGGATAAATACGCGCTACTGCCCAGCGGCGCCAGCATGGGCGACGGCTACGGCCCCATGCTCGTGGCCAAACGCCACTTCTCCCGCGACGAAATCCTGAAGCGAAAAATCGCCGTGCCCGGCACCATGACCAGCGCTTTTCTGGCACTCCAGCTCTGGTTGGGCAAACCGGCGGCCGAATTGAATTACGTCGTGGTGCCTTTCGACCAAATTTTTGCCACCGTGAAGGACGGCACAGCCGACCTGGGCCTGATCATCCACGAAGGCCAGTTGACCTACCAAAAGGAAGGACTCGTCCTGTGCGCCGATTTCGGGATCTGGTGGGGACAACAGAACGACGGCTTGCCGCTGCCCTTGGGCGGCAACGTCATCCACAAGAAATTCGCGCCCGAGGTCCGCCGGCAGATCTCCGACGTGCTCACCACGAGCATCCAGTTCAGCCTCGACCACCGCCCGGAAGCTGTGCGGCATGCGCTCCAATACGCCCGGGATATGGGCCAGGATCTGGCCGACAAGTTTGTGGGTATGTACGTCAACCACTGGACGTTGGATTACGGCGAACGCGGACGGGAATCCATTCGCCGCTTTCTGGGACAGGCCTTTGATCGCGGCCTCATCCCCCACCGCCAGGAACTGGAATTTGTGGTCTAATGATACTGCCACCCGCGCTGCTCTTGAGTGCCCTGCTAGCCTGCTCCGCGACCGTGCAAGCGGGCAATTGCCTCGTTTATTTCGGCACCTACACCGGCGCCGCCAGCCGGGGCATCTATGTCTCACGGCTCGACCAGGACACCGGCCACCTTTCGCTGCCGGAACTGGCGGCCGAAACGGAGAATCCATCCTATCTGGCCGTGGCGCCGGATGGACGCAGTCTCTACGCCGCAAATGAGGTGGAACATTTCAAGGACCCGGTGACCGACCATGGCGGCGCGGTGAGCGCCTTCGCCTTGGATCGGGCCACCGGCCGGTTGACCTTGCTCAACCAGGCCAGTTCCAGTGGTTCCGATCCCTGTTATCTGAGCGTGGGTGCGGCGGGCAAAATCCTGTTCGTGGCCAACTACGGCAGCGGCAGCGTGAAAGCGTTTCAGTTGGCCACCAATGGCGCCCTCGGCGCCGCCGGCGATTGCGTGAGCCGTGCCGGCCACAGTCTCAACCCCGCCCGCCAGACCTCCGCCCACGCCCATTTCATTTCGCCCGATCCCGCCAATCGCTTTGCCATCGCCTGCGATCTGGGCACGGACGAGGTCCTGGTCTATCCCCTGGACCTGCCAACCGCCGGCCTGCAACCCGCCAAAGTCACCGCCTTCAAAGTGGCCGCCGGTTCCGGTCCACGGCATCTCGCCTTTAGTCCAGACCAGAAATTCGTGCATGTTGTCAACGAAATGGCCTGCACCATTTCGACTTTTGCCTGGGAGGCCAAAGCCGGGAACCTGGAACTCAGGGAAACCGTTTCGGCCTTGCCGCCCGGCGTTGACGTCCAGCCCGCCTTCACCGCCGCGGAAATTCTCGCGGTCGGAAATTTTGTTTATGCCACGCTACGCGGGCACGACAGCATCAGCGTCTTTGCGGCGGCGCCGTCCACGGGACAACTAACGTTCCTCCAAAACATCCCCAGTGGCGGCAAAGTGCCGCGCGGCATGGGACTGGATCCCACCGGGCGCTGGTTGCTCATAGGCAACCAAGGATCGAATCAGGTGGTGGAGTTTGCGCGTGACCCGCAATCGGGCCGGCTTTCGCCGACCGGCACCGAATTGAAGCTGGGCTCCCCCGTGGACGTGAAGTTTGTGGAAACAAAGTAACCGGCCCCGCCGGCAGGCCCGTCTCCCCTGACTATTTCCCCGTCTCGCGCTTGGCGACCTCTGTCTTGAGCGCCCCAAAATCGCCTTGCTCGCAACAGACCACGAAGCCCTCGGTGACTGTTTTCAGTTCCTCCCACCGGGCCCGGATCTGCTTGGCTTCAGCCGCCGTGATTTGGTTGTCGGCCGCAGCGCTGGCCACCACCTGCAACAGGTCGGCAAAATCCTGGACAATCTGGTTGGTGGCTGGGATCAGGTAATGGGGATGCGGCGTATTCTCGGGATTCAGGATAAAAAAGCCCCCGGCCCGCTGGCAAAGCCATTGGATGAGCCGGTGATCCCGGGTGCTGGCAAACAGCGCCTCCACCCGATCCAGGGGGTTTTCAATTCCGCTGCCCTCGCCCTCGCGCGGCTGCGCCCATTTGTAAATCATCGACGTCGAAAGCTCCAAATCAGCCGACACTTCCTTGGGATTCTTCTTGTCGAATACCTTCCTCAGTAATTCGTGCGATTCCATGCCCGCACGATGAAAAACCCGGCCCCGGTTGGCAAGCGTTTTTCCAAACCAATGTGGGGGCCCCGGCGTGCGGCCGTCCTCGGCCGCTGCGACGTCCAAACGTAGCGGCCGCTCGAAATCTAGGCTGAGCCGTCGTGCAACCGCCATTCGTTCTGGAAGCTCTCCGCCAGTTGGTCGGCTGGCTCCAGATCACGCCTCTGCCCCCTCGGACGCCTGCGGCCTGTCGGCTCCTTCCGGTTACAAATTCCCTCCGAAATTATCAATGCATATTCGACGGCGATCGGCTTTCATAGGGACATGCAGCCGCCCGTTCCAACCCCTTGCGATCTTAGGGCTTGCTTTCCCGGGTGGATCAGTGGTCTAATCGTGGTGCAGAACCCGCTTGGAGTCGCCTTATGAGTGCGCACACGATCTATCTATTTTGTTTGGTTTTGGGATTAACTTTCACCGTGCTGAGCGCGATGCTGGGCCACTTCTTTGGCGGCCATGAAACGCACGTGGACGGCAGCGGCGGGCACGTCGAGGCGGGGGCCGACAACAGTGACATGCCCGGCGTTTCCATTTTCAGCCCCACCATTCTCTCCTCGTTTATTACCGCCTTTGGCGGCTTCGGCATTATCTTCAGTGATATCCCCGCCACGAGTCGACCGCTTGCCAGTGCGCCGCTGTCCATTTTCGCCGCCTTCATCGTGGCCGGCATTCTCTATTGGGTGTTAAGCTCGGTGTTTCGCCACACCCAGGGCTCCAGCGAGCCCCATGTGGCCGAACTCGCCGGCACGGAGGCCAGTGTAATCTCCCCCATTCCCGAAAACGGGGTCGGCGAAATCGCCTACGTGGTTCACGGCTCCCGCTTTACCGGACCGGCCCGGGTGGACAACGGCACCGCCATTACCGGCGGCAAGTCCGTGCGCATCAAACGCGTGGTCGGAACACAGTTTTTTGTTGAACCCTTGGACTGAATTTTACCTGCAACTCTCACCCTCCATTAACCACTGAACTCATTTATGCATCCCGCTATCCTTGCTGAAGGCTTGCCAGCCGGCACCGGCACCATCATCGCCGCGCTGCTCGTCGCCATCGTGGTCATCACGGTGTTTATCACCTTCCTGAGCCGCTACACCAAAGTGGGTCCAAACCAAGTGCTCATCGTCTCCGGCCGCAAACACCGCCTGCCGGACGGCTCCCAGGTCGGTTTTCGCATCGTCAAGGGCGGCGGCACCTTTGTGATGCCCGTCATTGAAAAAGTGGACATCCTGTCGCTGGAATTGCTCACCATCGACGTGCAGACGCCGGAAGTTTACACCAGCAAGGGCGTCCCGGTGAAGGTCGATGGCGTGGCCCAAATCAAGGTCAAGGGCGACGACATCTCCATTAGCACCGCCTCGGAACAATTTCTCGGCAAGGCCACCGATGAGGTCCGCAACATAGCCACCCAGACGTTGGAAGGCCACCTGCGCGCCATTCTGGGCACGATGACTGTGGAGGAGATTTACCAGAACCGCGACGCCTTCGCCTCCAAGGTGCAGGAAGTGGCCGCCGGCGACATGGCCAACATGGGTCTCTCGATCGTCAGCTTCACCATCCGCGACATCCGCGACACTCAGGGCTACCTCGACGCGTTAGGCAAGCCGCGCATTGCACAGGTCAAACGCGATGCCACCATTGCCCAGGCGGAAGCCGACCGCGATTCGATCATCCGCTCCGCCCAGGCCAACCAGGCCGGCCAGGAAGCCAAGTTCGCCGCCGACGCCAAGGTGGCCGAGTCGCAGCGCGATTATCAGATCAACGTGGCCAATTACCAGGCCGCCGTGAACCAACAGCGTGCCCAGTCGGACCTCGCTTACGATTTGCAGAAGTTTAAGACCGGCCAGCTCGTCAAGGCCGAGGAAATCCAGGTGCAGATCATCGAGAAGCAGAAGAACATCGAACTGCAACAGCAGGAAATCCTGCGCAAACAGCGCGAATTGGAGGCCACCGTCCAACGGCCGGCCGATGCCGAACGATATCGCGTGGAAACGCTGGCCAACGCCAAGAAATTTCAGTTGGAAACCGAGGCCGCCGGCGCCGCGTCCGCCACCAAGGCCACGGGTTTTGCCGGCGCGGACGTCACCAAGGCCACCGGTATGGCCGAAGCCGATGCCAACAAGGCGCGCGGTCTGGCGGAAGCCGCCGTCATCGAGGCGCAAGGCAAGGCCACGGCCGAATCCATGCGCGTGAAGGCCGAGTCCTTCAAGCAATACAACGAGGCCGCCGTCATCGAAATGATCGTTCGCATCCTCCCGGAAGTCGCCGCCAAAGTGAGCGAACCGCTCTCCAAGACCGAGAAGATGGTCATCATCAACTCCGGCAACGGCCCCGGCGGCGGCGCCAGCAAACTCACGGGCGACATCACCCAGATCATCGCCCAGCTCCCGCCCGTGATCGAAAGCCTCACCGGCATCAAGTTTGAGAAACTGCTCGAACAAGTCCCCGCCCTCCGTAAAGCCATGGCCAAGGACGAGCCGGCCGAAGCCAAGTAACGGGTGCCGGGATCGGGCAGCCAATACGGTTACCAACCCTATGCGCCTTTTTGAAGCCATTCTGGATGCCAATCACCGGGCCGTGGCCGGTGATGCCAGCGCCGGACTGCGTCCGGCCGATTTTGCCGACGAGTTGCCGATTGTGGCACTCACCTGCGTGGACCCGCGCCTGAACGCATTTTTCCCGAACGTGCTGGCGCTCCCCGCCGAGGATTTCATCTGGTTGCGCAATGCCGGCAACCTGATCACCAGCACCCTGAGCAGCACCATGCGCTCATTGGCCCTCGCCTGCGCCGTGAAGGGCGGGCGCGAAATTGCCATCATTGGTCATAGCGATTGCCGGGTCTGCAAGACGACCACCACCCAACTCCTGGAGAAGTTGCAAGCCTTGGGCGTGGACCGCAGCCAATTGCCGGAAAACATCAATGAGTTTTTCGGCACCTTTGGTAGCGAACGTCAGAATGTCATCAAGGCCTGCGACTACACCCGGAAGAGCCCGCTGATCGGTCCCAAGATTCCCGTTCACGGCCTGCTGCTCGACTTGGAGACCGGCCGGCTCGAGTGGGTGGTCAATGGCTACGAGACCCTGGCCCTGGCCACCTCGCCGGCCATGGCCGGTGCGCCCAACCCGCCCAAGTTTGGCGATCTGGGCGAATCACTCGGCGCTTTCAAGGATTTCGCCATGGGCGAAATGAAGTTTCCCACGACCAAAATCGGCGAACAGGCCGCGCACCTCGAAAACGCCTTTTCCACGCAAATTGGCAATCTGGACATCCGCATTGGCCAGCCGAGCCCCGCCGCACCTGCCTCCGCGGCGGAAATGCCAGTCGCCGAACCGGCCGGGCCCGCCCCCTCCAAAGCCCCGCCCCTGCACATCCAAGGCGCCCCGCTGCCGCCGATCAAGAAGGCTCCCCTGCCCCCGCCCATCCGTCCGCACAACAATTTTCGACGCGGTTGATTTTTTCTTAAGTTCTCCCCGCAATTATCCGATCAAGAGCGTAGGACGCTTTTATGAGTAGTGTAGCCAGTATTTCCGCGGTGACCGCCGCTTCCCGAAGCGGCAGCGTGGACATTATTGTGCCAGCGGCGACTCCCGTGAGCGCCCCGACTCCAGCGAGTCCCCCCGCCGCGGTCCAGGCCACGGCCAATGCGCAGCAAAACAGCACAGTGCCGGACAACACAGCCACCTCGTCCCCCAACGGATCCACCTCCTCCTCTGCTAGTGCTTCGGTAAACCCGCGCCTGCCACTGGGCCTCCTGTTGGCAGTGCCCCCACCAGCCAGCGATAACTCCGCTGCCAGTTCGGATTACGTGGTGATGCAAGACGCCCTGCGGGCGAACAACTTATCCGCTGCCCAGCAGGCTTACCAGCGGCTGCAAGGTGATTTGGATATGGATTCGGCCGCTGTTTCGGCGACCAAAACCTCCGATGCCGGTGTGGCCACCGCCCACCCCACTACGAGCGGCACCGCGGCCACAAATTCGAATTCGAACACCACTTCCCAGGACGGCGCCTTGAACGCCATGGCCTGACAGCAGTCTTGGCAGTTTGTTTTTTTGTGCTGGTCGGCCGGCCGTTAGAAGGGTACAAATCACCGAGACCTACCAACCGCGACAATTGTCGGGCCAAAATTTTAAGAATATGCCAATACAGCCGCACTCACCGGGCAGGCCAGACGAGCACTCGTGCCGTTCAAAATCTGCTCCCAGATTCGCATATTTCCCTTTGGTTGCGCCATCTGCACTACCGATTTAGGTTGATCCAACGCCTCCGTTGGAGGTGCAAAATGACTATACAGGCAAGCAAAGCTCATTTGCAGGCAGTCTCTTCGATCCATCAGGGATCGCCGGATTATGTCTCGTCGTCTCGCGGGATAATTTGCCGCCAGCTCGATAAAAATCACGGATTAGAGGCCTCCCAAGCAAATGTTTGGCCATCCGGTCGGGCTGACCAATAATGGTATTATTCATGCTTTGGTGCCGTTCTCGTTCAAATGATGCAAACCAACAATGAATGACGGTACCGCTGAATTCTCGCCTTCGGTGGCCCAGGCGGTGGCCCGCCCCATCAGTTGGCCGTACAAATTGGGCGCCGTGCTACCCCATGAATGGGTGTTCGGCACTTTTCTCTTACTGACGGGCATACGGTTATGTTTGCATGGCGGCGAGGCGTGGGCTTGGTCGTTTGTATTCTTCGGGTCTTGGCTGGCCGGTTTAATGGTCTTCTTTTGGGCGGAAAAGAGCCACACCCCCGGACGATGGCGAGTGCGGCTTTTGTATTATCCGGTGGCCATGGGCGTCAGTTTTTATGCCATTGGCATGGCGGTGCCGCTGCTGGGCATTCCCAAGGTGGACTGGCTGCTCCTGCAATGGGACCGGGCCCTGTTTGGAGAAACGCCCTCTGTGGCCTGGGAATCATGGTTGCGGCCTTGGGCGGAGGATCTGTCGATGGCGGGTTACCTGTTTTTCTTCTATTACCTGATCGCGGGACCGGGGTATTACTGTCTGCACAACCTCCGCCTTTTCCGCAAATGTATCGTGGGCTTGTTCACCCTCTATGGGTTGGCATTCATGTGCTATACGGTGATGCCGGCGGGTGGCCCTCACCGCTGGATGACATTTCACACCTCCTTGCACGGCCCTTGGCTTCTGGATTGGACGCTCAAACCGGTGAATCTGGGCAGCAACTGCGTGGACACCTTTCCCAGTGTCCATATGGCGGCGTCCTTGTATCTGCTGATCTTCGACTGGCAGCATCGGCGCCGGCGGTTCTGGTGGGTGTTGGGACCCTGTCTGGTGCTCTGGTTTTCCATCACCTACCTGCGCTTCCACTATTTGGTGGATGAATTCGTAGGCGTCGTGCTGGCCCTGGCGTGTTGGTGGCTGGCCGAGGCCTATCAGGCCTCAACCACCAGTCCGCCGATGTCCCCGGGAGTCCCGGCGCCTAATTCACCTGTCCGACCAACGGGGGTTCTTGTGTGGGACCAAAAGCCACGTTGAACTCCGAATTCAGTGTGACTTGGTCGCCTTGGAACTTTAGCGTCAGTATCCGATAATAAGGAGTTTCGAAGGCGCAGAGCTTGATGGTGCAAGTGTCGTCGCTGGACCAGGCAAACGTGCCAGCCACCGGTTCATCCGGGAATTGGGCTAGTTTCCCCACCCGAATCGGGGCGCGCGACTTTTGCCATTCATGATAGCCGCAGGGCAACTCGAAATCCCGGCCCGCGAGGCGCAGTTTGCAGACCAAGGGCTGGCTGGCTTCGGTTTGCACCAACGCGAGACTCTCCAAGCTGGCTTCGTTGGCTGGGAATTTAAACGTTCGGCTTGCAATCGAGGCGAAGCGGGCCGAGGCGGCAGCGCCTTGCGCCGGGACCACTTCCAGATGCGCCAGTTTTTCGACGAGGTCTTTCGACGCCTCCGGATTAGGCGAAAGCGCCTGGGCTTGGATCCCCGGCAGTAACTTGTCCCAAATGGCGTTAAGCACCGCCTGCATGTTTTTCACCCCGCTGTTGATGGCCACCACCGTGTCTTGATCCGGCATTACGACACAATACTGTCCAAAGGCGCCATCGCCGCGAAACGCATGGTGCCGGCAGCGCCAGAATTGGAAACCATAGCCCTGATTCCAGTCGCTGTCCGGGTTGCTGCCATTGGACGTTTGCCGGGACGTGGCCATGGTTACCCATTCTGCTGGCAGCAAGGGTTTGCCCTGCCATTGACCTTGCTGGAGGTAAAGCTGCCCGAACTTGGCAATATCCTCCGTGCGCACACGCAGCCCATAGCCTCCCAACGAGATGCCTTGGAAGTTGGTGTCCCAGACGGGATGCTCGATGCCCAGCGGCTCAAACAAGCGGGGCTGAAGGTAATCCAGCACGGTCTGGCCGGTGGTTTTTTGCACGATGGCCGAGAGCATGAAGCTGGCGGCCGTGTTGTATTTAAAATGGGTGCCCGGCACATGCGGCACCGGCTGCGCCAGAAATGACCGCGGCGACATCTCCCCCGGCGCCGTGGGCGGCTCATCCTGATGGCCGGTGGACATCATCAGCAGGTCTCGCACGCGCATGGCCTTGAGGTTATCGCTGGGGTTGGCCGGCCCATCGTCAGGGAAGTACTTAAGCACCAGATCATCGATGCTCAATCGCCCCTCCGCCACGGCAAAACCGACGGCGGACGAGGTAAAGCTCTTGCTCAGGGAATACAGCACATGCGGATGAGCGGCGTCATAGGGCGCCCACCAACCCTCGGCAATCACCTGGCCGTGGCGCACAACCACCAAACCATTCATGGCGTCGATCTGATCCAGCGTTTTCACCAAGTCCAATACGGCGGTGGAGGAGACCCCTTGGGCCTCCGGCGTGCTGCGCGGCAGCGCGCCGGTTTCGGCCGCCGCACGCAAGCTGCCGAACAAGGTGAAGACCAAGGCAAGGGTAATGAGATTTTTCATGGGGTGAACACCGCTTTTTACCTGATTCGCCGGCCTCTGTCACCTCTGGATTCGGCAAATACATATTGTTCCCCGCCGCCAACCCGGCTAAAACAAGGCAGTGAACGAGTCTTTGTTGGTGTTGATGGCGGTCTTGCCGGCCTTTGGCATTATGGGCGTCGGCTTCTGGCTGCGCCGGCATCATTGGCTGACCGCTGACGCGGATAAGAGCCTGATGCGGCTGGTGATTAATCTGCTGATCCCCTGCCTGATCTTCCAGTCGGTGGTAGCCAACGCAGCGCTGCGCCGCCCCGAAAATCTCCTGCTGCCGCCCCTGGTCGGCTTCGGCATGGTGGCCTTGGGAATTGCCGTTTCCCGGGCTTTCGCGCGGGTTGCCGGCCTGCGAACGAAACCGGAGCAACGCACCTTTGCCTTCCTGACGGGCTTGCAGAATTACGCCTACCTGACGATTCCCCTCTCCGTCTCGCTCTTTGACACCAACACCACAGGCGTGCTTTTCGTGCACAACGTGGGTGCCGAAATGGCTTTGTGGACCGTCGGCCTATCTGTGCTCACCGGCGCCGGTTTGAGCGGCGGCTGGAAGAATCTCCTGAATGCGCCCCTCATCGCGTTGCTGCTGGCGCTGGCGCTCAATTTCCTGGGCGCGTCCATCAGCCTGCCACCGGCGGTGAACCTCGCCGGCAAAACCGTTCTGACCGCCGTGGTTTGGCTCGGCCAGAGCGCCATTCCCATGGCGGTGCTGCTCATCGGAGCCATCATGGCGGACCAAGTGGAGGAGGCGCGTGGCGGCCAGGCGCTGCGGGTGGTCAGCACGGCCCTGTTTGTGCGTCTGGGATTAATGCCGGTCTTGTTCCTCGTACTGGCCCGGTACCTGCCCTGCTCCGTGGAACTCAAGCGGGTGCTCCTGCTGCAGGGCGCCATGCCTTCCGCGGTGCTGCCCATCATGCTCACCAAACATTGCGGCGGTGATCCCCGCATCGGCCTGCAAGTGGTTCTGGGCACCTCCCTGGTCGGCCTGGCCACCATCCCGTTGTGGATTCATTTTGGGGGCCGCGCGCTCGGCCTGTGGTAACCGCGTTCAGCCGTGCAAGACGGCATGCGCCAAACGTAACAATTGCTCCGTCGTGAATGGTTTGGCGATAAAGCTGTTCACCTGGCAGGTGCGCATCGTCGCTTCCACCTCTTTCTCCGAACCGCTGGTTAAAATGACCTTGATCCCGGGGCGGATCTTGCGCAACGCCGTGATGATGGTTCGACCTCCCATCAGCGGCAGGGCATGGTCCGTGATGACCAGGTCGATGCCGGCGGGATTTTCCTGCAAACAGCCCATGGCCTCCAGCCCGCTGGCGGCCGTTTTCACCTCGTACCCAAAATTCTCCAACGCCACGCGCGTCAACGCCAAAAAACCTTCCTCGTCATCCACCACCAGGACTCGCTCGCCTTTGCCCGCCGGAACGCTCAGGTCCGGGGCGGCGGTTTCCACCGGCTTGGCTTCGGCCGCCGGCAGATAAACCTTGAATTCTGTGCCCTTTTTTGGCTGGCTGCGCACCGTCATAAAACCATCGTGCTTATTGACAATACCCTGGCAGGTGGAAAGCCCCAGACCGGTGCCTTTCCCGGGCGCCTTGGTGGTGAAGAACGGCTGAAACAACTTGCCCATCAGCTCCGGCGGAATCCCGGTGCCCGTATCAGCCACACTCAGGCAGACATATTTGCCGGCTTTCGCGCCTGTCAGCCCCGCCGCCTCCTCGGCACTCAACAAAATCCGTTCCGCCCCGAGGGTAATGGTGCCGCGCGTCGGCATGGCATCGCGGGCGTTGACGCACAGGTTCATGAGCACTTGATGCACCTGCGTGGGCACGCAGAAAAGGGGCGGCAAGTCCCGGCCCAAGCTGACCCGGCAGCGAATGGACTTGGGAAACGTATCGCTGATCACCTTGCTCATCTCGCGCAGCAGGCGATCGGGCTGCACATGCGTTTTGACAGCCTCACCGCCGCGGGCAAACATGAGCATCTGCCGCACCATTTCGGCGCTCCGACGGGCGCTGTTCCCCATCGTGTGCACCATGCCCATGGCTTCGGGCGAAAGTGGCTCGGTCTGCAGAATCTCCACCCCGATCAGGATGGGCGCCAAGGTGTTGTTCAGGTCATGCGCAATGCCGCTGACGAGCACGCCCAAGCTCTCCAACCGTTGCGCCCGCAAAAACTGTTCCTCCAACTGCCTGTGATCCCGTTGCGCCTTTTCCAATTGGTCGGCCTGCGCCCGAATCTTCGCTTCGGCCTGCTTGCGCTCGCTCAAATCCACCTTGATGCCCACCAGGCGCAACGGTCTGCCCGCCTCGTTGTAAATGACCGCGGCACGATCATAGACCTGCACCAGGGAGCCGTCGCCGCGGCGCAAGCGGTGCTCGTTCCACCACACATGCCCGCCGGCCGCCAGCAGGGAACAGAGGCTGGTGACCACGCGTTTTTTGTCCCCGGCATGGATGTAATCAAACCACTCGCCCGAGGTCAGCGTGGGCTTCACCTGATAACCGTAAGCCGCGGCGAAATTCTCGCCAAACCAGACCTGGTCATTCTGCATGTTCCATTCCCAAACCACGTCGTTGGTGGCCTTGGCCACGATGCGCAGGCGCTCCTCGCTCTGCCGCAACGCTCCCTCTGCCGCCTGGAGCCGCTTTCGCCCGGCCGCTTCACGGATGGACCGGCGGACCGCCGCCGTGAGCCGGCCGGGCTTTTGCTTTAGCACGTAATCCATCGCTCCGCGTTGCAGGCTGGCCACCGCCAAATCCTCGCCAATGGTGCCCGAGAAAAATATAAACGGGATCTCCGGCGCCCGCTTCTGGGCCAGCGACAGCGCGCTCAGGCCATCGTAGGCGGGCAGCGTGAAATCGGAAATGATCAGGTCATACCCTCCCTCCTCCAGTGCCTGGCAATATTCCTCCTCGGACTTCACCCGCGCAAATTCACAATCCAAGCCATCCGCCCGCAAGACGGCGGCCACCAGCAGATGGTCATTCTCGTTGTCCTCGAGATGCAGGACGCGCCAGTGACTGTCAAAGGGATCCTGGCACATCTTTCTTGGAATTGGGACAAACCACGCACATAAGCGTTTGCAAACACTATCGTTAGCCACGCGAATCTGCCACCCCTAGTAGTGAATTGCAAATTCTTTTGAAATGTCTTTCCCGCAAGCACCGGCGGCGATCGGCTTCCCCTGCGGCCAGGGCGCGCCGGCACCCAGCCCCGCGCCTATCCGCTGCTTTCCAGTTGCCGCTCGTATTGCACCGCGCATTCCGGGCACAGGCTGTGGGAAAAGACCACTTCGGAGCGCCGGGAGATGTAGGATTCCACCTGCTCCCAATAACCTTGGTCATCCCGGATCCGTTTGCAGGAGGCGCATATGGGCAGCATGCCGCTGAGCGCCTTCAATTCGCGCGCCGCATCCAGCAAGCGTCGGTTCAAGTGCCGCCGTTCCACTTCCCCGCGCTTTTCCTGGCGCAGGTCCCGCACGATCGAGGAAGCGCCCAGAATTTCACCCGCCAGGTTCCGGATCGGCGAAATGGTGATCGATACCGGGATGATCTGCCCATCCTTATGCAGGCGTTCCGTGTCCGGTATGCGTACCGTATCACCCCGCCGGATGCTGGAAATGATGTCGAGCAGCTCATCGCGCCGGTCCAGGGGGAAGAGTTCCACTGTGGAATGACCGATCATCTCTTCGGCGCTGTAGCCGAACAAGCGCTCGGCGGCTGGATTCCAGCTCGCCACCACGCTGTCCAGATCCTTGCCGTAAATGGCGTCCTCGCTGGATTCCACAATGGCCGCCAGGTACTGCATGGCGCCTTCGGCGCGTCGGCGCAAGCGTCGCTCCTGGGCCGCCTCCAACTCACGCTCCATCGCCGGCACCAGCCGTGATAAATCGCTCTTGAGAATGTAGTCGTTGGCCCCCGCTTTCATCATGCTCACCGCCTTCTCTTCGCCAAATACACCGGAAACGATGATAAACGGGATATCCAAGCCCTGGCTGCTGAACAGCTTCAACGCCTCGGGCGCGCTGAATTGCGGCAGCAGGTAATCGCAAATAACCGCATCCCAGACCTGGCTCCTGAGCGCCGCCAGGAAATCCTCGGCCCGATCCACCCGCCGGGCGATGGGGGAATAGTTGCGCCGGCGCAGTTCCTCCAGCAACAACATCCCGTCGCTTTCGCAATCTTCCACGATCAAGATTTCAATCAAACAGTTCACGGCCTTCCTTTCACCCAAGCAATCACACTCTGACACACATAACGGTGCTGTCAAATTCCAGCGCGCACGGCCGGGCGGACCCCCGCCCTGTTAAGCACGACATCATCGACGCCAGCCGGTTCCACCTGAAACGCGAGCGAGCGGCTTCGGGCACGGCCACCTCGCCGCACCGCAAACACGGCTCGATCGTGAATATAATGACGTTCGCTGAGCGCGGTTGGTTAAAGCAAATTTGTCGAGACTTGGCACCTTGGCATCGCCAGATTTTACTCAGCTGCAAGCCATTAGGGCAACGCACCCATCCTCTTTCCCAATCTCCGCTCGGAGTGACCTTCCTCTGGCGGGGAATAACTTTCCCTCAAGTTTTTTCTTAGGCTGCCGATGCATCACTCGAGTGAATCCGGCCCAGACCATTGTCCAAGCCGCGCGAATTCTGGTGGTCGATGACAATCCGATTATCCAGCGCACCCTTTATTTTGCCCTGCGAGACCAGGGACACCGCGTTGTTTTGTGCGGCGAAATCACCGCCGCACTAAAGGTTATTCGCGAGCAACCGTTGGAGCTGATTGTGCTCGATCTCAATTTCCCAATCGACGCCTCCACGGCGGCCAACTCCATGCAGGATGGTTTTGGGGTTCTGGGTTGGATTCAACACCGCCCCGAAACACGCTACACTCCCGTGATCGTGATCTCCAACGATCCCCCCGAGAAGTCCAGGGCCCGTGCCCTCGCGTGTGGCGCCGCCGCTTATCTCCCCAAACCGGTGGATAAACTGGAACTTGCCACCACCGTCGCCAGGCTCCTGGTCCGCCGCGCGGCCGAACTGGCCGGGCCAACCATTGCCTGAGGGCTGCACGCTTGTTTTTCCTCCGCTGCCGTCTCCTGTGCCAAGCCACCTGAATTTGCTTGTTTAAAACCATGGGTTGCGCTTTAAAATGGGCCTTGGTGAAAAGCAAAATCCTGCTCCCGGCGATCTTCGTCCTGGTTTTCGCATTATCGCGAATTCCGGGCCTGATGCCCTTGAATTTCAGCGTCGCTTATGCGCTCGCTTTTTGTTCGGGCGTGTTTTTGCGCGGTTCACACGGCTGGTGGCTCCCCCTCGTCACCATTTTCGTAACCGACTTGGGCTTGAACCTGTATTACCAGCATCACTTGTCCGGCGTTGATGTTTGGAGCACGCCGCATCTGCTTGGTCTCCTGTTCAATTACGTGGCGTACGCCGTGCTCATTTTCCTGGGGCGCCGCTTTAAACCGCAATCCTGGCTCGCCACGCTGGTGGGCGGCGGCCTGTTGGGCGCCATCCTCTTCTATCTCATCACCAACACCGCCGCCTGGCTCTGCAACCCGGAATATAGCAAAACGATCGCCGGCTGGATCATCGCCTTGACCAAGGGTACCAATGGCTACCCGCACACGTGGGAGTTTTTCCGCAATACGCTCCTGAGTGGTGGCTTGTTTACCTTGCTGTTCGGCGCCGCCGCCAAACTCACCGCCGAATCGCCCGCCGATAAAACCGCCGGCGCCCGCGAACCCGAGGACAAGCCGGCGGAGGAACCCGAAGCCGAGCCGGAGGATGCCAAGGCGTAGGCCGGAAACCGATCACCCTGGCGCGCCGTCCCCACTACCCGCACCCCGGCCCCAGCCATACCCGTCACTCATGAAATTGGGCATCATCTCGGACACCCACGGTTACCTTGACCCGCAGGTCGAAGAGATCTTTGCAGGCGTGGACCACATCCTGCACGCCGGCGACATTGGCAATCCCATCATCGAACTGGAACTGAAATTCATTGCGCCCGTCACCGTGGTGCTGGGCAACACGGATCACGGCCTGTACTTCAAGGAGACCGAGGTCGTGACGCTGGCGGAAAGAAGATTTCTAGTGCACCACATCGTCAATCCCCGGGCGCTGACTGACGCGCTCCAAACCAGCATCCGGCGGTCCCGCGCCGACGCGGTCATCTTCGGGCACACGCACAAGAAATTTGCCGAGACCATCGACGGCGTGTTCTTCTTCAATCCCGGCTATGCCGGACAACCCAAGTTCGGGGCGGAGCGGAGTGTGGCCGTGTTGCATGCGGAGCCAACCGGCTTCCGGCCCGAATTCTTCGTGCTTTAGCCAGCACGCGGCGCCTGGCACGCTGGACAAAAACCTCCGCTTTCTGCATAGTCGGACTATGGACCGCTCGTCAAAAATCCGTTGGCAGGCCCGGCCGGACGATCACGACTACCCGGCGGCCCTGTCCTATCTCATCTTGCTTTACCCCGACCAAACGGCGCGTCGGCTGGTTGCCGCGCTCAAAAAGGCCCCGGTGACCCAATTCAAAGCCAAGGACATCTTCCGCGCGTCCGGCTTGTCTTTGCTGGGCACCAGCAATTCGCACGTCGAGAAGGACCGTGAGAAAATCCGCGCCGGACAACTGCTCTCGCCCATCCTGCTCCACCGCGACACCGCCAGTGGCCGCGTAATCATAGCCGACGGCTACCACCGCCTGTGCGCCGTGTACTCGTTTGATGAAGACGCGCTCATCCCGTGCCAGATTGCCTGAATCTGGCACCGGCCTGGACAGCGAAATCGCCATGCGCGCCGGCGCGGATTTCATCAAGACCAGCACCGGCAAGATTTCCCCGGCCGCCACCCTGCCTGTCACGCTGGTGATGCTGGAAGCCATCCGCGATTTCTTCTTCACCACCGGCATCCGTATTGGCGTGAAGCCGGCCGGCGGCAGCCGGACCTCCAAGCAGGCGCTGGCCTATCTCGTAATGGTGAAGGAAGCCCTCGGCGATGATTGGCTCACGCCGGAGTTGTTTCGCTTTGGTGCCAGCACACTGGTGAACGACGTAGTCATGCAAATCGCCCGGCTCGCCGACGGACACTACCACAGCGCTGCTCGCTGCTCGCTGCCATAGGCCCCTCAAATTCTCCGGGCCAGCCGTTGCGTCAAACGCTGGAGCGCCGGCGAATGGTCGTTGGGATCCAGCATCACTTCGAGGAGCGAGAAGCTTTCCTGGTGCGCTGCGGCGGCAGCCAGCGCCTGGCACAATTCGGTCTCCGTCCCCACCAGAAAGCCCCGGCCGCCGCCCAGCACTTCCGGCAGCCGGTGATATTGCCACGGGGCCACGTCGTTGTATGGTCCGTCCTGCATCGGGCGTTCCGTGCCAAAGCCGCGGTTGTTCAGCACTACCACGATCGGATTCAGCCCGTACCGCAGCGCCGTGCTAATCTCCATGCCGGTCATCTGAAAAGCGCCGTCGCCCACCAACACCAGCGGACGCACCGCCGGATTCGCCAGTTGCACCCCCACGCTCGCCGGCACCGCAAAGCCCATGGAAGCGTAGTACGCCGGCCCCAGGAACTCCGTGCCGCGCCGAATGTAGAGGTCCGCGGCGCCGAACAGCGCCTCGCCGGCGTCACAAACCACCACCATGTCCTCCGCCAGGAAGGCGTTGAGACACTCAAACAGCCGCCGTACCGTCAGCGGCGCCTTGGGACGCGCCGGGCCGGCCGGGAACATCTGCACCGGATGCGGCCACCGCCCGGGCCGCCGCCGCCGCAATTTCCCGCCCAACAAGCCCTGTAAAAAATCCGGAAAAAGTACCTCCTCGTAATTCCGATAGCGCACAGACAGCTTCTCGCTCGTGGCGTAAATCGACCGCCCCGGATCCAGCCGTGCGGTGAACACCCCGAGGTTGATGTCGGAAAGAAACGCCCCGAGCAGAATCACGCAATCGCTGCGCTCCACGTAGCGGCGCACTTCCTCGCGCCCCATGGCCCCTTCGTAGACCCCCATGTAAAACGGCGGTTGTTCGCCGATGACGGATTTGCCCAGCAACGTCGATGCCACCGGGATATTGGTCCGGCCCGCCAGTTGGAGCAATAAGTCCTGCAGGCCAAAACGATGCAGTTCCACGTCCGCAATGATCACCGGTTGCCGCGCGCCATTGATCATCTCCACCGCGTCCGCCAGCGCCGCTTTCAGCGTCTGGGGATTGCTGGCCTCTTCGGCCGGACGCGGCCGGTAGTGCGGCTGGCCGGCCACCGCCACCATGTCGCGCGGCAGTTCGATGTACGCCGGCCGCTTGTATCGCAACGCGGCGCTCAGCACCCGGTCGATCTCCTCAAACGCCATCCGCGGATCCTCCAGCACCGTCGAGGCCACCGTGAGTTCGTCAAAGACCTTTTTCTGCGTGTTGAAATCCCGCACCTTGTGGTGAAGCAGCGGATTTTTCGCGCGTTCCTTCACTCCGGGCGCGCCGCTGATGACGATCACCGGTGATTTTTCGGCGAAGGCCTCGGCGGTGGTGTTAGCCACCTTCAGGCCGCCCACGCAATACGTGACGCAGAGCGCGCCCAACCCGCGCACCCGGGCGTAGGCATCCGCCGCAAAGCCCGCCCCCTGCTCATCGCACATATTGATGATCCGGAGGGGGCTTTGCTGCAATTGCTCATAGAAGCCCAGCACGTAATCGCCGGGTATGCCGAAGACATGGCGCACCCCGTGCGCGTGCAGCCGCTGAATGAGATATTCCCCAATGGTCGCAGTTCGTTTGTTGGCCATAACGATTCCTCCCGGCCACTGTGCCGCCCGCGCCCGCCCGTTTCAAGCAGGATTTAGCCCCGCCGCTCCGTCAGCTCCAGAAAGTTCTTGAGCAATTGCAATCCCACCTTCTGGCTTTTCTCCGGATGAAATTGCGTGGCAAAGACATTATCCCGCCACACCGAGGAGGCAAACGTATCGCCGTAATCGGTGCGCGTGGCCACAATGCCCGGATCGAGCGGCTGCGGATAGAAGCTGTGCACGAAATAGACGTAGCTGCCCTCGGCGATGCCTCGGTACAACGGACAATCCGGGCGCACGAGCTGCAACTGGTTCCAGCCGATCTGCGGGATTTTCAAGCCGTGCCGCTCGGAAAAACGCACCACGCTGCCCCGGAATACGCCCAGACCGGCGGCGCACGAATTAAACTCCTCGCTCCGCTCGAACAGCGCCTGGTAACCAACGCAGATGCCCAGAAACGGCTTGCCGGTCTTGATGAAATCCCGGGCGCCTTCCAGCAACTCCTGCTGACGCATGGCGTTGATGCAATCGTCAAACGCGCCCACGCCTGGCAGCACCAGGCCCCGCGCATCACCAATCTCTTCCGGGCGCTTCACCAGCCGAACCTCCGCCCCCACCTTCAGGAGCGATTTGTGCACGCTGCGCAGGTTGCCCGAGCCATAATCAAGTAGTGCAATCATCGTCGTTTAAATCTCTGTCCGCCGACGCCGGCCATCGGATTTACCGGAGCCCGCAGCCGCGTCGCGATAGCTTAGCAGCAAAGCGCCGACCGGGGCAAATCATCTGGCAACCCGCTCAGGCCACCGGCACCTTCCGCACCCGCGCAGCCAGATCATCTATTTCCGTGGCCGATTCAAAACCCACATTCAACACATCCACGCAGCCGAGTTTCAGCGCGAATTTCACCGATTCGTCCCGCCGCGCCTCATCGTTCCGCAGGCGTCCTTCACCGATGATCTTCATGCCGATGACGCCCTTCCCGGCGGCATGGATTTTCTTCAATACCGGCACCACTTCTTCCGCCGAACCATCCATGCTCATGCCGTAGGGATTGATGCGGGTATGCACGGACTCCACCCACGGTTCCGCGGCCGCCGCCTCCAGCGCCCCAAGCGAATGGCACGAGACGCCGAGCGCCTTGATTTGGCCCTGCGCCTTGAGCTTGCTCAAAATATCCATCTGCCGGCGCAATTGCGTAGGCCAGTCCGGCGCGATGACGCAATGCAGCAGCAGCAGATCAATATAATCCGTCTTCAGCTCCTTCAGAAAACGGGCCACGACCACGTCGGCCTCCGGCCGGTCCGCCTCGGGCAGACTGCCATCCATCCACCAAATCTTGCTAATCAGAGAATAGCTGTCCCGCGGCCGACCCGCGAGCGCCTCCGCCACGTAGGAATGTGTGCCGTACAGATCCGCCATGTCGTACGTCCGAATGCCGCGCTCATACGCCGTGCGGATCATTTGTTGGAGCTGGTCGCGGCCTTTGCGGGTCTGGTTGGAATTTCGCTGGCCGCCGTGCGTGCCGGTGCCCATGCAAACGCGCGTGAATTTCAGGCCCGTCTTGCCCAGCGGCACCAGCGCATACGGATCGTGGCCGGTCACGTCTGGTTCGGCCGCGGCAACCAGGCCCGCGCCCAACAACATGCCGCCGGCGCCGACCGCCGATTTCTTGATGAATTCACGACGTTTCATTTTCATAGTGTTTGCCGTCAACAATGCCTGATTTTATTGCGGTGTCCAGTCTCGCGGAAGTAAAGGCTGGTGTTCTTGCATTCACCCGCCCACCGTCGCCCGCCCGCCTCCGCCACCAGCAACCAACCAAAAAAAGTGTTCTATTGTGTTTCTTTGTGTTTCTTTGTTTAGGCCTTTTTTGCCCCCACCGCCCAGGCCAACCCAGGCA
>CAYTJG010000055.1:0-26034 GCA_964437865.1 uncultured Bifidobacteriaceae bacterium | reverse complement strand
TGCGTCGCTCGAAGAACTTTCCAGCATGACCCGGCGCAATGCGGAAAACGCCCAAAAAGCCAACGACCTGGCCAAACAAGAGCGCCAGGCCGCCGATCGGGGGGCGACCGATATGGGGGCCATGAATGCCGCCATGGACGCCCTGAAAACCTCCAGTGATGACATTGCAAAAATCATCAAGACCATTGATGAAATTGCCTTTCAGACGAATATTCTGGCCCTGAACGCGGCGGTGGAAGCCGCCCGGGCCGGCGAGGCCGGCATGGGCTTCGCGGTGGTGGCGGACGAAGTGCGGACGCTGGCTCAACGCAGCGCCCAAGCCGCCAAGGAAACCGCCGCTAAAATTGAAGGCGCCATCAGCCGCACCGGCCAGGGGGTCGAAATCAGCCGGCAGGTTTCCGCCACCCTCAACGAGATTGTGACCAAGGCGCGGCAGGTGGATGAACTCGTGGCGGAAGTGGCCGGCGCCTCGCGGGAACAATCTCACGGCATCACGCAAATCAACAAGGCCGTGGGGCAGATGGACAAAGTGACGCAAGCCAACGCCGCCAGTGCCGAGGAAAGCGCCGCGGCCGCGCAGGAATTGAATGCCCAGGCGGCCATGATGAAGCAGGCGGTCACCGAATTGATGGAATTGGTCGGCGAAAGCGAGGACCGCGCGGGCGGCCCCACGCCGGTGGCCCGCCAGCCTGCTTTCCAGCCGTCGCATTCCACAGCCGGAGCGGCCAGGCGGGCATCGACCACCCCGGCTCCCAGTCGCGCACCGAAGAAGCCTTCGGCGCCTCCGGCCAAGCGGGCTGAGCCCTCCTTGACAGGCGATTTCAAGGATTTTTGAGGTCAGGGGATATCCCACCGGCGGGCTGGTTGACCGGCCCGCGTGTCAGGGCGAACCATCTTATCGGGGCGGCCGGGTGGTGAGGATCAGCACGCCGCGGGCCGGCATGGGCAGGGTGAGACCGGATTGGAAGTTGACGTGCGGCCAAACCGCCGCCGGCTTGGGGAATCCATCGGCGCCCAGCGGACGGTCACCTTCGAAATAATGGTAGCAGGTCACTTGGGCATCGGTCGGTCCGGCAGCGGATTGCAGGTGAATCACGCGATTGGTTTCCAGATCGTTCACCAACACCACACTCCACTGTTCCGCTCCGGGCGAACCGGAGAGGCCGGCCGTGGCGCGAAATCTCACCGCGGGGCTGTTCGAAGTGCCGACGATGCGAGTGCCGCCGGGAAAGCAACGGGATAGCAGGGACCAGGTATAGAACCACGGGCGCGGCGCCGTTTCTTCCGGCCGCCCCATTTGTTTGCCCTGTGAATTCCAGAAGCCCCACACCTTGAGCGTGGTGGCGTCCGGCACCGGCGGGCGGTGGTTCCAGTCCACCACGTGCATCGCATCGTCCAAATCCCACGCGAGGGCCCCCATCCACCCGGCCCGGGCCACTTGGGTGGCGTAATCCGCCATCATCACGCCGTACTCAAACGTGCGCACCCGCGGCTGCTGGTCGCCGTTGGTTTTGCCATCCAACAGACCCGACTCGGCCACTAACAGGGCCTGGGAGAGAGCCCGGGGGTTGGCCTCGCCGAGCGACTGTCGTTTCTGACGCAGCAGGGTTTCAATCGTGCCGTCCAGCACTTCCGCATCGAACGCATACCAATGCAGGTCCCAGGCACTGAGACAATTGGAGGCGTCGCGGGCGGATTTATCGAGCCATTGAAACGCCTCGGGCCATCGGCTGCTGCCGAAGGTGTCCGGACCGATGATATGTACGGCGTCCCCCAAGCCGCGGGCGTCAAATTCGCGCTTCAACTGGCGGATGGATTGCAGCCACGTGCTGTAATCCTTGTTGTGGGACCAATCGCCGTTGGGCTCGTTGATCAAGTTATAATAGCGGATGCAAGTGTAGCCGCGCTCGTTGCGCAGGTAGGCCACACTGTCGGCCACCAGCCGCGGCCAGCGCGGGTCGAGTTGGTCGGTAATTAACCCGAGTGGCGGGCCCCATTCGCCCAGGATCACGGGGGTGTTGCGGGCTTGGGCAAAATCCAGAATGGCGGCCAGTTCCGCCACCTCCTTGCGCCGGGCCGGGTCCGTTTCCTGCCACGCATAGCGCGGCTGTCCGGCGGCGTCAAAACCGTTGCAGTAGGAGAACGCCCCCCACATCACCCGCAAATAGCCCGGCGCGCAATAATCCAGGCGGTTCGTGGTCAGCTTCCAATCTGCCGGCGAAAGCGGATAAGCATCGAAGCGGTCCCATTGCACGCCCAACCCCAGGAAGCGGCTGCCGACGGTGGTTTGCGGATCGACGGTCACGTTGACCGTTTCCGCGCGGAGCGAGGCGGCGGCCAGACCCAAGCCGGCCAAAGTGAGGCACAGGACGAACTTCATATTTCAGCCGCGACCCTAGCCGTCAGCGGACGCGCCCCGCAATAACAAAGTTGTGGGTGCCGTGCAAATGGGCGGGAGACAAAAATTAATCCCTTTAGGGCTCGTGCGCTGGCTGGAAGACTATGGGCAAAAAAGGCGAGAATCGTCATTTTTCTCGGCCCCTTTCAATAGCTCGCGTTGGCAAAACGGGCCAAGTGAATGGCAAATGTCGAGGTGTGACCCCAAATGACTATGACAGAATCTCTCAGCGGCCGGGGTTGGCCGCGGACCGCGCGCTGGGGCCGCCTTCGAGGTCTTTTGCCGCTTGGTCACGAGCCAGCTTGGCAGCTTCGTATTCCTGCCGACTGATTTTGCCGATGGCAAAAAGTTTCTCGGCCACTTCCAAGTCCACCGTGCATGATTCGAATTTGAGTCGCGCGACGGCCACAATGTCCCCCCGCAATTTCGCGGCAACTTGGTCCCGCGCCAGCCGCGCCTTGACCAGGTCGTTGGCCGTGATGATGCCCATGGCGAATTTCTTCTCGTCGTCTTGAACGGTCAGTTCGGCGGCCGCCAATTCGGAGCGGGCGAGTTCGTTGTTAAAAGCCTGGCTGGCCTGATCGACCGCCACCGCTGGCCGGTTGGTCGATGCTACCAGCCGGCAAATAACATCCATGCCGGGTCTGAGCCTCTTGTCCGGATTCAAGACCACCAGCTTTCCCGGCGCAAGGCCACTGGTAACTTCCACCATTCCATCATCCATGGCACCGGTAGCCACTGGATACTCCCTCACCCTGTAGTCGGAGTTGACGACCCAGATTCCGGTTCTCCCCGGCTCCAGCGCCGACACCGGCACCAACGTGACCTGGCGTCGGGTCTCCAGGAGCAGACGGACGGTCACATACTGGCTGGGATACAACAGCGTTTCCATATTTGGCCACACCGTCGCTTTGCACTTGAGCGTTCCCGTTTCAGGATCGATTTGGTTGTCCACCGCCTCCAGCACCCCCTGCCCCACGGGCTTGCGGGCACGATCGAACACCTCGACCGTCATTTTGCGTCCGACCTTGAGGGCATTCACCACCGGTTGGACATCGTCCTCGGGCAACTGAAAAAACACCGTGGTCGGCTTGCCGGTTTCGGGTGCCTGCACTTGGAAAGCCTCAGCCGCCGGCGGTGCTACCTGACCCAAAGCCTCCACGTGGACTGCCAAGTCGCCCGTGTAAGCCTTGGCGGCCTCCACTCGCAGCACATGGGACATGGAAACTTGCGGGACTGATTCATCACCGGAACCTTGCCTCGTCCGCTCGATCAAGGCCACACCGATGGGAAGGAGCATAACCGCCAGCAAAGCGACAATGAACGCCGGGCGCACCAAGCGGGGTTGGGTGACCGCGGGCGCCGCCGTTTTGGCTAGATCAGCCTTCGTCGGTGGCCGGGTGTAATATTTTTCCACCCGCCACTCGCCGTCCGGCTGCACGGCTGAATAAGTGCCCTCAACCAACTGCCGCCCGCCCGCAAACGTCGCGAGAAATTCCAGCACCGTGCGGGTCTGGGGAGTGATAACCGTATTCGAGAGGAACTTGCGCGTCACCGATTGCCCCAACGGCCGCCGCTCCTTTTCCAAACGGGCGATCCAGGCCTCACGGCTGACGTCGCGTTGGAAATAAGGCGCCGCCTTGTCCCAAGCGCGACCATAGTCCCCAGCTTCCAGCGCCTCCCAAAAATCCGTGACCGGCAACGGATTCGCGGCCGGAACGAGCGACACCGGCGCGGGCGCCTGGCGCCGTTGCAGCCAGAGCGGCAACCACACGGCCAAGCCAGTGATCGGAATCAGAATGAGCGTCACGATCCAGTTTAGGTTGGCGAGCAGGTTTTGCCCCCAAGACACAAAGAACGTGCGGGCGTAAGAGTCTCTCGTGGTGGAATCAAACACATGCAGGCCAATTCCATGGCCGCCCAGGGCCACGCAGCCCACCGCCAGACCGCCGAGGGCGAGCGGCGCGACCGCCAGGCCGCCCAACGCCAGCATCAAAGCCAACGCGCCGCCCCCAAGGGCAACCACGCCAATGGCCATACCGCCGAACGCCAGCCCGCCCACGGCCAGTCCGCCCACGGCAATGACCCCGATCGCCTGGCCACCGATCGCCAGGACCCCTTCCGCCCGCCCGCCAATGGCGATAATCCCGCGGGCCAAGCGCGCCCGACCGGTCTTGGGATCGATCCCCGACACCACATGCAACAGCGGCAGGCCGAACAACTGCCGGGTTGAGCGGTACTCCCCACCGGGAGCCGAAGCCGGCGGATGAGTTTCGGAACCGGGACCCGGCGGTGTGGTGGCGATGGTCTCCACCTGCGTCTTGAGCACGCTGGCTTGCTGGTAACGGAGCTCGGGGTTATGTTCCAGCGCCCGCAACACCACTTCATCCAGCCGCACATCGATATGCACCTTCTTCGATGGCGGCTCGATCTGCTTGCCCGGCAGTTCGCCGGTGAGCATCTGGTAAAACACCACGCCCAGCGCGTATATATCCGCCCGATGATCCACTTCGCCCGGGGCGGCGATTTGTTCCGGCGACATGTATTGCGGCGTGCCCATCACCTTGCCCGCCTCGGTGAGGTCGCTGGACGAAGCGGGCTTGGCGGTTGACCCAGCGGCGGCAGCGCCGCCCGGGAAAGGCGCCTCGGCGGCGGCCACGATCTTGGCCAACCCGAAATCCGCCACCTTCACCCGGCCGCGCCGGTCCAGCAGCAGGTTCTCCGGCTTGATGTCGCGGTGCACGATGCCCTGGTCGTGGGCAAATTGCAGGGCGTCGCAAATCTGGGGCACAATGGCCAGCGCCTCGCGCGCGGAAATGCGTCCGGCCTGAAGCAACTGCCGCAGGTTGACGCCGTCCACATATTCCATCAGGAAGAAAAACAATCCGTCGGCGCGTCCGAATTCGTACAGGGTGACGATGCCGGGGTGGTTGAGCTTGGCCAGCGCGCGGGCTTCGCGCGTGAAGCGCTCGGCAAAGGCCGGATCCAGCCCCACTTCCGGCGGCAGGATTTTCAGCGCGGCCAGGCGATCCAATTCCTTTTGCCGCACCTTGTAGACCGCGCCCATGCCGCCCTGGCCGATCAGCTCGATGATTTCGAGCTGGGGAAATTTGGCGGCCAGTTCCGCCCGGCCGGGCAACTCAAAGCGTTTGGGCTGATCGCCCGTGCCGGTGCCGGCACCGAGCGCCACCTTCATCAAACAGGCCGGGCACAGGCCGCGCGGGGCATCGGCCGCCAGCGGGGCGCCGCAACTTTGGCAAAGCTTTTGGGTATCCATAGTACGTTCCAACCCATTTCTGAAAGCAAATCGCCGGATCGTTACCAAATATTTTCACTTCGCCGCCAGCGCCTGAAACAGGTGCCGCATTTCCTGCTCCACCTCGTCCGACGCGGCCACCGTGTTGGCCACTTCGGCCCGGATCATCCGGCGGTAGCGCTGGCGCAAGCGGTGCGCGGCCACGCGGGCGGCCGTTTCCGTGAGGCCCAGCCGGCCGGCAATTTCACCATAATCGATCGCCTCCCGGTCGGCCGTCAACACCGGGCGCATGGCCTCCATCCAGGCCGCTTTGCCGTCGCGGGCGTATTCGGCCTCCAACCGCGCGAGCACGTCGTTCAGCAGGGCCAGCGCCCAACCGCGCTCAAACAGCAACTCGGGCGTGGCGTTATCCACCGGTTCGAGCTGGTAGCGCCGTTCGGCGGTGTCGTCATCCAGGGAAAGCGCTGCGTGGTACCCGCCGCGCTTTTGCGCATGCGCCCGGTGCCATTCGTTGGCCAGAAAATGTTGCATGGCGGACAACAAGAAGGTGCGGAAACGTCCGCGCCGGCGGTCCGCCGCGGCCAGCCAATTCCCGGCCAGCAAACGCGCGAAAAATTCCTGCGTCAAATCCTGCGCGTCCGGCGGCGCGTGACCGCGGCGGCGGGCGTAAGCGTAAAGGGGATACCAATAAGTCCGGCAGAGATGTTCCAGCGCCGCCTGCGCGCGCGTGGTGTCGCTGCGCGCGGCCGTGAGCACGACCGACCAGTGCGTGGTGGCAAAGACGGCACCGGGCCGCGCTTCGCCGCTGTCGCTGACTTCCATTATTGGGATCTTACGGAATTCACGCCGGCTGTTACAGGGAATTGGGCGGAGGCGGGGTGGTGCGTCTGTCTGTACAAAGGGTTGGCACGCATACCAGCGCTGGCAGGGCGCGTCTCTCCGAGCGCGCCGCGCCTGCCAACCGGCGTGTTCAAGGCAAACCAGTGCGCTGCCCTGAAATCACGCCCGTTCCGAACCGGGAACACCTCATTCCGCGTTCTGAACTCAGTTGGCCCGGAGGGCGTTTCAACCAGGCAGGATTTTTGTCTGCCCATGGCGGGCGGGCGAATGACCGAAGCTTGAGAACAGCGGCGAAAGCGGTTATGTTCCCTGCATGCCAATTTACGAGTTTCATTGTGAGAAGTGCGGCAAGGATAGCGAAATCCTGGTCCGCTCGTCGAAATGGACCGGAACCAAATGTCCCAACTGCGGATCCACCAAGCTGGAGAAAAAGCTTTCCACTTTTGCCGCGGCCGGCGCGGCGGAGTCCTCGGCCGGACAGGGTGGGGGCGGTGGGCACTGCTGCGGCGGCGGCGGTTGCGGCTGCCACCACTGACGGGGTTGGCTGGTCTCAGGCAGACTGGGGCGCTGGCTCCCGATAGAGCATCAGCTTGGACGAATCGCCCAAGAGGCGGAAACCGAACTTTTCGTAAAGGCCGTGCGCATCGCTGGTGGCCGGCATGACGGCCGGGACGCCCTCCTCCTTCAAGCGCAACATCGCTGCCTGGACCATCAACTTCCCGTAACCCTTGCCGCGATACTCCGGCAGAACAAAAAAGTCGCGCAGATAGGCAAAGGTGGTTCGGTCGGTCACGGCGCGACCAAAGGCCACCTGTGCCGGGCCCAGGAAACCGCCGAAACAAAGCGAGTTGGCCATGGCTTTGCGGACCGTATTGAACTCCACCCCCTTCATCCAATACGATTCCTGGGACAGGAACCGGTGGATGAGCGCGATATCGAACTCCTCAAGTTTGGTGGAAATGCGGAATGAATTCATGGGACAGAGCGGATTGGGCCAGCGCCAAAACGCGCTTGGCACTGGGGTCCCGCAGGCAGTTCAAGGCGCATTTTGTTCACGGGCAGAGGCAACCGATAGATATTTCACAAAATCATCACAGAATTGGTTGATGACTTCGTCCCCATGTCGCATGTCAGCATTGATTCCCTTGGGGACGGAATTATCCCTGAAATAGCCGCCGCCGACATACTTGTACTTAAACTGTTTTCGGAATTCGTTAAGTTTTTGAACAAGCCTATCTTCAGTGTTCATAAATCGGGTCGTAATCATGCACCATGCCCGCCTGATTACGATTCAGCCATTGTTTGTTTACCGCGGACAGAATCGCTGCACGGGCATATGCGTGAGATCCTTCACCGTCCAGTCGGCGCCGTGCGGGAGCAGTTCGGCGTAGGAAGAGCCGCCGGTGGCCACGGCCAGGGTCCGGGCGCCGATGAATTTCCCGCAGCGCACGTCGAAGGGCGTGTCGCCAACCACCACGACTTCCTGCGGTTGCAGGTTCGGATCCAGCACCCGGCGGGCGCGTGCGAGTGCCGCCACGGCGATATGATTGCGATCTTCATGGTCATCGGCGAAGCCGCCCATTACAAAATTATCCCACAAGCTGAACCGGCGCAGCTTGATCTCGGCGCCCAGTCGGATGTTGCCGGTGAGGAGGCCCAGCATGGGTGGGTCGGGTAACGCCAGGAGATCGGCCAGGAATTTCGACACGCCCAGGCATTCGCTCCCGTGGCTCCGCCTCAGGATTTGCGCCAGAAAAAACACGTAGTTGTCGAAAAACTGCTCGAAATTTTCGGGCGACTCGGGCACGCCATGGATCTTGAAAAACTCGCGCACCAGGCTGACATCTGTCCGGCCGGCGAATTTCATCCGCTCCGCGCCATTGTGCAGTCCGAAGATGTGGCTGAAGGTCCACGAAAAAGCCTTGGTGCCGGCGCCACCGGTATGAACGAGCGTGCCGTCGATGTCGAAAAGTACCAACCGAATCATAAGCTGTTGAGTCTAGCAGGAAGGCGGTTCGCGGCGAGTAATTTGATGTCGCGTCGCACATCTTTATCGTTTCTGGTTGTAAGCGGCCTGCGAGTATTTTTCCGCGGCCAGGGTCTCGGCTTGCCGGCGCAGCGTCTCGTCCGGCGCCAGCTCCACCCAGGTCGCCCGGGAAGTGCTCGCGGCCACCGCGCGCATGGCGGCTTCAAAATCCTCGCGCCTTAGCGGCACCGGCGGCGGCTGTACGGAGCCTTGGATGAGCAGCCCCAGACGGTTCCGGCGCTGGGCGGCGCCGGCGATCTTTTTTCCGCGCCAGAGCAAATCGAACTTTTCATGGCCCACGAAGCACTGGCCCGGCAGCGTCTTCTTGCAGCAGGGCGCCAGCTCCGTGTCCACCTGCAATGCCGCCAAGGCGAGGCGCAGCCAGTCGTGGATGCGCCGGTAGCTTTCCTCGGCCCGGAGCGAATGCCATTCGTGGCCCGGCGGAAACACGGCGCTATAGGTCCAGTCCGCATCGTGCGGCACGATGCCGCCGCCGGTCGGCCGGCGAATCAAGGGGCGCAGCCGGGTGGTGCGCCCGACCTCGGCGAACGACTGGAAATAGCCGAACGTGGCCGCCGGCTCGGTCCAGCCGTAAAACCGCAGCACCGCGCGGTCGAGGCGGGCGGCCTGCGCCAGCAACGCCTCGTCCATAGCCATGTTAAAGGCCGGATCACACCGGCCGGAATCCATTGCATACCAATTCATTGGGAAAGGGCTTTCGGTTTCACGCCGCGGCGCGGGCACCACGCGGCTAGCTCGCAACGGGCGCAATCCGGCGTGCGCGCCGGACAGCGGCGGCGTCCGTGCCAGATGAGCAAATGGCTGAACAGCGTCCACTTTTCTCGCGGCACCAGCGCCATCAAATCCGGCTCGATCTTTTCCGGCGTGCGCTGGGCCGTGAGCCCCAGCCGTTGCGCGAGCCGGCTGATATGCGTATCCACCACCACGCCCACATTGAGGCCGAAGGCGTTGCCCAGCACCACGTTCGCCGTCTTGCGGCCGACGCCCCCGAGCTGGATCAGCTCCTCCATGGATTGTGGCACCTGGCCACCGTGCCGGGCCAGGATATCGGCGCAGGCGGACTTAATATTGCGCGCCTTGTTTTTGTAGAAGCCCGTGGAGCGGATGTCCTGCTCCAGCGCGGTCAAATCCGCGGCGGCAAAATCCCGGGCCTGGCGATATTTCTGGAACAGGTCGGCCGTAACGAGGTTCACGCGCTTGTCCGTGCATTGCGCGGAAAGAATGGTGGCCACGAGCAATTCGAGCGGATTGGAATAATTCAGCTCGCAATGTGCCGAGGGATAAGTGCGCTCCAGCGCCGCGGTGATTTTCCGGGCGCGGGCAGTCTTGTCGGCGATGCTCTCGCGTGCCATCGGGCAGATGTTGGCACAACCGGGCCCGGGAAAAAATGTGATTTTCAAGCGGAGGTAATGCCCGACATTCAACGCCCAATACCGAACTGGCAGAAGCCCCGTTCGGAATTGAAGGTTGGGCGTTGAAGGTGTTTTAGAAACCGCGTGCGCCCGTTCTCTTGATTTGTTTTCGCGGCGCGTGGCAGGGTGGCCTTTCGTTATGGATCGTTGGTGCCGGGTGACGGCTGGTCTGGAATCGCGTCTCAGCGGCCGGGAACGGGCGCGGAGGCGAGCGCGGGTAACGGCCGCTGCCAGATCGAACGACGCGGAAACAACGTCCCCCTCTCCTCGGGGGCTGAGCACTACCCATGAAAGGGTCCTGGGAAATTGATAAATATGGGTTTGACATGGTGAACGGCTTGGGCCGGAATGCTGATGTTGGGCGCGGCTTTTGGCCATTGCCTGTCGCGGAACCACGAAACGCGGCCGATTTGGTGCCTGGACGTCCAGTCACGGCGGCTGAGGGAGCAGGCCACCGTGTGGCTCCTTGGGTGAGCGCGCTGCTGGACGGAGGCACCCATTAGACCACGCAGGCCGCGGACCGCGCAACCGGAGAGCGCGCAGCGATGAACCCGGCCTGGGGAACGTGGGAGTCTGCGCATTAAAGTATGGCTGAACACCAAAATTCAAGGACCCTCTGACAAAATGGATTGGTAAAGCCGCAAAAAGGCACAAAAGGACACTGAACAAAAGGAGGATGGCAAGGCGAGAAACCAATTGCACGAAGTTGCCCGAACTGGGCGGGAAAAATCTAAACCACAAAAGCGGAAAGCGAAAAAGCGGAAACCAGGAGACACGAATTACCCTGATTTTCACGAATGGGACGGAAGGATTTTAACCACAGATGGACGCTGGCCGAGTGCTCGGCTGTAGTGCAGACCTTTTCCTGAGTTTTGTGGATTTCCAACAACTGCCATAGCCAATTCATCCCGAATAGCGGAAGACGGACTAATGTCCTCGGTCGCTCTGTGACACCTCCCTTGGCGCATAATAAACGTCGAGGAAAATCCTTTTCGGCGGCAATCCTTGCTTATAGCTTTACCACAAAAACCCACTCTCATTTGTGGAAATCATTCTTTCTCCCGCTCGCGCCGGCCAGCTTGCCGTCGCGGCGTTGGGTTGTCTCGCCGCTGCCTGGTTTTCCGGTTGCGCCTCATCGCCGATTGCGGACTATCGCGGCCGGCCCTACGAAGACCGGCTCTACCATGCCGGTCCCCAGGCAATCCCGGGGCGCGTGCAATGCGCTTACTACGATCTGGGCGGCGAAGGTGTGGCCTATCACGATTCCGATGCCGTCAACCTTGGCAGCGGCCGACTCAACCCCGCCGACGGCACCTACCTGAATGAATTTCGCATGACGGAAGGTGTGGATATTTCCTACACCAAGTTCCACGACTCCATAGACAATAATCCTTACGATCTCGTCCTCCCCCCGCCCAACCAGTTGTACGTGGGCTGGACGATGCCCGGCGAATGGTTCAACCTCACCGTTGAAGTCAAGCACGCTGGCATTTATACCGCGGACCTGCTGTACACCTCCAACCGCGGCGGGAGCATTTCCGTGGAACGCAACGGACACCCGCTCGCCGGGCCGATCGCCCTCCAATCCACCCGGAATGACCAGGACCCCGTCGCCTGGCGCCAATGGCATCATTGGAACATCCAGACCAATCTTTTTGCCGTTACCCTGCCGCGCGGCCGGAGTGTCCTGACCGTTCACATTCTGACCGAAGGCAACATGAACCTGGCCTATTTCGATTTTAAGCCGCAACCGCATCCGTGAATTGCCAGCCGCCGACCGGAAACCCGCCGTGATTACAATCCGCGAGGGGAATGGCATGCTTTCAACCACGGATGCCAGTAGGGTTAAGATAACGCCCAACAAATCGTCGCCCTGCGCGTCATTATCGGTGGTTAGGAAACAAAAGCCTCCGCTTTCCGAACTCCGTGCTCTTCCACATTGGGTTAATTCCGGTTGCCAGCGGGGCTGGGGTTTGGTAAAAGCTTGAGTGCGCCAGGTGCTGGGGCCAGCCGCCAGCGGATTGGACGCGTCGGATTCGTTTTTTTCGGTGCGGGTGTGGTTCAATGGTAGAACGTGGGCTTCCCAAGCCCGAAACGAGGGTTCGATTCCCTTCACCCGCTCCATCTCTTTCCCCATTGCAACTGGCCGGGCCGCGAAGGGCAGGCCATTGATGTGCGGGTTTATAGCAATTGCGAGGCGGTTGAACTTTTTCTGAATGGGAGGAGTCAGGGTCGCAAGCCAATGGAAAAAAACTCACACTTGGAATGGAAGGCCAAATATGCGCCCGGCACCCTGCTGGCACGTGGTGATAAAAACGGCCGGGAAATACTCGCCGATGAAGTTGAAACCACCTAGAAGACCGTATCGCTCAGTCCGACGGCGACGATCCACTGGTGACCGCATTCAGCGCGATTCTCTTGCGACCTCACAGGCCCATTTCTGCTGATGTAATTCGCGGCGCAATTGGATCATCTGTTCGTGGCCGAATACACGGAGGGCGATCAGGTCATCGTCCGGCACCGACCCGACGAACTTGAAACAGCCCCGACCCACTAACAAAAACAGAACGAAAGAAAAGCAACTGAAACCAGACACAAAGATCGGCCGGCTTGACCTCCGACGGCCACGCAATGATACAAATCCCTCTAAACGCCGAACCTCGCTCCAGGAAGGCGACGACCGGATGTCCGACAATTCCCGCGAATTAGCCCATCTCAAAATAGGCGTGGCTAATTCAACGTCACGGCCCCGAACTGCTTGGCTTGCGGGCGCGCCGTGAATTCCGCCGGCATCGAAATCAAAAACGTCGGCGCGAGACTATTCCCCTCACGCCGGCGTTTAAGAATCAATATTTCTCAGGCCTGCGGACGGCGAAAGCGGCGAACGGCGACGAGCGTTCCCAAACCCGAGGCCAGCATTAGCCAGGTGCTCGGCTCTGGGACCGAGGTGACGTACTCGGAGGTCAGCAGGGCTTCCTCATTGGCGATTTGGGTGGGGTTCATCACGCCACTAAAAATGTCTATTTCAGAAATCTCGCCAACCAGTCCATCCCCTCCCCCTTCATTGTTGCCAATACGAGTAATGGGTGAAGTAAATGTCGACGCTCCGGTCGCGGTGCCGTCAGGTGATCCATTCAGTCTGAACGAACCGCCGGCAGAAGAAACGGCCAGATCAACCAAGCTGAAGCTCGTGGTGGGAATAGTGGCCGTTCCGGCGCCTCCACCCCCGACATACTCCTCCAAGTAATTCTGCTGGCCTTGATAAAAATTATACTCCAGCGCTCCCGGACTTGACCCTCCGGTGAGGGCATAGCGCGACCCACCGCTAACGACGGCAGGGGCAACAAAAGCGAATATGGTGTAACCGCTGCTTGCTGCCAGAGACGAAGAAAGGAGAAAGCTGCCATTCCCGGCGGTAATGTCCACCGCGGGGGAACCGTTCGGAGTCGCTCCATTAACCAAGGTCGGGAGTACTTCCGCGCCACCGGTCCCTCCCACCTTTCCATACGTGGCGTTATCGCCGGTACCACTCGTATCCGTCCAGACGCCGGTCGTTGGATTGTAATTGGCAGCGTCAAGTTGCAGCACAAGACTTTGAGCACCGGCGGGCAGACCGCACGCCAGAATCAAGCCTGCGATGGCACCGCCCGGAACAGCGAAGGGAAGTTTCTTCATAGATTTAGAATCTTGGTTGTTGTTTATTACAGCTGATTTACGGCATTCAAGCCGCGATGGGTTTTACAAGCAACATGATTGTGGCGGAGCATTCAAATTGTGTGAATCCCCAAATGCAATCGCGGCCACATCCCCCATATTGAGGATGCTATGACCGGCGCTTAAAAAGCCTCCAAGAGTTGTCGCGACGGATCGTGGTAAATCAAAAAAGCGCTATCTACGAGTCAAAGGAAAAACCGTCTGGCGCCAGGCTGGCGGTAAAACAAATGAAGAGTCATAATCTGTGAGGATTGTGAGGGCAAATCACCAAGCATTAAAAGAAGTATCGTCCGGCCTTTGTCTTCCGACGAGAAAGGTCAAAAAGTCACGGATACGACAGTCGGAAGAAAACGTTGCCGCCAGTCGGATAAATTGGAAGACTGATCTGGTTTGTGAGGGCCGAGCCGGTCACGATGCCCCAGTTCGTAGTGAGACCGACAGTGGGTGAGTTGGTCTGCATCTGAAGCGTCCAACCGGTGTGATCTGACGGCCAGGAAAATTGAATCTCTTCGCCGGTGATTTGCCAGGCGAGTAATGGTGAATTGGTTGCGATAACCAGCCCCGCCGCATTCCAACCGTTGAACTGCAATTCCGCCACGTCGCAATATCCATTCGCCGGTCCCAAGTAACGGACATAGCGGAATGCGTTGGTGCTGGTGATGGCTTGGGCAGTCAACACTCCTTGGGGAGGAAGCGCGGTAATCGTAAAGAAGTTCACTGCGCCCGTAAAATCGGCGGTATTGGCAGCCTGGAAAAGACCATTCGTCATGCGGTCGGGATTGCCGGGACGCGGGCAGTAAAACACCTCCGATATGGCATTGCTCACGCCGGCTCCAAAATCCAGGCCCACCCAGTCGCCGGTCGCATCTGCGCCGTCGTAATAAGAGTCCAGATTTCCGTCAAATGCGTTTGCGATGGTGTTGCCTAGATCGTCATACGAGCCAGCCGAACCAATAATGGTGCCGCTCAACTTTTGGCTACCGGGCGTGGCGAAGGCCGGCAGCGAACGGCTGCCCACGCCTGCGCCGTTGATTCCCGAAACGACGTAATAATAAGTCATCCGGTTGACAACGCCTGCATCCGTGTAATTTGTGGCGGCGGTACTGCCGATGAGGGTTGCAAAAACTCCGTTGTTCGTCAGCGAGCGGCTGATATTGTAGCCTAGAGCATTAGTGGCGCCATTCCAGTCCAGAGACACAAAACCATTCCCGGCGGTGGCCACCAGGTCGGCGGGTGCGGTCGGAAGCACTTGGGCAATCTGCACGTTGTCTAGAAACACCGTGTTGTCTCCGCCATGCGTATCCGTGCCGACGAACGCCAGCGTCTGGCTGGGGGCGGTGGCCGTGAAACTCGCGAGGTAGTTTGTATAGCTGGTAGCGGACCGCGGCGGGGCGAAACTGCCGACGACCTTGCCGTTAATGGTGACATTCCACGTCTGCCCGCCGTTTTGCTGGTAGTTCCGTTGAGCGGCCGCAAAGGTCACGGTGTAGTCCATGCCACTGACAAAGCCCTGGATGGCCTGCGCGATGGTGCCGGTGCCTTGCAAAAAGGCCACCTGAACTCCTTGAGGAGCGTTGGGATTGGCGCTGGTGAATGCGCTGCCGTTGGCCGCAATGCCCGAACCGGTCGCGCCCGACAGCGGGGTGAAAGTCCACGCCGCCCCGGCCGGATCGTATTGGTATGCGCCCACACCGGGAGTTTCAAAGCTGTAATTTGCCACCAATGAAGGCACGCTTGGCGCGGCCCTGACTTCGATGGAGTTGAAGCTCTCGCCATTCGTGCGCACCGCCGAGACCACATAGTAATAGGTGCCGCCATTGGTCACCGTGACGTCCGTGAAGTTCGTGCGCATCACGCCGCTCCCAACCACGACATAGGGGCCGCCGGAAATCGAGGCGCGTTTCACGTTGTAGTCGATGACATTCGCCGCCCCATTCCAAGTTAAAAACACCTCCCCGTTGCCAGCGGTGGCGTCCAGTCCGCTCGGGGCGGGATAAACTGCATAACTGAACTCGTAGCTGCCCGAACCGACATCCCACACGGCATAGGTTTGCGTCGCCGAGCCTTCCAAATGATCAAACGTCACCCCGGTGGAACTTTCGGCGACGGCGCCGTTCTGCATGATGGTGACGCCGCTTTCCTGAATCAACAGATTATTGGTCGCGGTGCCCAGGGTAGGCAAATAGACCTTCCCGTCGGCGCCCGGCGGGATCACGGGATTGACCGTGGCGAAGTTGTTAGTCAGCGCCCAGTTGTTCGTGATGGGTCCCATCACGGATAAATAGCTGGAGTCAAGCCAGGAAACATTGCCGACAAAAGCCGGTTTGATGATCACATTCCTGAATCCGGGCGCGGACGGATCCGATTGGATTCCAGCCAAATCGTGGTAGAACCATTCGATGATGTTTCCCCACATGAAATGATCCAGGGAATCGCTGGGGTCGGCATTCCAGGCCTCAGTGGCCGAAGTGGCTCCCTGACTCAACATATAGCCGTAGCCGCCTGCGTTTGGCGAAAAGTTCGTGAGATCATTGATATCAAAGACCATGTCCGGACGCCCGGCATCCGTCAGCGCGCGCAACAGGTAGCGGTGGCCGATCTCGCCGGCGGTTGAGCCCTGCGAATTCACGCTGGCGACCAGGGTGTCCAGCACGGAAGCCTGGTTGGTTGGATTGACGATACCCAATTCCAGCGGCATGGCCTGGGCAGTCTGCGAACCCGTGGCGTAATATCCGTTCGTCGCGGAATAGAAGGAGCTGTTAAAGGCCGCCGCAATTTTGGCGGCCAGCAGATTGAACCGGTTCGCATCACTGAGATTTCCAAGTTCGGTGGCGATCCGTGCCAGTGTTTGCGCATCCTGAAAGAAATAGGCGGTGGCAGTGACTCCCATCGGCGTCAACTGCTCGTAACCTTCCGAAGCGGGCCCGATGTCATACCAGTCACCCAGCCCGTAACTCAGCATATAACCGGCAGACTGCCTTTGAAGATAGGCCAGATAATTCGTCATCGCGCCGTAATACTGGCGAAGTAACATGTCGTCACCGGTGAACTGGTATTGCTGCCAAGGGACCAAAATGACCGAACTTCCCCATTCGGGTGAATCGCGAAAGGCCCCGCTGAAAACGGTGAATTCCGGGGCGATGTCCGGTACCAGACCGCTGCTTAATTGCGAGTCCGACATGGCATCCGCGGTGCAGCGTGTAAATTTGTCCAGGTCAAATTCATACCGCAGCGATGGGCCGTTCAAATGCGCCTCCTCCAGCCAGCCGAGCCGCTCGCGGTGAGGACAATCGGTCAGGATGCTAATCAGGTTGTTGCGCTGCGCCCAGCGGATCAGCGTTTCCGTCTCGTTGAACAGGGGAACGGAGCAGGAAAAGCTTCCCACCGGCGGAACGGCGCTCTGAACAACCACACCTTGGAGATTGTCCACCGCCGGCAGTTGCGAAGCACCCGCTGCGGAGATCAATTGCACCTGAAGATAGCGGCAGCCATGATAAAAAAACCGGGGAATCCAGACTTCTCTGCCGGTGCCTGCCAGCGTGTATTGCCAATAGGCGGAACCGCCGCCGACGGAATCGCGGTTGACGGTGCCGTCGGAGTTGGTGATTTCCGCCGGGATGATTTGAACGACCGCGCCGGCCTGCCCATGCGTGGTCAGGGTTGGAATAATCGCGGCGTTTTGACCCAGGTCAAAAACAATCATATTGGTGGAAAGGAAATTGGTCAGGACTGGCTGGAGCGTTTGGATGGCTTCAATCGGAGGAGCGGCGTGCGATTGGCCGCGGAGCGCTCCGCCCGGGCCATTCGTCTCCGTGGGCGCCATCCACGTTGAAGCGTTGAATCCCGCCTGATTCCAGCCGGCGGGCAGCAACCGAGCGTCGTGGTCTTCGCCGCCGTAGACGCTGGAGAATGTAATCGGCCCGGAAATGGTGAGCCAGTTCGTATCGCTGACAATCACCTGACTCGCGCCATTGGTATAAAAGCAATGCAATTGCACAATGAGTTCAGGCGGCCCAAATGAGCCGGTGAATTTGGCGTAACGCGAACTAACGGGAACGTTATACATGCCATTGCCAAGCGTCACTCCGAGGGCATTGTCGCCGTTAGTGAGCAATGAAGTAATATCGAGGGTGTCGTAAAGACAGGTCTTGGGGTACATGCTCCACCCGGGCGCCAGCAGCGCATTGCCAACCTTCGTTCCGTTGGCGGACAATTCGTACTGGCCGAGACCGCAGATGTAAATACACGCGCGCTGCAAGCCGGGCTGAACAACAAACTCACGCCGAAAAATCGGCAGGGCGGACTTGGTGGGCGGGCTGCAGATCCAGCGGCCCAGCCAATTGGTTGAGTTGAGCAATCCCATCGTCCAGGTCGCCGGCGGGCTCCAGCCCGACGGCTGATCGTTCTGATCCCACACCTTCACTTTCCAAAACACCTGTTGCTCTGAAACGAGTGGCATGCCGCCATACGCAATGCAGGGCGACGTGAGATTGGTCTGGCCGCTGTCCCAAAGGTCGCCAACATTGTTGGCCAGCAGATTGGTGGAGCTGGCCGCCAAAACCCGGCAAGAGGATTGCATCAGTCCGCGCTGTCCGGGTCCCGTTGCCTCCAAATGCCAGCTCAAACGCGGATTGGCATCATCCACCCCCAGCGGATCGGACCAGTAACCGCATTGCAAATTGGTTGCGAGGATTCCGGCGATGACAGATTTTGAAGCCAGCGTCACCGCCAGACAAAGACTGTTTGCAATTGAAAAGCGCATGTAATTATTGGACAACAAATTGGTAAGTCCCGGAGCCGATTTCATAAACGACCCGGTCATTTTCCTGGCGCTGGAAATGCACGCCCGGAGCTTCCCAAGCGTTCATGCCGCTCTCCGTGACCCTGTCGTCGCCGTGTACAGGCAGGTAAACGGTGGCGGTGGTGTTGGCGGGAATTTCCAAATGCAAGTTGAACTTGCCCGCGGCTCTTTTCCATTCGCAGGCAATGCGACCGCGTGGAGAATCGTAGGCCGCCTTCACCCAGGTGACATCGCCGACAGGTTGCGGGCGTATGACGATTTTCTCAAAACCCGGACCGGCGGGGTCGGACGCTATACCGGCAAGATCGGCGTAGAACCATTCCATGATCTGGCCCAACATGAAATGGTTCTGGGACGATGAACGGTTTGCGTCCCAAGCTTCAGTCAAGCTGGTTGCGCCCATTTTCAACTGATAACCGTAGCCCGGATTTTCCGACTGGTTGTTCATGTCAAAAATCTTGTCCGAACGCCCGCCTTCCGCCAGGGCTCGCAGCAGGTAACGGTAGCCCACGTCACCGGCGGTGATGGCGTTGCCGTGCCGGCGCACGTCGGCCACAATGGCGTCGAGAACCGCCGCGCGGTTCGTCGGATCGCAAAGATTCATCACCAAGGGAATGGCGTTGGCGCATTGCGATCCGGTGGCATAGCTGCGATTGGTCGCGTTGAAAAATTCGCGGTTGAAGGCGGCGCGAATTTCCCCAGCCTGCGTGGTGAATGTTTTAGCCTCGTCCGGGATCCCGAGCAGGGCGGCTGTTTGAGCGAGAATCCACGTGTCGTAAAAATAAAAGGCCGTGGCGGTCAAGGGGATCGGCGTCAGTTGCGAGTAACCAGGGGCGTTCGGCCCGCGGTCATACCAGTCGCCAAGGCCGTGCGTCACAATGTTGTGATTGGCTTTGCTGCCGAGGAAGGCAACGTAACGCTTCATGTCATTATAGTAGCGGCGGAGCAACTGGCGGTCGCCGGTGAATTGGTACTGCTGCCACGGCACGATCACAAAGGCGCTGCCCCACTCGGGTGAATCTCGGAAACCACCGCTGAACACGGGATACTCCGGCGCGATGTCGGGCACGAGGCCATTGGCCAGTTGTGAATCGGCCATGTCATTCATGCCCTTGTTAAATAAACGCGAAAGGTCAAATTCATATCGCAGTGACGGGCCGTTCAGATGATATTGCTCCAGCCAGCCGAGCCGCTCGCGGTGCGGACAATCTGTCAATACGCTCACAATATTAGCGCGTTGCGCCCAGCGGATGAGAGTGTGGATGCGATTGAAGAGTTCGTCCGAGCACGCAAAATCCCCGACCGATGGCGAGGAGCCTTGAATTACCTCGCCGGCCAGGCTGTCCACGAAGGGCAATTGCGATGAACCCGCTGCGGGAAACAACTCCACCTGAAGGTAACGGCACCCGTGGTAGAAAAAGTGCGGAAACCAGTTTTCCGTGCCCGTGCCCGCCAGGGTATATTGCCAGTAAGCCAGGCCGCCGCCAACGCTCTCGCGGTTGACCGTGCCATCGGAGTTGGTCAATTCGGCGGGAATGATCCTGACCATCGCACCGCTCTGACCATGGACCGCAAGGCGCGGAATAAGCGCGGCATTCTGGCCTAGATCGACCACCATTTTGCCCAGTGATATCACATGGGTTTGAATGGGCGAGAGCGTCTCAGTGGCTTTGATCGCTGGCGCGGCGCACGACACTCCGCGCAGAACTCCACCAGGACCATTGGTAACCATGGCGGGCACCCAGAATGCGGCACTAAAACCGGGTTGATTCCAGCCGCCGGGTTCAAGCCGGGCATCGTGGTCCTCACCGCCATAGACGCTGGAGAAAGTGATCGGTCCGCGCGCGGTCCGCCATTGTTCGTCGGTGGCGATCACGGTGCTGGTTCCGTCCGCATAGAACAGGCGCAGATGTGCGATCAGTTTCGGCGCGCCGAACGAGCCGGTGAACTTCGCCAACCGCTCACTGACCGGCACATTGTACATGCCATTGCCGAGCATGACGCCGATCGCATTGGCGCCAACGGAAAGATATGGGGTTATGTCCAGAGTGTCATAGAGGCAGGTCTTGTCATATTTCGACCAACCTGGAGCCAGCAGCGCATCACCAACTTTCGCGCCATTCGCAGATAATTCGTACTGGCCAAGCCCGCAGATACAAATCAGCGCGCGCTGCAGACCGGGCCGAACCGCGAATTCACGACGGAAAATCGGCAGCGCGGCATTGTTTGGCGGGGCGCAAATCCAATGGCCCTGCCAGTCAGTTGGGGTGAGCAACCCCATGGTCCAGGTCGCCACGGGACTCCAATCGGAGAGTTGGCCGTCCTGGTCCCAGACGCGCACTTTCCAGAAAACCTGTTCTTGGGAGGCCAGCGGCGCGCCGGAATAGGGAATGTTTAAGGATGAGTTGGAACTGACCCTGTCGCTGTCCCAGAGATCGCCATGGTTGGCGGCCAGCGCGTTGGTGGAGGCTGACACCAGGATTTGGTAAGCCATCTGTGACTGACCGCGTTGACCCGGCGTCGTCGCGCGCAATTGCCAACTCAAGCATGGGGCCGCCTCGTCCACGCCCAGCGGATTGGAGGTGAAATCGCAGAGGAGGTTGGACACGGCAACCGCGGCCCAAAGGGGCTGAACCGCCAGAAGAAAAAACGCGGCCAGGAAGCGGCGAAGCCAGGTGGTCCGCAAGTTGGGAAGATTCATCTATAAAATCATGCCACTGATGGCTGCTACCTGAAAAGCACACAATCCACTTTGCGCGCCGCTGGCTGGTGACCAATGGAGGGTGCATTCACCACGGCCCGGTGCCCAACGAGGCCGGGGCATCATAGTAGCTTTGTTGATTGGCAGAGTTCACTCCCGTTATGATAATATATTTTTGCGTCCCGTCAAAACGGGTCCAAGCCACGTGCCCGTCTTCATAAAGAAAATTGCTGCCAAGAGGCACTCCGCCGCGACCAGCGTGATTGGCGCCCGGACCGTTGTACGGTATTGCCGGTATATCCACCCGCCATGGTGAAGGAGGCCCGCTGGTCTCAACCGAATCCGCCATGATTGGGGCGTTGCGGTATGTCTTGCCAATCTTAGTCCGGCTATACCACGGTGCATAGGCCGTGGTATAGTCCAAGTTCCCCGTTATCGATCGGGCCGGGAGCCAATGGTATCCAATCAGGCATGTCTGTCCAGTGGCCTCTTCGTATTTCCGATGCCAGGTATCTGTGGGACAGTAAATCACGTCGTTGGGATTGCGCTCGGTAGTGGCGGAACCAGGCCGGTTTTTATACAAGTAGCCGTTGTATAAATTGGTGAAGCCGGGACTCACCCAGGCGGAGCCCTCGTTGGGCGGAGGATTATGGATGTTGTCCGGGAACATATCCCCAAAATCGCCGGTGTACATGCTGACGCCAATACCCCATTGCTTCAGATTGCTGGCGCATTGAGTCTGAAAGGCTTTGGCTTTGGCTTTCGCCAATGCGGGCAATAGCAGTGCCGCCAAAATGGCGATGATGGCGATCACGACCAGCAGTTCAATCAGCGTAAATCCCCTGCGCGGCCACGCAGTGTTTTGCCAATGTTTTTTTATCTCAGGCATCTTCATCCTTATAAATTCGTTTGGACCATCAGGGCGGGAACACCCGAAGCGTTCCCGCCCTTTTGGTCGCCGTTTAATCCGGCATAGGCGGGACGTGACAGGTCAAATTCATGCTTAATGCTGCAAACGATAGAAAACGCTGCCATTGCTGGGGACAATGGGAACGCTAATAATGTTTGTTCCGGTTGAATTGGCCACGGCAACCCAGTTGGTGCCCAGACCAGCCTGGAGTGAATTGGTCTGCACTTCCAGCGTCCAACCAGTGTGATCCGCCGGCCAACTCAATTGGAGGCTGTTGCCGCCAACCACGGTCGCGGTGAGGTTGGTGGGGTTGGTGGCCGTACCGACGGCGATCCGCAAGGTTCCGTCCGTTGCCAGTGTGCTGGTATCCCACGCCAGGCCCGCCCCCGGACTGGCCGGGCTGACGGCGATAAACGTCCCGGCGTAGCTGCCGGCCTTGAAGATCGGGAACTTGTCCGCGGTCGTCAAAGTCCCGGACAAGTTGCTCACCACGAGCGTGCCGCCATACGTGAGGACGGTCAACCCTGCCAGTGTGTCGTTCGCGGCCGCCGTCTTGTTGATTTTCACCTTCGTGAAGCTGCCAGCCGCAAGCGTCAGGCTGTTGTTGATGGTCATGATCCCGACATTGCCACCCGGCAATCCTGGCGCGATTGTGCCGCCAGCGGCCACCGAGACCGGGGCCGCCAAGATGGCGTTATTGCCACCCAAGGTGGCGCCTGTTTCAACCAGCACATTGCTCGTACTCGTATTTTGATTGGTGACCAGCAGGGTGCCATCCTCGACCGTGATGCTGCCGGAATAAGTGTTCCCGCCGCCCAACGTCCAAGTGCCGGCGTCGCGCTTGACAATGCTCAACGGCATGAGGCTGTCAGCCAAGATTGCGTTCCAGACGCCGGTGGCCGCCCCTTGCAAATTCAAATCGTTGGGATTGTTGTTGGCATTGTTCGCCAGCACGCTAGTGGCATCTATGATCAGAGTTCCTCCGGCGGTCTCCACATTGATTTCCGAGCCGCCCTGGCCGTTATTAAAGGTCAAAGAGCTGGTGATGATATTCGTACCGCTCAAGTTGGAGACATGCGGAGACGTGGCCTCAAGACCAATGTCCAGACGCGGATCGAGTTCCAAAGGCTGGGTCCAGGTGATGTTGTTGGAGAAATAAAGGCCGCCGAAATTATCCTCACCGCTAACATCCGTATCCCCTGCGTTGGGATCGCCCAACGCGCTTGGATTGTCCACGATCACTTGCGACCAAGCGAGCCGGTTCTGGCCGGTGAAACTGCTCACCCCGGTCAACAAGGTGGTCTGGAATCCCGTGAAGGCAAAATGGCCGCTGCCGGTAATCGCATTGGGAATGGCGAGCACGCTGGCCGCGCTGTTTGGCTGCAACTCTGCGTTATTGGTGATCTCCCCAGGTTTGGGAGTACTGGCGATCAACAAGACGCCGGAATTGATTGAATTGATGGTGTAAGAGCTATTGGTCGCCGACAGAACAATCGTTCCCGCACCGTCCACGCCAAGGGCGCCCGAGCCGGTAATGGTCGCGGAAATAGTCAGCACGTTGGCTGCATTCTGGAAGTCAATGAAGCCATTATTGGTGATAAGATTCGCTCCGAAGGCAGGGGCATCAACACCGTTGAATCCAACATCCAAGGTGGAACCGTTGGCAATGGTCACGGTATTAAGGGAAATCATTGTTTCCACGCCCAATGCGCCGGTGCCGTCGCCAGTCAACAGCAAGTTCTGCCCGCTGACGCTCCCGGTGCCAGTCAGCGCATATTCATCTCCGCCGTTCACATTCACCGTGGCGTTGTTGAAGCTGACGTTGTTGGTTACCGTGATGGTGGAACCACCGGCGTCATAACCCAAACCATCGAAGGTCACGTTGTCGCCCGACGAGAATACGGTCTGGCGGTTGCCGCCGTTGGTAGTCCAGTTGGGAGTGACCGTGTCCCAAGTGGTGAAATCGGCGAGGGGATACCAAGTAGGGTTGTTTGGGATCGTGACGGTTAGCGTGGCCACGGAACTGGTGATGACATTCAGACTTTCCAGGCGATTGCTGACCACGACTGCAAACTGATCATTATTATCGCTCGTGGAGGCTGAAAGCAGCGTGTAACTCTCATTCGTTGCGTTGGGGACTGCCCTGCCATTCTTATACCATTGGAAGGCGGGACTCCACCCCAGAACCTCGACCCCAAAGGTAGCCGGAGCACCGGACGCGACTGTTTGAGACGGGGGATTGGGGCCCGAGAAAATGGACACCGGTGATTGCGGATCCTGAGTGACAAAGGAAGAACCACCGCTCGATCCAAAAGTGAGCGGCAGGGTATTGCCGGGGAACGTCAGGTTGGTGCCAGTGACTGCCGGTAGAAATGTGCCGGTTAGGTTCTGGTCAATTTCCACGAGCCAGTTCATGTTGGTGGTGCTGCCATTTTGCGTGGGGAAGAGTTCGATGCGGACGCGGTTTGTCGGCGCTCCGCTGGTGGGAAAGTTGACCGCGTCATTGCCATTGACGAATATCTGGCAAGATCCGCTTCCTTGGCGGTCAAGCACACCCAGTCGGGCTCCGGTTACGTTCCCATAACCGCTGCCATCGATGTTGATCGCCGTCCAGGCATCCGACGGCTGCTCGCCGTTGGGCGTGACGATGCCGTCAAAAACCACCATGTCGCCTATAATCAACCCGCTGCCGCTGATTGACACGCCCGGGTCGGTCACGGGGCCATATCCGGCGATGGTCGTGGTGGTCGGATAATCAAAAGTAATTATGCCCGGCCCACCACGGACCGTCAATGTGGCGGGCGGCGCGGCAGTGACGACCATGGAGGTGTTAAGCGCGTTGGTGACCACAACGTCAAATTGGGCACCGTTATCCGCAGCCACCACGGGCGGCGTAGTATAAGACAGACTCGTGGCGCCGGGAATGAAAACCCCATTTTTTCGCCATTGCTGTATCGTCTCGTAACCGGCACTGACTGCCACCGAGAATGTCGCGGTGGCATTGGTTGGCACGATGGCGGTGGCGGGCGTGGGCGCCGCCACAAAGAACGGCAGTTGCTCCTGGGAAATCAATTCATTGGCGTTGCTTGCTCCGAATTGAAGGGTGATCGCGCTGCCCGTAAAACTAATGGTGCCATTCAAGGATGATGTCCAGGTGCCAGTAAGGCCTTGATCGATTTCGACCAGATAACCCATGTTGGTAATGCTGCCGGTGACAGAGACGTATAGTTCGATCCGTACCCTATTTGAGAAGACCTCGCTAGTATTTGCAAAGGCGGTGTTGGCGCCATTGCCACCATAAAACAAGGCGCACGTGTTTCCAGCCGCATCGCCGGTTCTGACCAGGACGCCAAGCTGGGCTGTGGTCACGCCATAATATCCCCCCGCATTTAGCTCAATACCGGCCCAATTGTCGCCAGTCGTTTGAGCAGTATTGGCGACAATGCCGTCAAAAACAATCGTCTCGCCTGCCGTGAGGCTGGCCGCACTGATGCTGGTGACTCCGCTGGCTGGATTAACCGGGCCGCTGTTGGCATTTACACTTGAGGCGCCAAAAATAAAGTAGTTCGTCGTCTGGGCTTTTGCCAAGTTGACTGAATCCAATATTGCCAGCAACAACAGCAGCGCAGCAGCGAATCGCATGGCTATTGATTGATTTGATGTTCTCATGGAGTTGTGGTTTTCGTTTTAGTTGTTCAATGGATTGCGGAAATGCGAAAGTCCATCGAACTGGCGCCTAGATGGTTGGGACGTGAATCATTCCTAGGATTTTACGCCCGAGGGAATTCTTGTCTATGGCCGGTCTTGATAGCGCCGCCATCCTCAAAATAGGGGATAGTGAACAAGGCTGCTTCGCCGGGCCAGCGGCCGGGAGCCAACTCACGCCGTACCGGCCTCGCCCCTAACAAGATTCTGTTGAATTTCAACCCGGCTCTCAGTCCGGCGGATTGTGCAA
>CAYTJG010000054.1:0-26156 GCA_964437865.1 uncultured Bifidobacteriaceae bacterium | reverse complement strand
CAAATGCGTGTCGCCGGCATCAAAACGCCGGTGCCGCTGGAGGAACTGGAAAGCCACCTGCGCGACGAAATCGAGCAGCAGTCAAAGGCCGGCCGGAGCGAGGCGGAAGCATTTGCGGCGGCCGTGCGGACGATCGGTCCGGCGCGCGCGGTCGAGGGCGAATTCAGGAAGCTTGCCGACGGAAAGGACGCATTGCGTTGGAGATTTATTGAAATCGGCTTCGGCCTGTTTGCCAGCGTGATCCCGTTGTGCTTGTGCTTCCAAGTGCTCTACCCGCCAGCCCGGTCGGCGGCGGACCTGACGCCTGGCCAGCAATGGTCCGGCATCCTGGCGATGCTCACGTTTGCGGCGCTCGCCTGGGGCGGGCGGTTGAGTTACAAATGGTTTCCCGTGGTTCGCGTCAAGCGGGCCAGGACGAACGCTTTGCTTGCCTTGGTTCCGCTTTGGTGGATCATTTTCATGGTTTGCATAGTGCCGCGCCACGACTTTACGATGGGGCAGTTTTTGGTGGCGTTTCTTTGGGCCTTTATGTCACCGGGCGGCACCATGATCGGCTTCTCCTGGGGAATGGAAGCGGCGGTGCGGAAGCAGAATGCGGGGTGAAGTGCAACGGCGCCTTTCGGTCACCACAGGGTGACGTTCCGGTTTCCCGACCGGAAATGGGTCCCCGGTGTTGATCGATCCACCGAAATGCCGTATTCCTTTGAACCTTTTTGCGGCCTGGGGCACCAATATACGAAATGACTCAGGAACAGCTTGTTGCGGCCCTAAAATGCCAAGATCCCGGGGCCGTGGCAGAACTGGTCGACCTTTACGGTGACCGGCTGCTTCGTTCCGCGTTCATGCTGTGCGGGAATGAAACCGAGGCCCAGGACCTGGTCCAGGAGACGTTTCTCGAGGCTATCCGCTCGGTCCAACGCTTTCAACAACGCTCCGCTATTTACACCTGGCTCTACTCCATCCTGCTCAATCTCTCCCGTCACTACCACCGGAAGCAAAAGCGGATCATTTTTGACAATGACGCCGGCGCGGAAGAGACGGCTCCCACCGCCGAAACAGTGAGTCCGCTCGATGCCGGCACCGCGGCGTCGGCGCTGCAAGCGGCCTTGCGCACGCTTTCGGCGGCTCACCGGGAAGTGATCGCGCTGCGTTATTATGAGGGCCTGAAAATCCACGAAATTGCCCGGCAATTGGGCCTGTCCGCGGGCACCGTCAAGTCCCGGCTCCACTACGCCATTGGGGAATTGAAGCAGCACCTGCCCGGGGAATTGAACCTTTTCGGCGCTGCCGGCACAGAGAAAATGCCAATGTCATGAACTGCCACTGCTTCCAAGACCAATTGTTCGAATACGTGGAAGGGTCCTTATCCGCCGACGCCCTGGCCGCGGCCGAACGGCATCTGGCCGGCTGCCCCGCCTGCCGTGCGGCTGTGCAACACGAGGAGGCCCTGGCGCAGCAATTGTTCCGCCGCCTCCGGCAACGCGCCGCCGGGCTGAAATTGTCGCCGGAAATCCGGCGCGAGATCCTGGCGGCCGCACAGCGAGGCCCCATACCCCCGGCGCTGACAGATTACCTCGTGGCTTGGTGGAAGCGTTACGCGGTGCCCCTGTCCGTGGGCGCGACAGCGGTGGTACTGGGCGCGGCCCTGTGGCTGAACCCTCTTCCTGGCGGGCGAAGGTCCGGCGTGGAAACCGCGCAACGGTCCGACCACAGCCGGCCGGCGGCGGTGTCGGTCCAGTTGTCCTGCCGCGTGCCCACCTGCCAATTCCGTCGCGAAGGCGATCGGATCGTGGACACCTTGTCCGTCCAGACGGTTGCCATCAGCACCACGTTTTATTCATTTCCCGATAAATAAAAAAAGAAAGCACCTCGCATGAAATCAAAAACATTCCCTTGGTTGCCGTGTTTGGCGGCGGCCTCTCTCTCGGCCACCAGCCTGCTGGCGCAGCCCGTGGCGGGCGATCTCCCCCAGGCGGTCCAATTTGAGCTGGGGAAATCGGAATTTCCGCCCGGCGACCGCATCACCATCCAGCAAGTGCGTGGCACGAGCGATAGCATCAAGGTCGGCGAAACTTATTCGGTGGATGGCACCTACGAACTGGCCTCGCACGACGAGGCGGATCTGGCCTTGTATGTCACGACGGTTGGCGACAGCGGCGCCACGCCGGTGGACCCGCGACAACATGTCAAGGTCAAGCAAGGCTCCGGTACCTTCCACCTGGTCACGACGATGAGCCAGGACGGCTATCTGCATGTCAGTTTTTATCCCGCCAAGTCCGGCGACGTATTCGGCGGCGTCTATTTCGGCCAGGGCAACCGGGTGCTTCGTGACGGGGCGCCCTCCGGCTCGTCGCCGGCTTTCGCGTCCGGCCCCAATCGGGCGATCCTGGAATACTTGGGCCGTCCGGTGCCGCCGCCGGCGGACCTGGACGCTCGTTACACCAAGGAAGGTCTGACCAATGCCATCCAGGCCGCCGCGCGGAACGCTGGCATCACGGTCAAGCGCGTGGCGATTGACGACCGGGAATTTCCCTTCCTGGTGGGGGTTACTTGCGGCGGTTCCGATTTTGTCAAACTCAAGGGGCAACTCAGAAAAATGGATGGCTATGATTATTCCGGTTCCATCGGCAACGATGTTAATCGGAACGGCAGCGACACCTGCAATGTGTTCAGCCTGGTGCCTTACCCGGCGTATCCCGCGGGCTCCGGCCAGTCGATTTATCATCGACTGAGCCTGAGGCAACAGATGTTCTACGAACAGATTGCCGGCCATTAGTGACGGCGAGGTTGGCTGGTATTGGGCAGGATGCTATCCAAGGGGGAATGGGGCAAGCTCATGCTGAAATCACCGGGGAGAAGTGAATTCTGTTTGCTATTTTGGCCAGCAGCGGATTGAACCCCCGCTTAATCCGCCGTCATGGTTGCAAACGCAGGCGATAGAATTGCGGGCCGCTGCCGCTGTTCGTGGTGGTCGCGTCGCAGAAATGGCTTCCCTTCTGGTCGAGCGTATTGGTCGACACGGGCGTCCAGTTGTATAAGTTCGTACTCCGGTCCACCACCACCATGGTACTCGCCCCGCCGCTGATGTCGAAGCCGAAGGCCAGATTGGTCAGGCCAAAGCCAGCGCCATTGCAGACTATTTTGGGCACCGGCAGCCGGCACCGGCTTTCCACATAATAGCTGGAACCGTTCCTGTACCCGCCCGTCACAAAACCGCGCGCACGAAGGATCGAATTGCTGGCCACGAAAACATTGGTCAATTGCCACCCGCCGGCCACCCGCGTGCCGTCGCCCAAATAAGTCCAAGCGATGCCATCCACCGAGTTTTCAAACGTGGTGCGCCACACTTCCGGGCCGGTGCCACCTCGCTGCCAAAACAGGTTGGTGCCATCATACGCAAATCCCTCGATCGCCGCGTCCGTGTTGATCAGCCGGCCAATTCCACTGCGTGGCTGCCCGCAGACGGTACTAAAAAAGCCGGTCAGCAAGAGCGCGCCATCCGGTTGCAAGGCGACCGAGAATATTCCCTCGGCATCGCTCCGACTGAAGACGTTCGTGGCAAAACCCTGGTCAATGCTGCCATCCGGGTTTAGCCGTCCCACCGCCACACAAGGCATTCCATTCAAAGTCGCCGAATCGTCGCCTAAAATGATCTTCCCATCGGCCTGCATCGCCAGGCCGTAAACGCCCCAGCAACCGGCGGCATCCAGTTGCGCGTTGAACGCCGGGTCCACTGTTCCGTCCGCATTTAAGCGAACGATGTTCGTGTGTACCAAGCCGTCCACCTGATTAAAATTGCCGCCCACCAGGATCTTGCCGTCCGGCTGCACCAGCAAAGCCTGTACCGCCGTCAAGCCTCCTGCCCACTCCACGGCTCCCCACGAATGCCCCATAAAACTGCTGTCCACCGAGCCATCCGCATTCAAGCGCACCAGGTTGGTCCTGGCTTGGTCGTCGATCTCCGTAAACTGGCCACCGACCAAGATCTTGCCATCCGGCTGCAAGGCCATCGTCCCCGTATTCCCCGAAATGGAATCCAGCAAGCTGGAGTCACGGCTCCCATCACTTTTCAACCGCGTGAGCGGAGTCTCCCAGCCGCACACGAGTACTTTGCCGTCTGGTTGGACTTGGACGCAATCGATCGGGTGGAGGAAAGGACAACGGCTAAAAGTGGAATCAAAACTGCCATCGACATTGAGCCGGCCGAGGCCGTAGCACCCGTGGCCATCCAGCGTCGTAAATTCTCCGCCCACTATGATCTGTCCATTCGTCGTCACCGCCACGCACAGATACCCATCCCCATCACCATTAAATCCATCCTCCTGATCGGACGTCTGAAAGCTGGCGTCTACCGCGCCATCGCTCTCTAAATGGACTAAATTGGTGATGGACAAGCTGGTACCAAAATCGCTTAAGCCATACGGAAATGTGGCATTAGACCCGCCGGCTAGCACCTCCCCGTCAACGAGCGGCACAGCCGTATAGAGGATGAAACCATCCCAAGTCTCGGTCGTCACCGTCGGTGTGAACCCGTCCACCGTTTGGCCCAACGCCGTCGTGATGATAACGCAGACGGAAATCAAACCCACTAATCCACGTAGGAATGACACCACATTCCGATTATTCATAAGCTCCGAAGACCTTTCTGTATGAAACAAAGGTTTATTTATATAACCGTGTATCGAAACTGAGCATAGCTAATACATTTCTCTTGGCAAGCGCCGATTAGATTGCTTGGCCGCTACTTTTGAGAACCTCATTTCAAGGATCTCGCCGCCCATTCTCGGTAAGCGGTCCGGATTTTTGCCGAAAAGGGATGGCAAACCACCGGCCATCGCTGTTACCCTGTGCAAAGTAAGGAGCCGATTTCCAAGGCCAAAACCATGTCTCATCCCATACGTAACCGTACGCTGATTATTTTTATCCTGGGCTCGCTGTCCACCATCAGCCCGTTTGCCATCGACATGTATCTCGCGGCGTTTCCCCAGATCGCCGAGGGATTGCATACCTCCACCGCCCGGGTTTCTCTTTCCGTGGCCAGTTATTTTGCCGGCTTGGCCGCCGGGCAATTCATTTATGGCCCACTGCTGGATCGCTTCGGCCGAAAGCGGCCCCTCTATGCCGGTTTACTGTTATTCGCCGTGGCCTCGCTTCTCTGCATGGGCTCCCATAGCGAAAAATGGCTTATTGCCATGCGCTTCTTGCAGGCGCTGGGTGGCTGTGGCGCACAAGTCGCTTCCATGGCCATGGTGCGCGATTTTTTCCCGGTGCACGAAACGGCCAAAATCATCTCCCTGCTCATCCTGATTCTCGGCGTCTCGCCGCTGCTGGCGCCCACGGTTGGGGGCTTCGTTTCCGTGCACCTCGGCTGGCAATGGGTCTTCGCCATCCTGGCCACGGTGGCGTTGTTAAACCTCGCGATTGTCTTCTGGTACCTCCCCGAGGGGCATCAACCCGATGCCCGGGTTTCGCTTCAGCCTCTCCCCATCCTCCGGAACTTCCTCGAAGTGCTGAAAGAGCCACAGTTTACCGTCTTTACGCTGGCCGGTTCCTTTGCTTTTTCGGGGCTGCTGGTGTACGTGGCTGGGTCGCCGATCATTTTCCTGGAAGTTTTTCACGTCAGCGCCCGGACATTCGGTCTTATTTTTGCCGGTCTGGCCGTGGGCTTCATCGGCAGCAACCAGATCAATGTCCTGCTCTTGCGAAAATTCTCCAGTGTGCAAATCTTCCACGCCGCGCTGCTGGTGGAATGCCCGTTCGCCCTGCTGTTTCTGGTGGGAACCCATTGGCACTGGTTCGGTTTGGGAATGACCCTGGCCTTGCTGTTTATCATCCTATCCAGCTTGGGCCTGGCCTTTCCCAATGCCGCCGCCCTGGCCCTCGTGCCCTTCGACCATAACATTGGCAGCGCCTCCGCGATGCTGGGCTTTCTGCAAATCGGTGTCTCCGGCCTCGCCGCGGCCAGCATTGGCATTCTCAATTCGCATGACCTGCTGCCGGTGACGGTCATCCTGGCCGCCACCTCGTGGATTGGGCTGGCCATTTTCCTCCTCGGCCGGCGGCGAATTCCCGGCGTGCATTTCGTCGAAGAAAAAGGCGTCGCGCCGCTGGCGTAGCGCGTAACGCCTTGCCGATTTCGGCGGCCGCGTGCTGACTTCCGCCGACGAGAATTATCCGCCCCTCCTGCGCGAGATCTATGACCCTCCCCTGGTAAATGACGTTACAATTTATGAACAAATGACCCTTCGCGCTGGTTCCAAACGGTTCGTGATTCAAGGATGTTCCGCCGATCGTGAATCTAATAGCCACGAGGAGCGGGGCCGCGGCTGCCCTGGCTTGCGACCATCTCGAAGGCGCCGATGTCGCTGCCGTCGCCGTTCCTGGCATTGGGAATTGAGGGGAAGTCGTAAGGACGGAGCTGGCCGCGCTGGTCGCTACGAATGCCAAAGGCAAAGCCCTGGTCGATGGCCGGGCTGCCCGGCAACAGTGCCTGCGTGGGAGTGGCGCCACCGTTGAGGTGCAGTGGTCCTAATAGCGGATCAATCGGCAAGGTGTCGCCGACCTGGTCACCATTCACCGCATTGCTGAAGCCGGCGCTTGAATCCGCGATTCCGATTAAATTGAATCCGCCCGATGAAAATTCGCCCGACACGTCTGCGTCAGAGTAATAAGCCGTGAACTGCTGGCCGGGGGGGATGGAAACCAAGTACGACACTGGCAGGTTGCCCGCGATGATACTGTTGCGGATCAACGTGCAAGAAGCGTTTGTAAAATTGCAGATTCCGCCGCCCGATCCATCAACGATCCAAGTATGACCGCCTCCCGCTGAAGTAGCCAACAAGGTGCCAAATCCGTACGAATTTCCAGAAAGGGTACAAGACGTGAGTTGCAAGGCGGCGCCGTTAAAGATTCCGCCGCCACTACCACCGGTTCCTCCCGAGGTTGAGGGATTGGTTCCGTCGCTGCCAGAGCCGCCGTTTCCGCAGAAATTGGCGCTGATCGTGCAGTTTGTGGCGACGAACTCCTTCAGATTACAAACGCCGCCGCCGCTGCCACCGGCGCCGGAAGTAGGAGCGCCGGGGCCCGGGTTGAACACCCGCACGAACCCACCGTTGGCGCAATAGTTGGAAAAAATAGTGCTTCCGCTCACAGATGCCGTGTCGTCATTAAGAATGCCTGCCCCGTCTCCGGCTGAGCCTCCGTTGCCCGGCGCGTAGCCGTTATGGGCATTACACCCTGCGCCACCGGCACCGGTCAGATTCCAAGCGACGCTTATGCTCGCCGCTTGCATGCTACCCGAATTGTAAATGCCGGCGCCGCTTCCTCCGAGTCCTCCATCGCCGCCTGTGCCGAATCGGCAAGCCCCGCCAACTCCCCCATTGCCGCAAACATTGCCGCTGATCATGCACCTGGTCAGATTGAGCAGATGTGTGTTAAATATCGCACCGCCATCGCCGCCGTTACCGGACGCTCCCGCGACGCTATTTCCCGTTCCACCGATGCCCCCGTTGCCGGACGAGTTGTCCACGACCGATGAGTTCTGCAAGTTCAGATTGCCGACATTATAAATGCCGCCGCCACTGCCACCACCGCCAGCGTGCCCGCCGGCATAATCAACTTCGATGAATCCTGAGGGCATTCCGCCGTCTTTCCCGTCGCCCGCCGAGTTATTAGTGATTAAGCAATCAAGCAGGGTCATGGTGCCCGAATTATAAATGCCTCCGCCTTGACCTCCGCCCCCGGCCCAGCCGAATACATTGCCCCCCGGGCCACCGCCGTCACCGCTGCGGTTGTTCTCGGCCACGCAGTGTGCCATCACACAAATGCCCTCGTTGTACAAACCTCCGCCGTTTCCGCCGCCACTTCCCTCGACGCCGGCCCCGGCGGAATTCGCCGAAAGAAAGCTGTTTGTCATTTGCAAATAACCGGAGTTATAAATTCCTCCGCCATCACCGGCACCGGTACCGCCCGCATTGCCCAAGGGTTCATTGCCCGCACCGGCAGCATTTCGGACGATATGGCAATTGACCAAGGTCAGGTGCCCTGCATTCCAGATGGCTCCGCCGGGCTCACCGTCGTCCATGCTCCCATAATTACCCCCTGGGGCCACGCCGCCCCTGATATTGACGTTTTGCACAACCACGGATGCGCCGGCCGATATACGAAACACGCGGTCACCCAGCCCGGTGGCGTCAATCGTCACTCCGGCGGGGGGGCCCATGATGATTAACTCGCCGCGTTGAATGCTGAGATCACCCGTCAAACCCCAGTCCGCATGGGCCCCGGCACGCGTCAGCCGGAGAACCAAGGCGCCCCGAGTTGAATGCGGGATAGCGAATTGAATGATGTTTTTTCCGCCGTACTTGTTGGCATTAAGGATCGCCCCGCGCAGGCTGCTGGTCGCCGTGGTGTCGGCGAGGTTGGTGATTAGATAACTACCGGCTTGAAGCGACATTCCCCCAGAAAGGGCGCCCAGGCCCAAGACCATTCCCAATGCGAGTTTTTTCATGATCTGATGCTAAAGAATTGCTCGTTTTCCAACAGGAGTCCAGCCGGTAATGCCCGACTCGCGATTTGATCTGAAGGGTCGACACGCAGCAGACAAGGCGCGGCCATGCTGCCACCATGGTCCTGCAGTTGAAATTCGCGGATTTTCTTGCGGCTTTCATTGGCAACCATTATCCAATGCTCATGGATTCCCGCGAAGCATTCGTCGCGCTAAACATGATTGAGGGTATCGGGCCGGTGCGCGCCCGCGCGCTGGTGGAACATTTCGGCGAAGCGCCGAAAATTCTTTCCGCCAGCAAGTCCGCATTGCTTCGTGTCCGCAACATCGGCGAGGACGTCGCCGAAAAAATTGTTTCCTGGGAAAAGTCTGTTGATCTCGCTGGCGAGCTAAAGCGCATCACGGATTTCGGCTGCCACGTGCTGATTTCCGCCGACGAGAATTATCCGCCCCTGTTGCGCGAGATCTATGATCCGCCGCTGGTTTTGTACGTGAAGGGCTCGCTCACGCCCAAGGACAAGAATGGCGTGGCGATCGTGGGTTCGCGGATGACCACGCATTACGGCATCGAGACGGCGCGCAAGCTGGCCTACCAACTGGCCTACGTGGGCGTGACGGTGGTGAGCGGCGGCGCCCGGGGCATCGACACTGCGGCACACCAGGGGGCCATGAGCGGCAAAGGCCGCACCATCGCTGTGCTGGGCACCGGCATCAATATCGTGGCGCCGCCGGAGAATAGGGAATTATTCGAGCGCATTGCGGCCAACGGGGCGATCATCACCCAGTTTGCCTTCAACCGTCCGCCCGACAAGCAGAGTTTTCCGATTCGCAACCGCATCGTGGCAGGCATGACGCTGGGCACGGTGGTGGTGGAAGCCAACCTATCCAGCGGCGCGCTCATCACCGCGAATTTCGCGAATGAATACGGCCGGCAAATCTTCGCCGTGCCGGGACGGATCGATTCGCCGCGCAGCAAGGGCTGTCACGACCTGATCAAGAAGGGTGCGAAGCTCTGTGAAGGCGTGGAGGACATTCTGAGCGAGTTCGAATATCTGTTCCCGCCGAGCAACCGGCCCATGACGGTGAACGAAACCGGGGTGTTGCCGGCGCTGGACCTGAATGAAAACGAGCAGGTCATTTTCGGCATCGTGAAACTGGAAGAGGAAACCAGCATCGACGAAATCATCTGCGCCAGCAACCTGCCGAGTTCGGCGGTCAACGTGGCGCTATTCAGCCTGGAGATGAAGCGGTTGGTGAAACAATTGCCGGGCAAGCTGTTCGTGAGGAACAAGTGAGGGGTTGGGAGGTCATTTTTTCGATGCCCAATCGGTGAATGGGTCCCACGGCGGCAGCAAAATCGTTTTCTGTTCGGTCAAGGCCAACAGGGAGGGCGGGACGAAGCGGCGGTCGATGATGACCTGAAAGACGTGTTTGTCGAACCAATGGCTGTCGATGATAAACCAGCCGTCGTTGCCGGCCTTCTTGCCCCAGGAATTCTCGACCTTCCATTTGACCGGGTTCCCGCGGCGCACATCCACACCGGTGATCACCATGGCGTGGTCGGGCGAGGCATTGTCGTAAGCGAGCGCGTCCGCCTTGCTCAGCGAGAAATCGATGCCGAACAAATCCGACTGATCCTGGATGTCCTGGAGCCAGAGTCCCTTCTTCTTGTCGCCCTCCGCGGAAGAGTCGGCCGCGAACCAAACGGGTTGGTCCGCGAGCACCGATTTGAGCGCCAGGTCGGCCATTTCCTTCATCTCAATGTTGACCGCTTCCAGGTTGGGCTGGTCGGCCATGTTTCGTTCCCAAGCCCATTCCAGGTGGGCATGCATGGGCTGGCCGGGGTAGTTGGCAAAGCTCACGTACCGGTTCAGATCTTCGTCCAGAAACTGCTGGCGGAAGGATTGGGGCGTGTAGCTGGCGAGGGGAGAGATTTTGCCGTCCTTGGTTTCGTAGCGCCAGTCGAAGGTTGCCGGCGGTTTGCCCAGGCATAACTCCAGAATCTTGTAGATATCCTGGAGCGCGGCCATTTTCAACTGGCGAAGATCCGCAACGTCGGCGTTCGCGTGGGACGGTTGGTGAATCTCCAACACCGCCTTGTGCAAGCGGATCGCGAGCAGGGCGGCCATTTCGCCCGAATGCGAGGCGGCATAGTCATCCGGCATGACCGATTCCGGGACGGCACCGTATTTCTGGATCAAGGCCCGGACATAGTTCCAATTGCCGCCGTCGCTGATGAGATTCTTGAGGAAGGTGTCCATGCGGCGGGTATGGACCGGTTCCTGGCGCAGGGTGATGGCCAGTTCGAGGGAGCGGTTGGCGGCTTCGAGCTCCTCATAAAACTGTTCATAAGCCTGCGAGAGCATGAAATCCTTCATCTTCTGTTTGGCGATGACTCCCGGCCGGAGGACGTTGAGGCCCGCAAAAAGCCAGCAACGCCCGGATTGTTTCTGGTCGGCAATCGAGCCGGGTTTGGCAATTTCCTTGGTAAAGAGCGTGTCGGTGCCATGCTCCACCTCCGGGTTGATGACCAACGAGCTGACGCTGTTGTTGGCCAGCGCGTTCCGGACGGCGCGCAATTGCGGGGTCAGCGGCGCGGACTCTTCCAGTGTTTTCAGCATCTGGGGAGTGAGCGCGGCGGCGGCCGAGGGGGCTTCGCCGGGCAAGGGTTCATATTGGGCATGAAGCAGCGGACCCACGGCCAGGGCCAGTCCGATCACGAGATATCTGGCAAAAAACTTCATGCGAGCATTTGAAGAGAAACTGGCGGATTTGCAAGCCATATTTGTCCGGGTCAGCGGCTCAAGGTCGGTTCGAGCCCAGACCTCAGTCATTGTTGTTGTGGCCGCTGAGGGCCACGATCAATTCGAAGTTGTTCACCCCGGCCACCTTGAATTTGAAGCGCGCCAGTTTTGTTCCGCGGATGAGGTCGGATCGAAGCACTTCCCGCTCGTCCGCCTTGATGGTGAAGAACACGGACCCGAAAGGTTGTGAAACGGTGTGCAGAGACTCATGCAAGTCATCCTGGGCTATGTGGGAAACATACTAACATCAGCATTTATAAACATAGGCGCCGCGTTTTATTCGTGGATGTTATTCATGGACAAAACACAGCACTGGTGCCATAACACTTTCCACCCCACTATGAACCTGCGCGATGATTAGAAATAGACTTACAAATATATTAAGGATGTGCGATATCATTAAAACTAACATTTGTGGTTGCGTATACGGAATCAAACGGGAAGTACAATCCAGGTTGGAAAGAATTGGATTGACATTCAGGTTGAATACGGTCAAAGTGTATAAGTCAGACAGGGAAGATAGCAACCCAATCTGGTAAATCAAAAGGAGACCCAAATATGCCAAGTGGAATTTATACATTTCGCGCAGAAAACTTCACCTTGGATCAACAGGCCTCAACCACCAACGACTCCCTAATCCTGTCCGTCTATTACAAAATAGATGACGCTGTCACCAAGCATTGTTTTTCAGTGCCGATTGCGCGGCAGATCTACTCCGGAACCATGGTGGATCTCGGCCGTTGGGCCGAGTCTGAGCCGATCGAGGTGGCTGACGAGTCGTTGATCACGGTGATTTATCAAGTTTTGAACATCACGGGCGGCTGGGACGACCCTTTCACCACCGTGACCAATGAGTTGAATAGCCAGATTCTTCCTGGCTTGCAGGCCATCGGCTCACTTGTGGATATTAATGTCCAAGCTTATACCAATGTCATCCTGGGAGCGCTTAATTTTATCTATAACTCCAGTTCGGCTCCTCCCTGCAGCGGCTTGGTCCATCTTCATTCGGACCAGTATTTGGGCGTACGTCTGGGCCAACTTACAGCCGGCTATAAGGTTCACCGGGTCGCGAACTCGCCTTCCCAGGCACTCACGCCTCCATCCAGCGGTTGTAACACGCCTGCGTCGCGTCTCTCCTTGGCGGTCGAGGCGGTCCCGCCGCGCCTCGCCGTGGCCGGCCCCAGCAAGTCTTCCAACAAATCCATCGTCATTGCCCGGTCGCTCCCCTTGGGGCCGACCACGGCGTTTTTGTTCAACCCCGCCGATCCGACGAAATTCGTCGAACCCGAGTTCAGTCTGAGTCAAGCCGTGGTCGGCAATGTCTCGTGCGTGGTTCCGACTGGTGGCAACGACAAGGCGGTGTCACCCATCCATCTTTTTGGGCTGGCGCAGGACGATCGAGGCATTATGCATGCCTATCGCGACGCCTCCGGGTGGCACACTTGGCAACGCGCATCCAACGCAACGGGGTTCAGCAGTCTGGTGGCCCTGGCACCTGGTTCGGTGCCAGACCTTTTTGTCATCGATGCCGCGGGCGCTCTTCTGCACAGCAAGGTGGCTGCCGACGGGACGCTCTCCTCTTTCGCCGGAGCACCCGCGAATCCCAACCCGCCGCTCGACTACAGCACGGGTTTGGAGGTCAATCCATTGGATCTCAAGATTTGGGGCAACACGGTGCAGATAACCGGGACTTGGAGCGAGGGCAAAGGCTGCAGCATATACGCCGGTCTTCCGCCGGTGGGCATTGAGACGTACTGGGGAACGCGGGTTGCCGGCGGACTGCAACTCAACGCAAACTTCACCGAATCCGGCGCGTGGACGATCAACTGGCCCTATGACGATGCGGAGTTTCCCAGCTTCATGATGCTTGGACCTGATGCCATCACGAATGATGGGGCGTACGCAATTGGTCACGGTGGTCAGCTCAACAGTAACTATGACGCGGCCGAGCCGGAAGCCGGACAAAGTCCCTATACGGACTTTGCGCCAGTTTATCCCAGTTTGCCCGGACCCGATGCGGCGCAAGTGGCCAGTGCCTTGAACTCGACCGCCGGTATGCTCTGGCTGGCACTGTTGGGAACGGATCAACAAATCTGGGTGGGTGCCTCCTTGGTGAAGGAGAAGGAATGGTTTCCAGTTAATGGAATCTTCACGAGCCTGGGCGGTCCTTTTATTGGACGTCCCGTCATCGTTCCCGATCCGAGCGGCGACACCAATCGCACCTACTTCTTTGCCACAGGCGTGGATGGAAACGTCTACTGGAAATACTTCGACTTCAAGCAGGGCGACACTGCTCTGGACGGGACGTTTACTCCGGCCGGCAAGCAGTGGGCTTCTCTTCCCGACAAGGATAGCAAGGTCACGCTGACGGGGCCGATTGATCCGGGCCCGGCGGTTGAGATTGTGAACGACCCGACCAAGGTTCTGAGCAACCTGCCCTCGCTCTCGGTCAGCAACACTCGAGTGGCCCCGGGTGCATCCCTCAGTGTGGTCGGCGATAACTTCCCGCTTCCGTCAGCGACGGAACTTCAACTCGAATGGCCGAACACCTCCACCGGCACGCCGACGGGCGCCCAGCTCAAGTATCAGATCAAAGGCAAGGATGCCACAACTTCGATCGATGTACCCGTTCCACCTCACTTCACCGGGTATGGCGTTTATATGTATACCGTGACGGCACTCGTGCCGAATACCGAGTACGAATTCTGGGCAAGATGTTCGGACACAGTTGGGTGGTCGGCGTGGAGCAGCTATCCGTTAACGGTCAAGACGAGCCTTTCCTCCGACGTGCAACTGATTTTGAAGTTGCAAAGTTCCGCCCAGAGCATGGCCACGCTGGGGAATCAGGCGCTGTCGGCAACGTCCCAGCTCTGGAAGCTGAATGTCACCATTCCGTCAACGACGGTGGCTGGGGCGTATAATTTGGTCGCCCAGTTGGATGGCGCTCCGCTGGCCAGCGCAGCGATTACTGTGGCGACGACGGCTCTGGCGCAGCTCCAGATTATCGATCCAGCGACAAATCAAATTGTGACGCTGCCGATCCTCGTTGGCGGGGACCACTTCACCGTGAGGGGTAGCGACTATCCGAACGGACCAGTCTCGATTGGTATTGCCGGTGTCAAGGTCGCGTCTGTGGCCGCGACGAATGGGACCTTTGTGGCGACACTTACCGTTCCCGGCTCGCCGAGCGACACCTTCGGGACCATGACGGTAGTAGCCAGCGGGGGAGGAGTTTCAGCAAGCGTCCAATTTCAAAGCCCAGCACCGCTTAAGTGAGAGTGATCCTTGTTTTGGCCGGGTGGCAAGAAGCGCCCCCAACAGCCCGTTGAAGAGGGCTTTTTCCGAGCTCCCAAGCCGGCTCTCACCACGGGCGCGAGCGATCGGGCCGACTTTTGCGGATGGCCTGCGGACTCCGAAGAAGGCTTTGGGAAGAGGCCGCGGTTTGTTTTGATTCGGCCTGAATCGCTGACATCGCCTCTTCGATCACCCCGAGCAACTCCGGGCGGCCCTGCGCCTTGGTGGCGGAAGAGGTGAAGCAAGCGGGCGGCTGCTCGAACCACGCGGAAATGGCCGCTTTGAACGCGGCGATGTTTGCTTGTATCGTGGCCGGTGCTTCCTTGTCAGTCTTGGTGAAAACCAAGACGAACGGCACGGCGTTGCCCGCAAGCCAGTCCACAAACGCGAGGTCCGGCTCCTGCGGCGGCAGCCCGGAATCAATGAGGGCGAAGACCAGACAGAGATTCGTGCGGTTTTTCAGATAATGCAGCACCGCCTGATTGAACCGCGCGCGGTTTTTCTTGGCTCCTTCGGCAAAGCCATAGCCCGGCAGGTCCACCAGCCGCCAGGACTGGTTGACGGTGAAAAAGTTGAGGAGCTTGGTGAACCCCGGCACGGCCGAAACGCGGGCCAAGCCGTCCTGGCCCGCCAGCAGGTTCAGCAGCGAGGACTTGCCCGCATTCGAACGCCCGATGAAGGCGAATTCGGGCAACGACTCGTCCGGGCACGCCGCCAGGTCCGGCGCGCTGCAGTCAAAAATGGCAGAGGCAATTTGCACGATAAAACCCGGTGCCATTATCGCAGCAAAGGCGCGCCGGCGATACCACCAATTTCAACCAAATGATCCTTGGACTTTGCCGGCGATATGAACGATACTGATGGTGTTCTTCTCTGAAGCGCCGATTCGGCGAATCATTTGAACTAAAAAATTGTGATCAACAAGCCCGCCATTGCCAAACCAATCTCCGCGCCGCCGCCCATTGCTGAAACCGATTCGAACCGATTCGACCGCATTCTATTGCGCACCGAATTCAAACCGCTGAAAGCGGTATTCGACCATCTGGGGAAGGATAGCCCGGTGATGGTTGCCGCGCTGATCACCACCAATTCCTACCAGATGTTCCTGGGCAAACTGGGCTATCGCGTGAATGTCCTGAAGCAAATTCATGAGGCGGATTGCTATTCGCGCCTCGGGCCGGCGGGCGGTATTCGCGCCGTGGTGCCGTTGCACGACACGGCCACTTACAGCACCCTGGTCACGCTGGTGAACTACGATTCCACCGTGAGCACCACGCCCAATTCAGTGGACTACTACGACGATCAGCTGGCCGCCTTCAAAGTGCAGATGATGAACCGGTCGGGCGACGCCGTGCCAGCCAAGTTGCATGTTTAGCTCCGCGCTGTAACCGGGAATGGTGACGGCATTGGTCACAGTGCTGGTCTCAATGGCCACCTTGTTGGTTGACGGGTCGGAATTAACCACACTTGGATCGCTGCTGGCCGCGAACGTCTCCGGAAATTGATTCGTCACGGCCACGCCGTCCTGCGTGATTTGCACCGGCCTCGCTGTGGTGGAGGCCGGGAGATGAAGCGGCGGATGGGGAAATCGTCGGGGAAGTTATCCTTGAGGAACCGGTGAGGCCTTGCTTGGTAGCACGAGCCATCGCTCCCGGGTTGATATTCGTGGACGTCTTAACGACCAGACGCTACGCTTTCTTCATTCAGCCACTTTCATGCCTAGGTTGCCATGACATTTATTGACTTCAAAGCCCGCGTCGGTCTGGTTTTTAGATGCAATCTCAAGGTGCTGGTGGGGGCAACAATGCTCCAGTCGCTAGTCCTGGCCGGCCGCGGGCAGACGCTCGTGGACGTGGGGGGCACCGCGCCCACTCCGGGAGCCTATGACATCGCCCAGTTAAGCGCGAACGGCAACCGGACCGCTCCCGCTGGCCTGAATTACTATACCGACAACCAGACCAGCTACGGCGACGGCGAGCCCGGACAGACTTTCCAAACCGGATCCAATGCGGCGGGATACACCCTGGCCTCCTTGGCCATCCGGACCGCCGGGCTGGGTTCCGACGATGGTATCGGCACGGCCCAGCCGTATTATCTCCACCTTTATTCAGTGTCTGGGAGCAATGCCACACCCTTGCAAACCAACACCTCGGCCAATATCACCTTCAACGACGGCGACTGGTTGCAATGGACCAACTTGTCGCTGCGGCTGGCGGCCAACACCACGTATGCCTGGTCTTTCGGCAAAGCGAGTTCGACCGGTGGCTGGGAAGCCCTGGCCGTGGCGAGCGGCAGTCCCTACGCGCAGGGCGAGATTGGCTTGTTCCCGCCGGCCGGCGGGGCTATCACGTGGGGGGCCGGTTTCGACGCTGTTTTTGATGTGGGCCTCACCGTGCCACTCGCGCCGGTGGCCGGCACGCCTTCGATTGCTCCCACCAACAATCCCGTCTATGCCGGCACGCCGGTGACGTTGACTGAGACGGCCAGCGGCGCAACGCCGCTGCATTATCAATGGCGCACCGACGGCGGTGGCGGCGGCGCACTGACCAATCTGACCGGGGCGGCGGCCACGAATTTGAACCTGGGCACCGCTGGTTGGGCTCCGGGTGCGTATCGTTATGCGGTGGCGGTCTCCAACAGCTTGGGGGTTTCGACGAGTAGCGTCGCGGTGCTGAATCTGGTCGCCGGCAGCGCGCCGATCCTGGTTTCAGATATCACCCCGAATCCGGCGCTGGGTTATGTGGGCGGCCGCCTGACGTTTTCCGCCGCGTTCACCGGCACGCTGCCCCTCGCCTACCAGTGGCGGGTGAATACTGGCACCGGCGCGGTGAATATACCCGGCGCCACGAATACCTCGCTCACCTTTGCCGAGCTACAACCGACCAATACGGGCAGCTACACGCTGCTGGCCTCCAATGCGCTGGGCGGGCCGGTGGCCACCAGCGCGGCGCGTCTGACCGTGGACCCGCTGGCGGCCTTTGCCAGCGCCGTCGAGCAGGCCAGTCCCATCGCTTACTGGCGACTCGATGAAACCAACAGCACGGCCAGCGGGGATTTAACGGCGGTGGACGTAACCGGCAACTATAATGGCGTCTATGGTTCCGCCGCCATCGACGGGGTGGCCGGGCCCGGGCCGGCCACCGGTTTTCCGGGTTTCGAGTCATATAACACGGCGGCGGAATTTACGTACAACGAAGCCAATTCTTTTATCACGATTCCGGCCCTGAATCTAAACACTAACACGGTCACCATCAGCGCCTGGATTTACCCGATTGGCACGCCCGGGTCTTACTGCGGCCTGGTGTTTTGCCGACCCGGCAGCGATGCCGCCGGCTTGAATTTCACTTCGGGCGGCCAGTTGGGCTACACTTGGAACCAGAACAACTCCGATACTTGGAGCTGGAGTTCGGGCCTGATCCCACCGCAGCAGGCCTGGTCGTTTGTCGCCTTGGTGATCTCGCCGCAAAACGCTGTCATTTATCTCTGCAACACCAATGGGGTCGAGTCCGCCACCAATGCCGTGGCCAGCACCGTCGAAGCGTTCGACACGACCACGTTGATCGGCGCCGATGGCGACAATGGCGGCCGGGTGTTCAACGGAATCATGGACGAAGTTGCGGTTTTCGGCACCTCGTTAAGTCAGGAGCAGGTGCTGAATCTTTACTTCAACGGCGTGGCCGCCGCTCCCCAGGCCGGCGTGCCCACGGTGACGCCCGCCACGAATTTGTTTGCCGGCGCGTCGGTCGTGTTCTCCGAGCTGGCCCTTGGCGTGGCGCCGTTTCAATATCAATGGGAGACCAATGGGGTGGCCTGGCCCGGCGCCACCAACAGTTCCTTGTCCCTCAGCAATCTCACCCCCGCAGCCTCCGGCAATTACAGCGTGCTGGTCAGCGACAGCCTGGGCGCGGCCACCAGTGCGCCGGTAGTGCTGTCGGTGACGCTGGACACCAATCCGCCCGTGGTGCTGCGCGCCTTCAACCTCGGCCTCACCAACGTCGAAGTGGATTTCTCCAAAACGGTCGCCGCCGCCACCGCCACCAACCTGGCAAATTATGTCTTCACCAACGGCCTGGCCATCTCGGCCGGGTTCCTGGACGCCGATAACTCCTCCGTGCTGCTGACCACGGCGCCTTTGACTTACGGCACCAATTACACGCTCGTCATCAATGGTGTGCTCGATCGGGCGCTGCCGCCCAACCTGATCGCCACCAACACAAGGGTGACCTTCCAGGCCCTGCCTATTGTGCAGCAGGATATCGGCGATCCGTCGATGGCTTCCACGTTTACGGTCACGACCAATGGCTTGGTTGTCACTGCTTCCGGCAGCGCCTTCGGGGGTGCCTCGGACCAGGGCGGTTTCATTTACCAACCATGCACGAGCAATTTTGACGTGTGCGTCTGCGTGGCGGATTTGGGGTTGTCGGATGTCTTTGCCCAAGCCGGATTGATGGCCCGCGAGACGTTGGATGCCGGCAGTCGTTTTGCCGCCGCCCTGGCCACGCCGGCCATGAACGGAACGTTTTTTGAATGGCGCGATCCCGCCGACAGCACGGCTGACACGGTGGGGAATTTTCCGGCCAATTATCCACACACCTGGCTGCGCTTGCAGCGGGTGGGCGATACGTTCAACGGCTACGCGGGATACGACGGTCAGACGTGGACGCTGCTGGGCAGCGACACCATCGCCATGCCGGCGCAGGTTTATCTCGGTTATGTTGTGAGCAGCCACAACACGAACGCCGTCGCCGCGGCGCAATTCAGCGACTTGGCCGACGTGACCAACGGCGTGGTCGCCACCGTCGTCAATCCCCACGAACCGTTGGGACCGTCCAGTCGCTGCACCCCGGTGGTTTTTTCCGAAATCATGTGGAAACCCGCGCCCCGGACGGACGGGAAAAATCTGGAGTTCCTGGAGTTGTACAATTCCAATCCCTGGTTTCAGGACATCGGCGGTTACCAACTCACCTGTGCGGACATGAATTACACGTTTCCGGCCGGCACGCAGATTGCCGGGGGCGGTTATCTCGTGGTGGCCGCGGCGCCGGCTGACCTGGAAAGCGTTTACGGCATCACCAATGTCACGGGGCCCTACACTGGCAGCCTCAAGCATTCCGAATCGCTGAAGTTGCTGGATGAGCAGACGAACGTGCTGTTGACTGTGCCGTATTCGGACGCCTATCCATGGCCGGTGGCCACGGACGGCACCGGGCATTCCCTCGTGCTGGCCAGGCCGTCCTACGGCGAGGGCGATCCGCGGGCCTGGGACATCAGCGACGTGGTGGGCGGCTCGCCGGGGCAGATGGACGGGTTCACTCCCAGCCCGCTGCGCAATGTGGTCATAAACGAACTCTTGCCGCATACGGAAAATTCCGCGGTGCCCCAATTCATCGAACTCTACAATCACGCCACGAACAGCGTGGATGTGTCCGGGTGCATACTGACCGATGATCCCAGCACCAACAAATTTGTCATTCCCGCCGGCACGATGATCGGCCCGGCCGGTTTCCTGGCGTTCACGCAGCCGCAATTCGGCTTCGCCTTGAATGGCGGGGGCGAAACGCTGTATTTCCTCAAGCCCGACCGCCGTCGCGTGCTGGACGCCGTGCAATTCGGGGCACAGGCGGACGGGGTCTCCTATGGCCGCTGGCCGGATGGGGCCAATGATTTTTACGCGTTCACCACCAACACGCCGGGCACGAACAACAGCGCCATTGTGATCGGCGATATCGTGATCAATGAACTGATGTATGACCCGATCAGCGGCAACGATGACGACCAATTCATTGAACTCTACAACCAGGGAACCAATACGATCAACCTGGCCGGCTGGCAGTTCACCGCCGGCGTCACCTTCACTTTTCCCAGCGTCACGCTGGCGCCGAACGGTTACCTGGTGGTCGCCAAAAGCATGACCAATTTGTTCGCCGCATACACCAATCTCAACGGCGGGAACACGGTGGGCAATTACAGCGGCAAGCTGTCACACAAGGGCCAGTTGGTGGTGCTGGCGAGGCCAGAGACATTATATGCGACGAATGCCATTTTGGTGGCGGAGGATGAAGTCACCTATGGCACCGGCGGACGTTGGGGAGAATGGTCCTCCGGAGGCGGCAGCAGCCTGGAGCTCATCGACCCGCACGCGAACCATCGCCTGGCACCCAACTGGGCGGATAGTGATGACACCGCGAAAACCGTCTGGACCAACATCACCTGCACCGGGGTGCTGGACAACGGCGCCAATTATGACGCCACCATCGATTACGCCCAGATTGGCTTGCTGGATGCGGGGGAATGTCTGGTGGATGATATCCAAGTCAATTACCAGGGCACCAACTACGTGGCCAACAGCACCTTTGAAAGCGGCTTGGGCCTGACCGATTGGTCGATCCAGGGGGCCATGGCGTGTTCCAGTCTGGAAAGCACCGGTTATCAAAGCGGCTACTCGCTGCATATTCGATCCAGCGACCGCCTCTGGCCGGGGGATAACTCCTGCGAGGTGGCCTTGAAGGCCAACCCGCTGGCGGCCGGTCAGACGGTCACCCTCAGCTACGAGGCGCGCTGGGTGCACGGCTGGCCCGAGACGCTGCTGCGCTTGAACGGCAACTGGCTGGAAGCCACGGCGGCGCTGCCCATTCCTACCAATCTCGGCACGCCAGGCGGCGCCAACAGCCGGAGGGTGACGAATGCCGGCCCGGCCATTTATAACGTGACTCATACGCCCAGCCTGCCGGCGGCCAGCCAGGCGGCGGTGGTCACGGCCAATGTTAGCGACCCGCACGGCTTGCACAGCCTGACGCTCTACTACCGGCTGGATCCGGCCACGAATTACACGGCGGTAGCGATGCTCGACAACGGCACCGGCGGGGATGCGGTGCCCGGGGATGGTGTTTACAGCGCGACCATTCCGGGACAGGCCGCCAATCAAGTCGCGGCTTATTATATCGCCGCCATCGACACGCTGGGGACGACCACGCGCTTTCCGGCCCTCCGTCCCCAGGAAAATGAGCCGGTGCGGGAGTGCGTGGTCATGTTTGGCGATGGCAATCCGGGCGGCAGTTTCGGGGTGTATCATTTGTGGCTCACCCAGACCAACCTCGACCGCTGGGCCAATCTGGGCAACTTGAGCCGGGATTGGAAAAATGACTGCACCTTCGTCTATAACGGCCGCGTCATTTACAATATCGGGGGCCGCTATTCCGGCAGCCCGTATCATCAGGATTATGACACGCCGGCGGGCAGTCCGTGCAGTTACGAATGGCAGTTTAGCGATGACGACAAGTTTCTGGGCGTGACGGATTTCAAGAAGCTGCATCCGCCGGGCGCGGATCCGGGCTCGGATTTGAGCCTGCAGCGCAGCCAGTTGGCCTTCACCTTCCAACGGGCCCTCGGGGAGCCGTGGCTTTATAAACGGTATGTGGCGGTCTATGTCAACGGCAACCGGCGCGGCACGCTCATGGAAGACACCCAGGTGCCCAACAGCGATATCGTCAAGGAGCACTTTCCGAATGACAGCGGAGGTTACCTTTTCAAAATGCAGCCCTGGTTTGAGATGGCGCCCTTCCTGTCCGGCTCCACGATCGGCTTCGACAATCAGTCGTGGTGTGCCCTGATGCCCTACACGACCACCGGGGGCGTAAAGAAGGCGGCGCGCTACCGCTGGAATTATGAAATCCGCCGCACGCCTGATTCGGACAGTGATTTCACCAATGTGTTCTTGCTCGTGGACGCGGCCAATTCCGCCGGCACGGCCAATTATGTGGCCAATCTGGAGGGGATGGCGAACATGGAGAACTGGATGCGGGTGTTCGCGGCCGACCATGCGGCGGGCTGCTGGGACACCTTCGGCTCGCAAAACGCCCAGAATCTGTTTGGTTACATCGGCACGCTGGGCACCAAGTATACCCTGTTGATGTGGGAATTGGAGACGGTGTTCGGAAACAACGGTTCGTGGGGGCCGGGCCAGAACTTGTTCACCGTCAATTCGGAGGATGCCAACATGGCCGCCATCTACAGCAATCCCACCTTCTTGCGCATGTATTGGCGCGCGCTGCAGGATCTCGTCAACGGCCCGCTCGACGTCGCCAACAGCACGCCACTGCTCGCGGCCAAATACAATGTCATTACCGAAAACGGCCTGAGCGTGGAAGATCCGGCGGTGAGCATTGAACCCTGGCTCGCCGAGGCGCAAAGCAGCATCGCGGCGCAGTTGGCCGCCGTGAACGCCACCAACTTTGCGGTCAATGGCGCCATCGCGATCAGTAACAACGTGGCGTATGTGACCGGCACGGCCCCCGTGAATGTGACCACCGTTTGGATCAATGGCGCGGCTTATCCACTGACCTGGACGTCGCTCACCAACTGGGTGGTCGCCATGCCGCTGGCCGACGGCACCAACCGTCTGACCGTGGTGGGCGTGGGGGAGAGCCATGTGCCGATCACAGATGACAGCAACAGCGTCAGTGTGGTTTACAGTGGCACCAACGCGTCGCCGGCAGGCCGGGTGGTCATCAACGAAATCATGTGCGCACCCACGGTGGACAGCGCGCAGTTTGTGGAATTATACAACAACTCCACCAACGTGACCTTTGATCTGTCCGGGTGGCAGCTGGCCGCACTGGACTACACTTTTCCGGAAGGCTCCATCCTGGGGCCGACCAATTACGTGGTTTTGGCGCAGAACCACGCGGCGTTTGCCCGGGCTTATGGAGCGACCAATCCGGTTTTTGACTTGTTCACGGGCACGCTGCAGCCGCCGCAACTCCTCACTCTCATCCAGCCCGACGGCGCTGGCACCACGAGCGTGACGGTCGCCGAGCTCTTCTTTGACAGCGCTGCGCCCTGGCCAACAAACGCCAACGGCACCGGCGCGTCCCTACAACTGATTGACCCGCGCCAGGACAACTGGCGGGTCGGCAATTGGTCGGCCACCGCAGCGGTCGCCACCCCGGATGCCCTGAACAGCGTCGCCAGCCTGCTCACGCCCTTCCCGTCGCTGTGGATCAATGAAGTGCAACCCGAGAACCTGACCGGCATCACCAACAGCGCCGGCCAACACGCGCCCTGGCTGGAACTCTACAATCCCGGCACCAATGTCATCTCCTTGCGCGGACTTTATCTGGCTGATAACTACACCAACCTGCTCCAGTGGGCGTTTCCAACCAACGCGAGTATCAACGCCGGCCAGTTCAAGGTGATCTTTGCCGATGCGTTGACCAATCTTGCCACCACCAACGAGCTGCACGCCGGTTTCATCCTGCCCGGCAGCACCGGTTCACTGGCCCTGACCCGGCTCGCGACCAACGGCCAGCCACAGGTGCTCGACTATTTAAATTACCAGGACATCGGCGCCAACGATTCCTACGGCTCGGTACCCGATGGACAAAGCTTCAGCCGCCAGGAATTTTTTCTGGCGACCCCCGGTGCGTCCAACAACAGCACCGCCACGCAGGTACCTTCATTCGTTGATTATACCGTGCCCGCGTCGGTTTATGAACAGACCTTTGACTCACTGCCCGATCCGGGCGCGACTTCAGTCAACAGCGCCAACACGGTGACGATTGATGGCACCACTTATTCCCTGGCGAATCCTTATGACTTCGCTTACCCGGTGGTCGCCAGCGGTTCCAGCGGCGGCCTGGGCATTTCCACCCTGGCGGGCTGGTATGGCACCAGTGTGTCTGAAACCCGCTTTGGGGCCACGGCTGGCGACCAGACCGCCGGGGGGCAGATCAGCTTCGGTCCGGCGAACAGTTCCAATCGCGCGTTGGGTTTGCTGGCCACCAGCACCACGGGCGGCACCGCCTTTGGTGTCCGGTTCATCAATGGCACCGGGATGACCTTGAATCGGATGAACCTTCAATTCACTGGTGAGGTCTGGCGGCAATCCAATCTGGCCAAGACCCTGCAATTCTATTATGTCGTCGACCAGACCGGCACCAACGCCTTTCCGGCCAGCACGAGCGCCGCGGCGTTTTTGCCGGCCCTGAATGTGAGCTTCCCCACGGTCGCGGCGGATACCGGCGGGGCTGCGGTGGATGGCACGGCATCGCTCAACCAGACCAATCTGGCTGTGTTGGATCAGGTCATGGCCAATTGGCCGCCTGGCGGGGCGTTGTGGCTGGTGTGGCAGATGACCGATGCCACCGGCAAAGCCCAGGGACTGGCCATTGACAATTTGAGTTTCTCGGCGAGTGTGCCGCTGTCGGTGCCGCTGAATGCGCAGGTGACCGGTACCAATCTTATCTTCGACTGGTCTGGCGTGGCTGGCCAGATTTACCAGCTCGAATATAAAGCCAACCTCACCAACTCGGCTTGGGCACCTTTGGGCAGTCCGGTGATCGGAACGGGGGCCACGCTGCCCCTCACCAATGCCTTGGGCAATGCGGGACAGTCCTTTTTCCGCCTGCGCCTCGTAAATTAGGCGATTAGAACAAGGCTTTTAGGTTTGGTGAACCGGGGCGACGACCCTTAAAACAAGCGTCGATTAACATTGCTATCCGACCCTTCTGCATTGAAGCTTAAGTATGAGCAACAGCCTTCAGCAACACGGCCTCCGGGAAGTTTACAAACAACTCCGCTTACGCATGAAAAACAGCGGCTTGGAAACCATCGCGGTCCAAGTCACCCGCCGGGCTGGAAAATACCGATACAGTTTTACCGGTTCGCCTGAACAAGTCGTGCAGGCGGAGAAGATTCTGGCCACTTGGCCGTAGTCTTCGGTGCGCGCCCCTTCTCGGGCGCTGCAATGCGGTTTTGAGCCAACTCTCGCCCTTCATTGCTTTCCGCAATGAAAGGCCGCACCTCGACGCGCCGCTGAATCTGTCAGCGGCCTTCCCGTGCGGTCGCATTCTGGTCTGATTCTGAAGACGATCCCTGCCCGTTCCCGGTTGGATATCCGCGTTGGCAGAATTATTTCGGCGGCCATTCCACACCGGCGAGTTCCTTGGGTAATTGCCAGTCCCCCCAACCACGCAAGCCGATGGTAACGGAAGCAACCCGGGATTGTGTAAATCTTCAACCGCCTACGGCGCCGCAAAACGGCGCGGAAAAAAAGCGCTGTTTTTCGGGAACAAGTTTGGTGGTCGTGCCTCTTACAGGAAAACGATGAAAACCAAATTCAAAAATTACGGATTCGCTGCCGCCACAGCCGTGGGGTTATTTTGGAGCTGCCCCCTTTCCGGGCTGGCGGCGGTCGCGAACGTGACCGTGAACAATTCACCCGTCGGGTTTGTTCCGGCAACGACAAACATCTCCACCGGTGATAAGGTCATATGGACCTGGCCCGCCGGTTCCAACTTTCACAACGTCACCAGCACCAGCAGTCCGCAGGCGTGGACGGCTTCGGCCACACTGGATGGTCCGGCCACGTTTACCAACACCTTCACGACCGCCGGCACTTTTCCCTACGAATGCAGCATTCATCTCTTCACCGGCTCGGTCGTCGTCCGCGCGGTGGTGGCGCCAACCGTGAGCATTACCAGTCCGACCAACGGAACGGTGTTCGCCACCCCGGCCGATGTAAAAATTAACGTTACCGCGGCGGAAAGCGGCGG
>CAYTJG010000053.1:0-26207 GCA_964437865.1 uncultured Bifidobacteriaceae bacterium | reverse complement strand
CCCGGCTGCTCCAATCGCCGGAAGCCCCGATTGTACTGCTGGCCAGAAACGGCCGACAGCCAACGCCCGTCGTCGCAGCGGTGGCCCCGGGCAATCCCTATCTGGGCGTGATGCTCCCGGCGAATCCCCTCCACCACCTGCTGATGGCCGAACTGGGCTTTCCCGTGGTGGCCACCAGCGGCAACCTGAGCGATGAACCCATTTGCACGGATGACCGCGAAGCCGGCGAACGCCTGCGCGGCATTGCCGACGGATTCCTCGGACACAACCGGCCCATTGTACGCCACGTGGATGATTCCATCGTGCGCGTGGTGCTGGGCCGGGAAATGATCCTCCGCCGCGCCCGTGGCTACGCCCCACTGCCCATTCAATTGCCAACGGCAGCCCGCGGCACGGGGGACCCGTCGGCCAATGGCGCCCGCCAATGCCAATCGCCGACCGTGCTCGCCGTGGGGGCGCACCTCAAGAACGCGGTGGCCTTGGCGGTAGGCCGCAATGTCTTTGTCAGCCAGCACATCGGCGACCTGGAAACCACGCAGGCGGAGGCGGCTTTCCGCCGCGTGAGCGCGGATCTCCAGCAGCTTTACGATTCACCGGCCGCAATCGTGGCGGCCGACTTGCATCCGGATTATATCTCCACCCGCTTCGCCTTGGAGCATCTTCCCTCGACCCGGCCGGGCCCGGCGACGGCCGCGCCGGGAGTGGTGCAAGTACAGCATCATATTGCCCACGTGCTTTCCTGCCTGGCCGAGAACGAGGTGGAGCTGCCCGCCTTGGGCGTGGCGTGGGACGGTACCGGCTACGGCACGGACGGCACAATCTGGGGCGGCGAATGCTTTCTCGTAAAGCCGGACTCGGTGGCCCGGGTGGCCAGCCTGCGCCCCTTCCGCCTGCCGGGTGGCGAGGCCGCGATCAAGGAACCCCGCCGCGTCGCGCTGGGCCTGCTGTTTGAGCTGTTCGGCGACACCGTCTTCGAGCGAACGGAGCTGGCCACGTTGGCGGCGTTTTCGGCTGGCGAATTGCCTCTGCTCAGGACCATGCTCCAGCGCGGGTTGAACTCGCCGCTGACTTCCAGCGTGGGGCGGCTGTTTGACGCGGTGGCGTCCCTTGTCAATTTGCGGCAGCAGATGCGGTTTGAGGGCCAGGCGGCGATGAAACTGGAGTTCGCGTTGTCCGGCGTGGTCACGGATTCGTTTTACGAACCGGTGCTGGCGCCCGACGGCCAGGGTTTGTGTCGGTGGGATTGGTCGTCCCTGGTCCGGGGAATTTTGGCGGATTTGCAGCAGGGCCTTGCAATTGGCGAAATATCAGCGAAATTTCATAACACGCTGGCCGAATTGATTTTGGCCGTGGCCCGCCGCCACGGGCAGGTGCGGGTGGCGCTCAGCGGCGGCTGTTTTCAGAACCGCTATCTGCTGGAGCGCACGGTGATCCGCTTGCGCGCGGAGCAGTTCCAGCCCTATTGGCACCAACGGGTGCCCCCGAACGACGGCGGCATCGCGTTGGGACAGGTGCTGGCGGCGCTGGGGGTCGGCGGCCCGGCCGCGGTGGTACATCGCAAATCCTAAATCTAAAAAACATATGTGTCTGGCCATTCCAGGAAAAGTGGTGAGCATCAGCGGCGACGATCCGTTGACGCGCATGGGCAAGGTGGATTTCTCCGGCGTGTTCAAGCAGGCGAGCCTGGCGTACGTGCCCGAAGTGCAGGTGGGCGATTACGTGATCGTGCACGTGGGCTTCGCCCTGAGCAAGGTGGATGAAGAGGAGGCGCAAAAGATCTTCGGGTACCTGAAGCAGATGAAGGAACTGGGGGATTTGGAGGAAACCTGATGAAATATCTGGATGAATATCGCGACGGCGCACTGGCGCAAAAGCTCGCCGCCGAGATTCACCGCGTGACCACCCGGCCGTGGACCATCATGGAAGTTTGCGGCGGCCAGACGCATGCCATCGTCAAGTTCGGCATCGACGAATTGTTGCCCAAAGGCATCACCCTCATTCACGGCCCCGGCTGCCCCGTCTGCGTGACGCCCTTGGAAGTCATCGACCAGGCGCTGGAGATCGCCGCGCGCCCGGAAGTGATCTTCACGTCGTTCGGCGACATGTTGCGCGTGCCCGGGAGCACGACGGATTTGCTGGCGGCCAAGGCCAAGGGGGCGGACGTGCGCATCGTCTATTCCCCCCTGGACGCCGTGCAAGTGGCGGTGGAGAATCCCGGGCGCGAAGTGGTATTCTTCGGAGTGGGCTTTGAGACCACGGCACCGGCGACCGCCATGGCCGTGTTCCAAGCGCAGCAAAAGGGCCTGAAGAACTTCTCCATGCTCATCTCGCACGTGCTCGTGCCGCCGGCCATCGCGGCGCTCATGTCCTCGCCCCAGTGCCGGGTGCAGGCTTTTCTGGCCGCCGGCCACGTGTGTGCGGTCATGGGCTATGAGGAATACTTTCCCCTCGCCAAAAAATACCACGTGCCGATCGTGGTGACCGGTTTTGAACCGCTCGACATTCTGCAAGGAATCTGGATGACCGTGCAGCAGCTTGAAGCGGGGCGGGCCGAAGTGGAAAACCAATACAGCCGCGCGGTTCGCCGCGAGGGAAATCAGCCGGCCCAGGCGTTGATCAAGCAGGTCTTTCGCGTGGTGCCGCGGAAGTGGCGGGGCATCGGGGAAATTCCGCAAAGCGGGCTGGGGTTGAGCGAGGCGTATGCCGCGTTCGCCGCCGAGCAGCGGTTCGGCCTGGCCGAACACCTAGTGGACGAGCCGGCCGAGTGCATCGCCGGCCTCATCCTGCAAGGATTGAAAAAGCCGCACGAGTGCGTCGCGTTCGGCGCCCGCTGCACCCCGGAACATCCCCTGGGCGCCACCATGGTTTCCAGCGAAGGCGCCTGCGCCGCCTATTACCGCTATCGGCGACACTGAACACACGCCCCGCCATGCGATTTGAACCTTCAATTGCGCCGGCAAATTCACTACCGTAAGCCGTCACCACCGAGTCATGGAACCCACTGATTTCACGCTGCATTGTCCCCTGCCCATCGCGCAATATCCGCACGTGTTGATGGCGCACGGCGGCGGCGGCCGTCTGATGCATCAATTGCTGGAGCAGGTCATCGGCAAAGCCTTTGCCAATCCGATTTTGGATGCCCGCCATGATTCGGCCCAATTCACGATCCCGGCGCCCGCCGCCCGGCAACTCCCGGGCGGAACAACCGGGCCGCTCCGGCTGGCCATGACCACCGATTCATACGTCGTGCACCCCCTCTTCTTTCCCGGCGGCGACATCGGGTCCATGGCGGTGCACGGCACGGTGAACGACCTGGCCATGAGCGGCGCCCGGCCGCTGTATCTTTCCTGCGCGTTCATCATCGAGGAAGGCCTGCCCATGGAAACGCTGTGGCGCGTGGCCTGCTCCATGCGCGATGCCGCGCAAAAATGCGCCGTGCAGATTGTCACCGGCGACACCAAAGTGGTGGACAAGGGCAAGGGCGACGGCCTGTTCATCAACACCACCGGCCTCGGCGTCATCGAACACCCGCAAACCATCCTGCCGCAAAGGGTGCTTCCCGGCGACAGCGTGCTGGTGAGCGGCGATTTGGGCCGGCACGGCATGGCCATCATGGCCCAGCGCGAGGGACTCCAATTCGAGAGCACGATTGAAAGCGATTCCGCGCCGGTGGCCGATGTCATCCTGGATTTGCTGGCCGCGGGGATTGAAGTTCATTGTCTGCGCGACCTCACGCGCGGGGGGCTGGCCAGTGCGCTCAATGAAATTGCCGAAGCGGCCGGGGTACGCATTGCCATCGACGAAACCCAGGTGCCGGTGCGCGAGGAAATCCATGCCGCCTGCGAAATGCTGGGGTTGGATCCCCTGCACGTGGCCAACGAGGGCCGGTTCGTCGCCTTCGTGGCGCCCCAGGATTCGGCCGGCGCGCTCGCGGTGCTCCAGCGGCATCCGGTCTCCGCCAACGCGGCCGTCATTGGCCGGGTGGCCGAAAAATCCGCGCCACTGGTCACCCTCAAGAGCGCCCTTGGCGCCACGCGAATATTGGACATGGCCAGCGGCGAGCAATTGCCGCGCATCTGTTGAACCTGACTTGGTAATTCGCGAGGCGCTTCCCGGGAGAGCGGGCCAGGCGGCCACACTTATTCCGGCCACCGCCAAGACGGCCGGTTGAGCAGGTCCTGACCTTCCAACTGGGTTTGCCCATAGTCTTTTTGCAATTCGGTAAGCCTGGTCTCCGGCGACCCCTCGCGCAACGCGTGAATCAACACCGGCGAATGGGTGACCACCCATACCTGGGTATGTTCGGCAGCCTGGATGATCAGGCGCGACAAGGCCGGCAGCAGGTCGGGATGCAGACTGGTTTCGGGTTCGTTAAGCACCATCAGGGTGGGTGGGCGAGGGGTCAACAAGGCCGCCAACCACAAGAGAAAGCGTACCGTGCCGTCCGACAATTCGGCGCCACCCAACGGGCGGAGCAACCCTGGTTGATGAAACTCGATGGAAAATCGTCCATCCGACTGGCTCGCGATACTGACGCGGGCGCCGGGAAAGGCAGCGTCGATGCTCTGAGCCACCGCCTGGGCATCGCCCATTTCAAGAATCGTTTGGATCGCCGCCGCGAGGTCGGCGCCGTCGTGGCCGAGCACGGGCGTACGAGTTCCCAGCCTGGGCAGGCGACACGGAGCTTCGACATCCGTGCGGAGTTGATCGTAAAAACGCCAGCCGCGAATGGTCTCGCGGAGCAGCAAGACCTCCGGCGCGTTGTTGGGATCGGCAATCTGCAGGAAGATACTCTCGAACAAGTTGAGTTGGTTGGCCAGGGTCTGCCAGCCTTGTTCCGTACGCACCCGGACCGTAGGACCATGCCGTTCCACCAAAGCTGATTGCGGCCGGTAAACGGGACCCGACCAAATGGATTCCCGCTTGATCTCGGGATCAAACTTGAACACCGATTCCGAGGGCACCGGCAGTCCCATGGTGATCGAGTAACCAAAATCATCACCGCAAAAGCCGAGTTTCAAACGGACGGGTTCCTGGCGCTGGGTGCCTTGGATTGGCACGCGACCGGCGCGCATCTCGCGCGACAACTTTTCGGGTCCGGCCCAAAACGCGGACTGAAGCCCACCTTCGCGCGCGAGCGAGCTGACAATGCCGCCGGCCGCCGTATCCGCCAAAAGGCGCAAGGCCTTATACAAATTCGACTTGCCCGAGCCGTTGGCTCCTTGGACAACCTGCAACCGGCCCAAAGGCACCACGAGGCTGCGCAGCGAACGGTAGTTTTCAACGGCGAGCGTATGCAGCATGGGCACAGTCTATTCGTGACCGGGGCTGGCGGCAACCGCCGCCGAGGATGGGCCGAAGCGGAGGGGCGGACATCGCCGAAGGGAATTTCAGACAGCCAGCCGCAAAAAAAGGGGCACCGGCCCCAGCCAATGCCTCCCCAAAGCGGCCGCCGAACCCGGGTTATTTTCCCAGCGCGAGCAGACGCGTACGCTGATAGATTTCCTCGGGCGAACCTTCGGCGGAAATGTTCACCAACAGGCCGCGCCGCTCATAGAAATTAATCAGCGGACGGGTGCTGGTCTCGTACGCATGCATGCGCAACTCCACCAATTCCGGCCGGTCATCCTCGCGCTGGAACAAGGCCCCGCCGCAGTGGTCGCAGACATCGGCCACCTTGGGCGGCCGGGTGGCCACATGAAAGACCGCCTTGCATTGGCTGCACGTGCGGCGGCCGGAAATGCGCGCCACGGTCCTGGCCAGGGGCAATTCGTAATTCAAAACCGTGTTCAACCCCACGTGCTCACGGTGCAGAATCTCATCGAGCGCCTCGGCTTGGGGAACCGTGCGCGGAAATCCGTCCAGCAGGAAACCGCCGCCGCAGGTGAGACAGCGGAGTCGATCGCGAATGAGACCCAGCACGGTCTCATCGGGCACCAGCGCCCCTTGGCGCATATATCGGAGGGCGTCTCTCATCGACGTTGTTTGCTCGCCCTCGGGCAGACCCTTGGCGGCGCGGAAGACATCGCCGGTGGAAAGATGGCAGGCGCCCAGGCGTTCGCACAGGATTTCCGCCTGCGTGCCCTTGCCAATCCCCGGGGCGCCCAGCAGGACGATGCGCCATATCTTGCCATTGCCCGTGCGGGCAACGGGCTGGCAGACCGCCTCACCCCCGGCCAGCCAAGCGCGACGACACGGCTCCGGCGGGGCAGCCGCCGGGCCATTCTTTCGCAAACTCTGCTTCGAGCTCATTGGGCCAATCATAGCCCAAGATTCAGCCCGTCCAAGACTGGCTCGATCTTTTCCCAAAAAATGTACACAAAATGGCAAGATTTGCAAATACCTGCCAAGCGAGTTTCATGCAAGATTTGTTCAGAGTTTAGCAAACCCAGTGTGGTGACATATTTAAAATAATATTAACTTAACGAAGCCTTGTGGAAGAAACCAGAACAGCTACGGCGCCGGTCGTGGTGAGTCGCAAACCAGCTTCCGTGTACCACCCGCCGGTTCGTGAGACCGCGTTCGACCGTCCTCGGGATTGGTTGGGGAACCGCTTTGTGTACGCCGTGGTCTCTGCCCGCGCGGGCGGACTGTCACTGGGAGTCAACATGAATCCCAACCGGGCCTGCAATTTCGAGTGTTCGTATTGCGAGGTGGACCGGCGCCTGCCGGTCACGGAAAAGCATTTGTTGGTGGATGTGATGGCGGCAGAACTGCACCGCACGCTGCAAGCCGTGCGACAGGGCCATCTGCGTTCCCGTCCGAGCTATCATTCCCTGCCCGCCGAACTGCTCCAATTAAGGCACGTGGGCCTGAGCGGCGATGGCGAACCCACCCTGGCGCCCAATTTCGTGGAAGCGGTGCAAGCCGTGGTCCGTGTGCGCGCCCTCGGCGGCTTCTTCAAGATCGTCCTCCTCACCAACGGCACCGGGCTCGACCAACCGGAGGTGCTCCGCGGTACCGATATCCTGACCCGGTCCGACGAAATCTGGATCAAGCTGGACGGCGGCACGCAGGCGTTCATGGACAAGATCAACCGTTCCAAGGTCCCGCTGGAGAAGATCCTGAGCAACATCCTGTTGATTGGCCGGCAGCGCCCGGTGGTGATTCAAAGTCTTTTCCCGGCCATCAACGGCGATGAACCGCCATTCGATGAAATTCATGAGTACGTCCTGCGCTTGAAGGAACTCAAGGCCGGCGGCGCCCAGATTTCCCTCGTCCAGATTTACTCCGCGGCCCGGCCGGGGGTGCAACCGGAATGGGGCCATCTTCCCCTGCGGGTGCTTTCTCAAATTGCCCAAAGCGTGCGCCAAGGCGCCGGCTTGCGTACCGAAGTGTTTTAGGGCGGGTCGTCATGATACGGTCCGTGGCCGTCCTCGGCCGCTGACATGTGATCTTGAACCAGGTGTCACCCGGCAACCACGTCTGAAAGCGAAAGGCCGCCATGCCAGTACGGCGTCACGCCGTCCGTCTTGCCAGCGGTCGCACGGTGCGGGTGCGCTTCGTTTCGGCTTTGAAGACACGCCCCAGATTCTTCGGTTGGCCGGGGTATCTCCTCACTCCTCGCCGTTGACCACCGCTCATTTCACCCTCCAAACAAAACGGCCGCCGGATGACTCCGGCGGCCGGTGATATTTGCGACGCGGCGCGGGCGATCAGGTGCGCGGCATGGTATAGCCGGTGAGCGCCTTCATGTACTGCGCGCGTTCGAAGGCGGCCGGCTCGGGACATTTCTGCTGGCTCAGGCTGCCCTTGAGCTGGCTGATGGATTCGTAATCGTGCTCACTGAGCCAGGCTTCCAGGTCGCGTTCAATGATCGCGATTTGCGGAATGCCGTGGCGGATGATCGTGGAGCAGAGCATGGTGACATCCGCGCCGGCCAGCAACATCTTCAACACGTCGGAGGCGCGGTGGATGCCGCTGGTGGCCGCCAGGCTGGCATTGACCCGGCCGTACAGCAACGCAATCCAGCGCAGCGGCAGGCGCATGGCCATGGGCGTGCTCAACAGGATGTTGGGCTTCACTTCGAGTGATTCCAATTCAATGTCCGGCTGATAGAACCGGTTGAAGAGCACCAGGCCGTTGGCGCCGGCTTGGTCCAACCGCTTGGCCATATTGGCAAAGCTGCTGAAAAACGGGCTCAGCTTGACGGCGACCGGAATGCTCACATTCGCTTTGACGGACTTCAGAATATCGAGGTAGGTCATTTCCACCTCGGTGCCCGTGAGGTTCATGTCGGTGGGAATGTAATAGATGTTCAGTTCCAGCGCGTCGGCGCCGGCTTGCTGGATCTTCTTGGCATAATCCGTCCAGCCGCCTTCGGAAGAACCGTTGAGGCTGGCGATGATGGGAATGCGGGTCGCCTTCTTGGCGGCCGCCACGTGCTTGAGATACTCCTCGGGCCCCAGGCGGAATTCATCCGGCTCGGGGAAGAAGGACAGCCCCTCGGCGGAACTGTTGGTGCCGCGCTGCAGATGTTCATCCAGTTCCAGGCGGTCCTGGCGCAACTGTTCCTCAAACAGAGAATACAGAACCACCGCCGCCGCGCCCGCATCCTCCATGCGCTTGAGGTTGTCAATGTCTTCCGACATCGGCGAGGCTGAGACGACGAGCGGGGACCGGAGTTTCAGTCCAAGATATTTGGTCGTTAGATCCATAAATGTTATCGATTTGCGATTAGTTATTGTCGATTTGGTCCAGATACGTCGGTCGACCGAACCGGATCATGGTTGCTGATCCACGGTGGCAGCCTTGGCCGCCGCTACGGTTGCCCCCTCCACCTTCGTATCCCGCTGGGCCATGAACTGGTAGAACTTGAAACGCCGGTCAGCATCCACCTGCGCCAGGGCGAAGAGTTTCTTGGCCTCCTCCGGCTTGCTCTTGGTGAGCATCTTGAACCGGTTTTCGGACAACATGAAATCCTGCACCTTGGACTTGGCGGCGCTGGAATCCAATTGCAGCGGATTCTCGCCGCGTTCCGCCCGGCGTGGGTCGTAGCGGTAGAGGAGCCATTGGCCGGATTCGACGGCCAGCTTTTGCTGTTTGGCGCCAATGCCGCGATCCAGAGCGATGCCGTGGGCGATGCAATGGCTGTAGGCAATGATCAACGACGGGCCGTCGTAGGATTCGGCCTCGATGAGGGCCTTGAGCGTGTGTTCATCCTTGGCGCCCATCGCGATGCTGGCCACGTAGATGTTGCCGTAGCTCATGGCGATCAACCCCAGATCCTTCTTGCCCGCCGGTTTGCCGCCGGCCGCGAATTTGGCGATGGCGCCGCGCGGCGTCGACTTGCTCATCTGGCCGCCGGTGTTGGAGTACACTTCGGTGTCCATCACCAGCACGTTCACGTTGCGGCCGCTGGCCAGCACGTGATCCAACCCGCCGTAACCGATATCGTAAGCCCAACCGTCACCGCCGAAGATCCAGACGCTCTTTTTCACGAGCTGGTCGGCCAGGGGCAACAGGAGTTTGGCTTCCGGCGCCTCAATCGTTTGCAGCTTGGCCTTCAGGGCGGACACGCGTTCCCGCTGTTCGTAAATGCCCGCTTCGTCGCTCTGGTCAGCCTTCAGCAGGCCGGTGACCAGGTCTTCACCGATCTGGGCGGCGAGTTTCTGGACCAGTTCGGATGCAAATTCCTTCTGCTTGTCCACGGACACCCGGAAGCCCAGGCCAAATTCCGCGTTGTCCTCGAAGAGCGAGTTGCACCAGGTGGGACCGCGGCCACAGCCATCCTTGGTGTAAGGCGTGGTCGGCAGGTTGCCGCCGTAAATCGAGGAGCAGCCGGTGGCGTTGCCCACAATCATGCGATCGCCAAAAAGCTGGGTGACCATCTTGATGTAGGGCGTCTCACCGCAGCCGGCACAGGCGCCGCTGAACTCGAACAACGGCCGCAACAACTGCTGTTGGCGCAGGGTCGTGGTCTTGATCTTGCGGCGATCATACTCGGGCAACTGGAGGAAGAAATCCCAGTTGGCCACTTCGGCCGCGCGCAACGGCGCCTGCGGACGCATGTTGATGGCCCGGAGCTTGACCTCGGTCTTGTTCTTGGCCGGGCAGACTTCCACGCACAAGGTGCAGCCGGTGCAATCCTCGGCCGCCACCTGCAGGCTGAACTTCTGGCCTTTGAATTCCGGCACGCGCGAGTCGCAGCTCTTGAACGTGGCCGGGGCGCCTTTCAGTTCCGCGGCATCGTAAACCTTCGCCCGGATGGTCGCATGCGGGCAAATCGCCACGCACTTCAAACATTGAATACAGGTCTTCTCGTCCCAGACCGGGATTTCCAAGGCCAGGTTGCGCTTTTCAAACTGCGCCGTGCCCGTGGGGAAGGTGCCGTCGTTGGGCAACGCGCTCACCGGCACGTCGTCGCCATCACCGGCGGCGATGGTGCCCAGCACGTGGCGCACAAACTCGGGCGCGCAGGGCAGGATGGCCGGCAACAGCGGGCCCGTGCCGTTCAACTTCTGGTTGGTCACGATCACCTCGTGCAAATGCGCCAGCGTGTTGTCCACGGCCTGCAGGTTCTTCTGCACCACTTCCTCACCCTTCTTGCCGTAAGTCTTCTTGATCGATTTCTTGATGGCGGCGATGGCCTCATCCTTGGGCAGCACGCCCGAGAGGGCAAAGAAACAGACTTGCATGACCGTGTTGATGCGGCCGCCCATGCCGCTATCATGCGCCACCTTGGTGGCATCGATCACGAAGAATTTCGCCTTGGCCGAGAGCAGCGTCTTCTGCACCGGCGTCGGCAGCTTGGCCCAGATTTCATCCTTGGCATACGGCGTGTTCAACAGGAACGTGCCGCCCGGCACGAGGCTGCGCACCATTTCATAGCGGTCCAGGAAGGTCGGCTGATGGCAGGCGATGAAGTTCGCGCGCGTGATCAGGTACGTGGACCGGATCGGCTGCGGCCCAAACCGCAAGTGGGAGACCGTGATGGAACCGGACTTCTTGGAGTCATACACGAAGTAGCCCTGCGCGTAATTGTCCGTTTCCTCGCCGATGATCTTGATCGAGTTCTTGTTGGCACCCACCGTGCCGTCGGCCCCCAGGCCAAAAAACAGGGCGCGCACCACCTTGTCGGACTCGGTCGAAAATTCGGGGCTGACCGTGAGGCTGGTGTGGGACAAGTCGTCGTTGATGCCCACGGTGAAGTGGTTCTTCGGAGCGGCGACGGAAAGGTTGTCGAACACCGCCTTGACCATGGCGGGCGTGAATTCCTTGGAGGACAGACCGTAGCGGCCGGTGACGACCTGCGGCAACGCCTTCAAATGCGAGCGGCCGGCGGCGGTTTCTTCCATGAGGGCCGTGACCACATCCTGGTACAGCGGTTCGCCGGTGGCGCCGGGTTCCTTGGTGCGGTCCAGCACCGCGAGCTTGCGGACAGACGCCGGCAGCGCCTCCACAAAACGCTTGCCGTCAAACGGCCGGTACAGGCGCACTTTCAGGATGCCGATCTTCTCGCCGCGTGGGTTGAGATATTCCACCGTTTCCTGGGCGGCTTCACAGCCGGAACCCATGAGCACAATCACGCGCTCGGCATCCGGCGAGCCCACATAGTCGAACAAATTGTACTTGCGGCCGGTCTGCTCCGCGAACTCGTCCATGACCTTCTGCACGATGTCGGGGCAGGCCGCATAGAACGGATTCGCCGCCTCGCGGGCCTGAAAGAATACGTCCGGATTCTGCGCCGTGCCGCGCAGGACCGGCCGGTCCGGCGTCATGGCCCGGGCGCGCAGCTCGGCCACCAGCTTCTCGTCAATCAGCGCGCGCAGCACCGCTTCATCCAGCATTTCAATTTTGGAAACCTCGTGCGAGGTGCGGAAACCGTCAAAGAAATGCACGAATGGAATGCGCGAGCGCAGCGTGGCGGCCTGCGAAATCAGCGCGAAATCCATCGTCTCCTGCACCGAGGCCGCCGACAACATGGCCCAACCGGTGGACCGGCAGGCCATCACGTCGCCATGGTCGCCAAAGATCGAAAGCGCATGGGTGGCGATCGTGCGGGCGGTCACATGAAACACCGTGGGCAGCAACTCGCCGGCGATCTTGAACATGTTGGGGATCATCAGCAGCAACCCCTGCGACGCCGTGAAGGTGGTGCTCAGGGTGCCGGTCTGCAACATGCCGTGCACCGCGCCCACCGCGCCGCCTTCGCTTTGCATTTCCACCACGCTCGGAATGGTGTTCCAAAGGTTCTTCTTGCCCTCGGATACCCATTGGTCACACCACTCGGCAATCGGCGATGAGGGGGTGATGGGGTAAATGGCCATCGTCTCGTTGCAGCGATAGGCGACGTACGCGGCGGCTTCGTTACCGTCGATCGTTTTAAAAACAGAAGTCTTTTTCATGTCAAGTCAGTTACGAACGGTTGTCGGCTGTTTCAAAATCGTAAAATTCTATTCCACTCAGTGGTCTTTTTTGATCAGTCTTGCGGAGTAAAATAGGCCGGCTCCGGAGTCTCGACTCCTCTCTTTTTGCCAAACACGCAACGTCCGTTGTTATTGATCCCCCGACCGGGATCGCCCCGGCTCGACCGCCCGGTTTTGTCGACTCAAGTGGTGCTTTATTGTCGCCGATGAATGACCCGGTGGCGCCTACCGACAGGTGCCGTTGCGGAGATTTTGACAACTTGATTTGAATAGAATATGTACCACTGGACGATCGCCAAGCGAATTACCATCGGTTTTGCCAGCGTGCTCCTCATCACCTTGGCTTTGGGAGCCTTCAGCCTGAGCCGGCTCGTGACCATCCGCAGCCAATCCGACCACATCAGCAAACGATCGTTGCCCGCCGTCGAGCTGATTTTCAAGGCGCAGAAGAACGCCTTGGCGATTCAAACGCTGATTTATAAACACCTCGGCTCGTCCGACATTGCGGACAAGGCGCATTTGGACGAGCGCCTGAAGGCCGCCAGCCTGGAGAATGTCCAACTGTATGATGATCTGGGGCGTTTGCTGACGGAGGAAAAAGCGAGCCTGCTGCTGGAACAGGTCAAGACCGTGCGGACCGATTATACCCAGATTCGCAGCCACGTGCTGGAGCTGAGCCGCCAAGGCACGAACAGCACCGAGGCATATAGCCTGGCGCGCAACCAAATGGACCCGGCGAGTGACCAATACCAAGCGGCGCTAGGAACCTTGGTAAAGTATATTGGCGAGGACGTGGATACCACGTCCGCGAGCAGTCAAGCCTCCGTCCACAGTTCCCTCCAAGCGATTGCGGCCGGGCTGGTGTTCGCGCTGGTGGTGGGGGCGGTGGTGACCTGGCTGATTGTTCGCGGGACCGGCCAAATACTCCACCACGTGGCCGGGGTGTTGAATCGCGGTTCCGACCAGGTGGCCGCGGCGGCCGCCGAGATTTCCACCTCCAGCCAGAACCTGGCCCAAGGGGCGGGCGAACAGGCGGCGGCCGTGGAAGAGAGCAGCGCCTCCCTGGAGGAACTGGCCAGCATGTCCAAAGGCAACGCCGAGCGCGCCGATAAATGCCAGACCTGGATGCACGAAGCGCATACCATCATCGCGGAAGTCAACCGCCTGCTGAATGAAACCGCCACCGCCATCCAGGAAATCAACCGGTCGAGCGAGTCCACGGTCAAGGTGATCAAGACCATTGAGGAGATTGCGTTCCAAACCAACATCCTCGCGCTCAACGCCGCGGTAGAGGCCGCCCGCGCCGGGGAATCCGGCATGGGCTTTGCCGTGGTGGCCGAGGAAGTCCGCAACCTGGCCCAACGCTGCGCCCAGGCCGTCCAGGAAACCAGCACGTTGATCGAAGGCGCCGCCCAAGCCGCCCACAAGGGCAAAGAACTCACCACCGCCACCCAGGCCGCTTTCAAACGCAACCTGGATAATGGCGCCCAGGTGGGCACCGTCGTCGATGAAATTGCCGCTTCCGTGAAGGAACAGAGCGAGGGCGTCTCGCAAATCAATTCGGCGGTGGGCCAGATGGACAAGGTGACGCAGAACAACGCGGCCAGCGCCGAGGAAGCCGCCGCCGCCGCGGAGGAATTAAACGCCCAAGCCATCACCATGAAACAGGCCGTGGGGGAGCTGTTGCGCTTGGTCGACGGGGTTTCCTCCACCACCAGCACCCCAACACCAACCACGACGTCCCGGACAAATTCTTCCCGCCTCCCAACCCCCTCAAGAACGCCGGCGACGGCGCCCAGGGCCGCCAGGAAAGGACTTGCGCGTCAAGCTGCGGCCCCGGTGGCCAAGGGCCGGAAAGCCATCCCGATGGAAGGCGATTTTAAGGATTTCTGACCGGCTGATGAATTTGGAGTTTGAAGACTACGACTCTGCCGCCGCTCGTGCCCGCGGATTCCTCCGCCTGCAAAGGGCCACCTCACCGGTGAAACTGCCGCCGCCGGATCACTCAAAAATACTGATGTCCCCCGACAATTCCTCGTCGCGATAGGCGGTACGCCATTTTCCCTCTTCGTCGCAATAAGCCATCCCGCGGAAGTCCTCCACCTGAACCATGAAGAACTCGTGGATAAACGGGGATCGTTCGAGTGATTCCTCGCGAGCGGAAACCGCTTCGCCTGACAGCATCATTCTGGCGCTGGTCATTTTATAGGTTTGACCAAGTTATAACTGCGGCTGTCAACCGTGACAACTGCCCTTTGGGGCACACCAGGGTGGGCCGGGAGCGGCTGGCCCCCGGTTCAGCGCCGCCTGGGCCCGACTTTGACCGGCACGCGGCGCGACGGCCCAAGGCTCCAATTTTTCAATTGTTTTTGGCGTTTTTTCGCGCCAGCCAACACCAGCGCCGCCCCGCCGGCACCGCCCCGCTCCGGGGGTCCCGGGCCGCAACATTCGCCGCCGGTTGCGAAAAAATTGGCAATTTTTGGTTACCTTTTGCCAAGTAATGTGTTTAGAACACTTCATCACTTATGTTTAATTTCTATTGCTCCACCAAAAGTGTCATTAACTATGAATGCATGCTTTGCCAAACCCCAAAAAAAGCGGATTCAAGCCGTGCTCGACCTGGCCAGTGGCGACAAGCGGTACAAGATTCTGGAAGTCCACATGAAGAAGCACCAGTACCGCCAGGATGCGCTGATTGAAGTGTTGCACAAGGCGCAGGAACTCTTCGGCTACCTGGAAGACGACTTGCTGCTGTTCGTCTCGGTCAAGCTCAAGCTCCCGCCCAGCCGGGTTTTCGGCGTGGCCACCTTCTACCATTTCTTCCAACTCAAACCGCAGGGCGAACATACCTGCGTGGTCTGCCTGGGGACCGCCTGCTACGTGAAGGGGGCGGACAAGATCATTGACGCGATCACCCGCAAGTTCAACGTGCGGCCCGGCGAAACCACCGCCGACAACCAGGTTTCGCTGCTCACCGCCCGCTGCATTGGCGCCTGCGGCATCGCCCCGGCGGTGGTCTATGACGGCACCGTCACCCCGCGCACCACGCCCGAATCCGCCCTCGAACAAATCAACCAGTGGGTGCAAAAATGATTCTCAACGACCTGCTACAAATCAAGGAAAAGGAACAGGCGGCCCGCAAAAAGATCGTGCTCCGCTGCTGTCTGGCCGCCGGCTGCATGTCCTCCGGCTCCAAAGGGGTGAAGGAGCAACTGGAAAAGGCGGTGGCCGAGGCCGGCCTGCAAAACGACGTGGAAGTGCGGGGCGTCGGCTGCATGAAGCTGTGCTGCGAAGGTCCGCTGGTGGCGGATGATTCCAACGACGCGCTGTACGTCAAGGTGAACTCCAAGAACGCGCCGTCCATCATCGCCGCGCTCAAAGGCGGCAAAGCCGAGGCCGACCAGACGGATCCCCACGCGCCGTTCTTTGCCAACCAGTTCTCCATCGTACTGGCCAACAGCGGCCTCGTGGATCCCGAACGGGTTGAAAGCTACATCGCGGCCGACGGTTACCAGGCCCTGCACGAGGTGCTGCACGAAATGACCCCCAAGGAAGTGGTGGAGACCATGGTCAAATGCGGCTTGCGCGGCCGCGGCGGCGCCGGGTTCCCCACCGGCCTGAAATGGGGCACCGTCGCCAAATCCGCCGGCGCCAAGAAGTATGTCATCTGCAACGCCGATGAAGGCGATCCCGGCGCGTTCATGGACCGCAGCGTCCTGGAAAGCGACCCCCACAGCGTGCTCGAAGGCATGGCCATTGCCGCCTACGCCGTCGGCGCCGATCAGGGCTACATTTATGTGCGTGCGGAATATCCGCTGGCGATCGCGCGCTTGCAGATCGCCATCAAGCAGGCCAAACAGATGAGCTTGCTCGGCGCGGGCATCTTCGAATCGCCCTTCAATTTCAACGTGGACCTGCGCATCGGCGCCGGCGCGTTTGTCTGCGGCGAGGAAACCGCCCTCATGTCGTCGGTGGAAGGCAAGCGCGGCGTGCCCCGTCCGCGTCCCCCCTTCCCCGCCGAAAGCGGCCTGTTCGGCTGTCCCACCCTGCTGAACAACGTGGAGACCTTTGCCAATGTGCCGACGATCTTCCGTAAAGGGGCCGATTGGTTTGCGAAGATTGGCACCGAGAAGAGCAAGGGCACCAAGGTTTTTGCGCTGGCGGGCAAGATCAAGAACACCGGCCTGCTCGAAGTGCCCATGGGCACCCCCTTGCGCGCCATCGTGGAGGAAATGGGCGGCGGCGCCCCCGACGGCGGGGCGATCAAAGCCGTGCAGACCGGCGGCCCTTCCGGCGGCTGCATCCCCGCGCAACACCTGGACACCCCGGTGGATTACGAATCGCTCGGCAAACTCGGCTCCATCATGGGCTCTGGTGGCATGATCGTGATGGACGACACCACCAACATGGTCGAAATCGCCCGGTTCTTCATGGAATTCTGCATGGATGAATCCTGCGGCAAATGCATTCCCTGCCGCGCCGGCACCACCCAGATGTACCGCTTGCTGGACAAGATTGCCAACCGGCAGGCCACGGCCCGGGATATCGAGAAGCTGGAGGAGCTGTGCGACCTGGTGCGCAACACCAGCCTCTGCGGCCTGGGCCAGACCGCGCCGAACCCCACCCTGAGCACGTTGCGGTTCTTCCGCCATGAATACGAAGCGTTGCTGCTGCCCGACCGGCACAACCCCAACGGCAACGGGTCCGTCAAACACGTTTAACCCCCAACCAACAATTTCATATGGCTGCCAAAACATTGACCATCGACGGCCAGGAGATCAGCGCCGAGGAAGGCGCCACCATCCTGCAGGCCGCCAACGAGGCGGGCATCAACCTCCCCACCCTCTGTCACCTGGAAGGCGTCTATGACGTGGGCGCCTGCCGCCTGTGCCTGGTGGAACTGACCGGCGTGCCGAAGCTGCTGCCGGCCTGCACCACCAAGGTGGCCGAAGGCATGGACGTGAAAACCGATAGCGAGCGGCTGCGGAAATACCGGCGCATGATCCTCGAGCTGCTGTTCGCCGAACGGAACCATGTTTGCGCTGTGTGCGTCTCCAACGGCCATTGCGAACTGCAAACGCTCGCGTATTCACTGGGCATCGACCACGTGCGCTACGAATACACCTTCCCGCGGTGGTGCATGGACATCACCCACCGGCTGTATGGCATGGACCACAACCGCTGCGTGCTCTGCGGCCGCTGCGTGCGGGTCTGCTGGCACATCGAAGGCGCCGGCACCAAGAACTTCTCGGGTCGCGGCGCCAAGTCCAAGATCATCAGCGACCTCAACGGGGCCTGGGGCGACTCCGATTCCTGCACCGAGTGCGGCAAGTGCGTGCAGGCCTGCCCCACCGGCGCCCTGTTCCACAAGGGGGTCACCGTGGGCGAAATGGAACGCGACCGCGGCAAGCTCGAATTCATCGTCACCGCCCGGGAAAAGAAACAATGGATCGCCGCCGATTAACAATTGAATTATGAAGATTCGTTTGGCCACCGTTTGGTTGGGCGGCTGCGCCGGCTGCCACATGTCGTTCCTCGACCTGGACGAGTTCCTCATCGACCTCGCCGACGCCGTGGAACTGGTTTACAGCCCGGTTGTGGATGTGAAACGCTATCCGGAAAACGTGGACTTGTGCCTGATTGAAGGCGCCGTCTGCAACGAGGACAATCTGGAGATGCTCCATCAAGTCCGCGCCCGCACGAAGGTGCTGGTGGCCTTTGGCGACTGCGCCGTGACCGGCAACGTGCCCGCCATGCGCAATCAACTGGGCCACGGCAACGTGGAGAACGTGCTCCAGCGCGCGTACATCGACAACGCCCAGAATAACCCCTCCCTGCCCCAGGCCGATGGCATTGTGCCCGCCCTGCTCAAACGCGTGGCGCCCGTGCATGAAATCGTCACCATCGAACATTTCCTGCCCGGCTGCCCGCCGCCCGCGGCGCGGATCAAGGCCCTGGTGGGCCACCTGTTGGCCGGCCAGCCCCCCGCCTTGGCCGGAAGCGACCTGAAATTTGGATGATCAACCGCGCCAAAAGCGGGGTTTGGCTTCCGCCTCACGCCCCGCCAATCCCGTATTACCATTATGTCAAAACGCATTGTCATTGATCCGGTGACCCGCATCGAGGGGCACGCCAAGATCAGCATTTTCCTGGACGACGCCGGCAACGTTTCCGACGCGGAATTCCACGTGGTGGAGTTCCGGGGTTTTGAGAAATTTTGCGAGGGCCGGCCCTATACCGAAATGCCCGGCATCACGCAGCGCATTTGCGGCATCTGCCCGGTGAGCCACACGCTCGCTTCCGCCAAGGCGGGCGATGCCCTCATGGCCGTCAACATCCCGCCCGCCGCCGACAAGCTGCGCCGACTGCTCAATCTCGGCCAGTTCATCCAGTCCCACGCGTTGAGCTTTTTCCATCTGAGCGCGCCGGACTTTCTCCTCGGCTGGGACACGCCGCCGGCCAGTCGCAACGTGTTCGGCCTCATCGCCTCAAACAAGGACCTGGCCCGCGCCGGCATCCGCCTGCGCCAGTTCGGCCAGGAAATCATCGAAATCCTCGGCGAAAAGAAAATCCACCCCGCCTGGGCCGTCCCCGGCGGCGTGCGCAGTCCCTTGACGGAAGCCGGCCGCACCAAAATCCGCGCCTGGCTGCCCGAGGCGTTTGCCACCACCAACACCGCCTTGAACCTGTTCAAGAAAACCCTGGAAAAGCACCAGCGGGAGCTGCAAATCTTTGGCAACTTTCCCTCGCTCTTCATGGGGTTGGTCACCGAGGACGGCACCTGGGAGCATCATGGCGGCAAATTGCGCTTCACCGACAGCAGCGGCAGCATCATTGCCGACCAGGTGGACCCGCAGAAGTATTACGATGTCATCGGCGAATCGGTGCAGACCAACTCATATCTCAAGTCGCCCTACTACAAGTCGTTGGGATTCCCCGACGGCATGTACCGCGTGGGACCGCTCGCCCGCCTCAATGTGTGCCGGCAGATGGGCGTACCCAAGGCCGACGCTGAATTGAAGAAATTCAAAAAGCTCGGCCGCCGCAGCGCGGTCACTTCCTCGTTCCTGTACCACTACGCGCGCCTGATCGAGATCCTGGCGGCCATTGAATACGTCGAGCGCTACCTGGAGGATCCGGAACTGCTGAGCGATAATCTGCGCGCCGATGCCGGCATCAACAGCCTGCGCGGCGTGGGCGTGAGCGAGGCCCCGCGCGGCACGCTCTTCCACGATTATACCGTGGATCACAACGGCCTGTTGCAAAAGGTGAACCTGATCGTGGCCACCGGCCAAAACAACCTGGCAATGAATCAGACGGTCGCGCAAATTGCGCGCCATTACATTCGCGGCAACGAAATACCGGAGCCAATGCTCAACCGCGTCGAGCACGGCATCCGCTGCTACGATCCGTGCCTGAGCTGTTCCACCCATGCGGTGGGCCAGATGCCGCTGCTCGTGCAATTGATCGCGCCGGATGGTACCATCGTCAACGAAGCCCGGCGTGGTTGACGCGCATGAAGCGTTGGGTTGATCGAATGGCGGCCGGAAACGGCCCGTTTCATCCGTCCGCCCCACCATTCATTTAGTGACGCTTTAGCTTGGTTTTTTGTCCTAGTTGAGTTGGACAAAGAGCGCCGACGGGGGAACGAGGTTTGGTCGTTTCCCTGTCGGCAATTTTATATGAACAGCGAACCACCGACCGAGCCGGGAACCGGCGTGCTGGTGATCGGCTACGGCAACACCCTGCGCGGCGATGACGGCGTGGGCCCCAAGGTGGCCGAGGCGGTGGAGTGCCTGGGACTCCCGGGGGTTCGCACGTTGGTTTGTCCCCTGCTCACTCCCGAACTGGCCGATCCCATTGCCCGGGCGAAAACAGTGATCTTCGTGGACGCCGCCGTGGATGCGCCCCAAGCCGTGCAGTGGCGGCGGCTGGAACCGAACGCATCCTCCCAAATCATGACCCATGCGGCCGATCCGCGCACCCTGCTCGCGCTGGCGCGGGATGTGTTTGGGCAGGTGCCCGAAGCCTGGTGGCTCACCATCCCGGCGGTGGACCTTGGTTTCAGCGAGAAATTCTCCCCCGCGGTCCAGCGTGATTTCGCGGTCGCCGTACAGAAGATCCGGGATTTCTGCGCGCCGGCGCCGGGCCGGTGAGCGCCCGTCCCCGGGCGCTGAGACGCGATTCCGAGCCAGCCGCCACCCCACCGCACACCCCGCAACGAGCAGCCGCTTGAGTATGCCGCTTGCAAATGTCCAACGGCCGCAACCCCCGCAAGTCTCAGCGGCCGAGGACGGCCGCGGACCGCTGCGCGCCCGTCCCCGGAGTAAAGGACGCTCCGCGATCAACGGCACATGGCAAACGCGCCAGCGTCGTGGAGTACGGTGGCCCGCCACCGTTTTGGAACACGCCGCCGCTTGCCAACCCACGCCGCCATGGTTCGTTTATTCCTGCCGCCTCTTTGCGCGAGCCGTGAGCCCCCCCCCACAGCCACGCCCGCAAAAAATTCTTTGTCCCGTTTGGCCGTCCGTGGACCGCATGGGGTGAAGGTCTGAAACAGACGACCATCAATTGCTTGCCGAGTTCGCGCGCACGCAATCGGCAGCCGCGTTTGCCACGCGGGCAGGCCGCCACGTAAACCTGGTCTATTCCACCGACGTGATCCGCTGCGCGTCGGTGCTTACAACAAGAACCCCGCCAGGCACGCTGTCATGTAGGCCGCCAGCAAACCGCCGATCATGGCCCGAAATCCCATCTGGGCCATCTCGCTCCGGCGTTCCGGCGCCAGCGACCCGATGCCCCCCACCTGAATCGCGATGCTGCCGAAATTCGCAAAGCCGCACAGCGCATAGGTGGCAATCATGAAGCTGCGCGGGTCCAAATCCTTGGCGTGGTTGGTCAGGTCGAGATAACCCACGAACTCGTTCAACACAATGCGTTCGCCCAGGAATTGCCCGACCGCCCGGCAATCCTGCGCGGGCACGCCCATGAGCCACGCGAACGGCGCGTTGACCCAGCCAAAAACCGTTTGGATCGTCCAGGGCTGCGCCACCCCGACATGCGTTTGGGCCCAGGCGAAAACGTAGTTCGCCAGCGAGATGATGGCGATGAACCCGATCAGCATGGCGCAAATGTTCACGGACAGATAGAAGCCATCCCCCGCACCCCGGCAAACGGCATCGATGGAATTGGCGGTGGTGCGCGGCACGGTGGCGGGCGAGGCGCCGGCCGTTTCGCTCCGCTCGGTTTCCGGCAGCATGATTTTGGCAATGAGCAGCGCCGCGGGACAATTCAGCACGGACGCCGCCAGCAAATGCCCCGCCGTATTGGGATATCCCGCGTCCTTGCCCAGGCTGGCGTACACCGCCGCCACGCCGCCGGCAATGTGCGCCATGCCGCAGACCATGATGGTCATGAGTTCGCTACGCGTCATCCGCGGCACGTACGGACGGATGATCAGCGGCGCCTCCGTCTGGCCCATGACGATGTTGGCCACGGCGGACAAGGTCTCGCTGCCGCTGGTGCCCATCGCCCGCTGCATCACCCAGGCCACCACCCGCACCACGCGCGGCAGGATGCCCCAGTGATAAAACAGCGACGACAGGGCGGAAACAATCACCACCGTGCCGGTCACCAGGATGGCGAAAACCACGCCGTGGCCGGCGCCGAAGACATGGCCCACCGCGTTCTGATCCGCCAGCGAACCGAACACAAATTCCGTGCCGTCGGTCGCAAACTCCCGCAGCTTGCCAATGACTTTCCCCGCCAGTTCAAAAACGAATCCCCCCCAGGGGGTGGTCAGGATCAGCACCGCCAGCGCGAATTGCAGCCCGAGTCCCCAAAAGACGGTGCGCCAGGGAAACCGGCGGCGGTGGCTGGAAATGCCCCAGGCCAGGAGCAGCATGGCTGCCCAGCCGATCAAGTTGAAGAAATGCAGGTTCATGGCTCCTAACGTCGGCGGCGGCTCAAGTTACGGACGGCCCATCCAGGCGCTCCTCCGGCTCAAGTCCGGAGGTTTAGAGAGCGGCTTCCTTGTAAATCTGCGGCTGCAGCACGCCCACAAACGGCAGATTGCGGTAACGTTCCGCGAAGTCAAGACCGTAACCCACCACAAAAAGATCCTCGATCTCAAAGCCCACGTAATCCGCCTCGATCTGGCACCCGCGGCGCGCCGGTTTATCCAGCAGCACACAGGTGCGGATTCGGCGCGGCTTGAGCAGCTTTAGTTTGGGCAATACCCGCGTCAACGTTCTGCCCGTGTCCAAAATATCATCCACCAGCAGCACGTCGCGCCCGCGCACGTCCAGGCGCAGTTCCTTGGTGAAAACCAGGTCGCCGGATTCGGTCCCGGCGCCGTAACTGGAGACGCCAATAAAATCAAGGCGCAGCGGCAGATTCAGGTTGCGGACCAGATCCGCCAGGAAGACCACGGTGCCGTTCAACAGCGCCACCACCACCAACTCGCGGCCCTCAAAGTCCCGCTCGATCTCCCGGGCCAGGGACCGGTTGCGGCGCGCCAGTTGCTCCGCGTTGATCAGGACCCGCTGCACCTCGTGGCGCCAGCGGGGTGGTACGGGAGTCGGAGGATTTTGGCGTGGACGCGGAGTACTCACGCGGCGGGTTTCACCAACGCGTCCAAGTGATCAATGCAGAGCTGCGACCAGGTCTCCATCTGCTCACGCTTGGCCTTGAGCTCCGCAATCGGCACAAATTCCATCTGCGTGATGACCTGCTCCTTCTTCTTGACGTTCTCCGGCCGGCAGAAGAAAACATGCACGACGCCCAAGTGAACCCGCCCCACCTCGGTGGCATCGTCGTTGATGAGCCCCACCGGCCGCGCCTTGAATTCGCCCTGGATCGAAAGCTCCTCGCAAACCTCGCGCTTCACGGCATCCTGAAACGCCTCCAGACCGAAGGAATTCAAACCAAACAGCGTTTCGTCCTCATTGTTGATGTGGCCGCCAATGCCCACCGAGCCCTTGGCCACCAGCCGCTGCTCGCCGGCTTTCTTGCCCCGGACATAATGCAGCACACTCTGCCCATCCGTGATGATCACGTAGGGAATGATCTGCTTGAAGGCCGGATTGGTCTCGGCCTGCGCGCGAGCCATGAAACTGTTGTTCTTTTTTTCCAGAATCACCGGCAAATAGTGGTCCACGTCGGGATTGAAACCTTGGAAGACTCCCAGTTGTTCAAACAGCGAACGCGGGAAAACCAAAACTTTTTCGTCGGCAGTTGCCATAATGCGGCCAACATATAGGAGCCCACCACGCGACACCAGACCAGAAACGGACCGGACGGCCAGGCGCGGTTGGAAACAAAATTCCATTTATCTCCAAAACACAAAAATGGGGACTTCCGATCGGTGCTGCCCCTCTATGTGCGAAAGCTCAGCATTTTGACCAGCGCGGGTGGGGCGCGTGCGAAGCCGACGTTCGGCCTCCGAGCGCGCCGCGAACGTAGCGTGACACTTCGCTGACCTCGGCGACCACGAGCAAAAGGCGGCGTTGCTGACGCGGAGCGGGCGGAGCGCCCATTCAGAGCGACGCGCTGGGTTGGCTTGAGCGCGGCGGTTGGCAGGCGCGGCGCGCTCGGAGAGACGCGCCCCACCTCCGGACGTGCCAGGCGCCGCCACTTTCCGCTTTGAAGTTGGCGGCCAAACGCCTTTAATAAGGTCATGCCTACGCTTTTAGCCTATGGCGGGCCGGTCATGTGGCTCATCCTCATCGCCGCCGCCACCGCGGCGGTGGTGTTCGTGGAACGCGCCCTGTACTGCCACCGCTCACAGATCAACTCCGCCGAGTTCCTGAACGGCATCCGCACCGTGATCAAACGCGGCAACGTCGTGGAAGCCATTTCCATCTGCGACGCCACGCCCGGCCCCGTCGCCCGCCTCGTCAAATCCGCCATCCTCCACCGGGAGCAGGGCCGCGACCGCGTCCGCGAAGCCGTCGAGGAAGCGGGCCTCACCGAAGTGCCGCGCCTGGAGGAAAAGCTCAATCTCCTGGCCACCATCGCCCAGATTTCGCCCCTGCTCGGCCTGTTCGGCACCATCGTCGGGTTTATCAGCATGTTCTCCCGCCTGCAAACCGCCGGCCTTTACGCCAACCTCACCGGCGGACCCGATTCGCTGGCGGCCGGCGTCTGGACCTCGCTGATCTGCGCCGCCGGCGGCATCGCCGTGGCCATCCCCTCCCACGCCGCCTATAATTACCTCGTCAGCCGCGTCAACAAGATCGTGCTCGATATGGAACGCGCCGCCGCCGAAATCGTGAACATCGTCACCGAAAACGGCAAGTAAGGTCCCGCCCCCTATGAAATTTCCGCGCGACGCCAAGATCCTGCGCAGCCATTTCGATGTGGCGCCGTTTGCGGCCGTCTTTTTCCTGCTGCTGATGTTCCTGATGCTGAGCGGGCTGCTGCCCACCCCCGGCATTCCGTTGGCGCCGCCGACGGCGGACCAATTGCCCGGCCCGGACAAGCCCACGGTGGCCATGGCGGTGGATGCCAACGAAAACCTGTATTATGACAACAGCATCGTCACCGAAGGGGTGCTGATCAACTATCTGATGGTGGCCAATAGAACCACCCGCACGCCCCTCACGCTGATCATTCATGCGGATAAGAACGTGAGCTACGGCACGCTGGCGCACCTGTCGTTGGTGGCGCGCCGATGTGGCATCACGAATTGCTGGCTGGCCACCATGCCCGGCATTGAGCCCGCCGCCAAACCATGAGCGACCAGCCGCCAGGTTCCTCCGCCCTGCCACTGGCCACGGATGGCCCGCCCATCGCTCCCGCGCCGCTGGCCGATCACTGGACCAAGCGGCGGTTTATCGTGCTTCTGATCCTGTTTCTTGCCGCGCACGTGGCGCTGATCTTTGTGTTTGGCACTCGAAAACCAATCGTGCCACTGCCGCCCGGGCCGATTCCCCATTTACAATTGGTGGACAGCGCCAACGAACTGGTGGCGCTGAGCAATCCCACCTTGTTCGTGCGGCCCAACGCCCATGATGGCGCCACCGCCTTCTGGCGCAACTTGCCCGCCGTATCACAGCCTAACTTTGACTGGCCGGAACTGCCGCACTATCTGCAGCCCGTCCCGGCGGACTTTGGCGCCACCTTTCACGAATTCATTCAGCACAGCCAGCCGGCCGGATTCCCCTTGGATTTCAAACCCGCACCCACCGCCGTGGTGCCGGAGGTCACCTTCGAAAGTCCGGTGCCATCCGAATCCACCTTGGAGCTCTCAGACGAACTCGCTCAGCGACGACTCTTGAACAGCCTCGTCCTGCCGTCGTGGCCGCGCAACAACGTGCTTGCCCCCAGCACCGTTCAGGTGCTGGTGGACCCCGCTGGCAACGTGATGTCCTCCGTGATCCTGCCCGCCAGCGGCGTGCGCACGGTCGGCGACAGCGAAGTGGACGCGAAAGCCTTGGAGCTGGTCCGCACTCTGCGTTTCGCGGCGGCCGCGCAGCCCACGGTCGGCGACCTGACCTTCCACTGGCACACGGTGCCCACCAATATCCCACCCGCCACCATCCCATGAGCATCTCCGCTTTGCTGGTGATTTATGTGGCGCTGGCCCTCGGCGCGCTGGGTGCCGTGGGCATTGCCTCGGAATTGCGCCGGCGGCACTTCGGCCCGGCCCATCCCGAAGACCGGGTTTTCCGCTGCCGCCGCTGCGGTCTGGTTTACACCGATGATGCCGACGTGGACCGTTCCCGCTGCTCGCAATGCGGCAAGCTAAATGAACCCGTGGTGTTTTAAGCGGCCGAATAATCTTGCATTTGGGCGGATTTGCTTTATTTTCCTGCGCCCCGTTGTGTTGGTAGCTCA
>CAYTJG010000052.1:0-26213 GCA_964437865.1 uncultured Bifidobacteriaceae bacterium | reverse complement strand
GTAAAACTCGTTGTACTCCTCCTCCTTGATCTCGTTCTTGTTCCGCGCCCAGATGGCCTGCACGGTGTTGAGCCGCTTGCTGTTCAACTCGATCGGGAACGGCACAAAGCTCGAATAGCGCTGGATGATGGTCTCCACCGTGCCCTCGCGCGCAAAATCCTTGGCGTCATCCTTGAGTTCCAGCGTGATCCGGGTGCCGCGCGGCAGATCCGCCGCCGGCGCAATCTCGAAGCCACCCAGACCTTCACTCGTCCATTCCCAGCCCGAGTCCGACGGCACGAACGACCGGCTCCAGACGGTCACCTTCTTGGACACCATGAACGCCGAGTAAAAGCCCACGCCGAACTGGCCGATGAGGCCCACATCGGGCTTCTGGTTGGCGGCAATCTGCTTTAGAAACGCCTTGGTGCCGGAATGCGCGATGGTGCCCAGGTTTTCCACCAGTTCGTCATGGGTCATGCCCAGCCCCGTATCCGTAAAGGTGATCGTGCCCGCCTTCTCATCCGTGACCACCGCAATGCCCGGGGCCACCTCCGGCTGCTGGATGGCCTGGCCGGAGCTTTGGTTGAACCGCAGCTTCTCGCAGGCGTCGGCGGCGTTCGAGATGAGTTCCCGAACGAAGATCTCTTTGTCCGTGTAAAGCGAATGGACCACGATATCCAGCAGTTGCTGGATCTCCGCTTGAAAATGATGCGTCTCTCTTTGGCTCATAGGGGCAGAACTATTATTCGAGACGACCCGCTTCGTCAAGGGCGCAAACGCCTTGGCAGTTTGAGACAGAAATCTGCTCGTCTCAAAAAGCGCCCGTAAAATGGGGGCTCCGGATCGGTGAGGCGCCTATTCTCGCTGAGGGGCAGCGGCTGACCAGCGCGGGTGGGGCGCGTGCGAAGCCGACGTTCGGCCTCCGAGCGCGCCGCGCCTGCCAACCAACGTGCTCAAACCAAACGCCTCGTCCTGAAATCACGCGCCGCCCAAAACGCTGTGCGTCCTCGACGCCGTCTTTTACTCGTAATCACCAAGAATGGGCAGCCATCCGGGCTCAAAATCGGGAGTTTTTGGGCGTTGGGGGGCGGGCTCATTTCGCGGGCGGCCTCAATAGGGGTTTCCCCTACCCGGCTAATCCAATTCCCGCAGCCACGATCAGGCATAGCACCAATTGAATGTAGACACCGACTTACCTTAAATTGTCCGCATGCAAACAATAATTGCAAAACCGCTTCCTGCCGAAGCCGCCAGCGAGCAACCGGCAATTTTGAACGCTTTTCCCCCCGCCGATGCCCCCGAAAACGGGCAGGACAACCGGGCCTTGGTCGAGGCCCTGACCAGTTCGCGCGTCTATCGCGATTACGAAAAGGCCTTCAGTGACCTGACCGGCCTGCCGGTCGCCCTCCAGCCGGTGGAGACCTGGCAACTCCCCCATCACGGCAAGCGTTATGAGAACGCTTTTTGCGCCCTTTTGTCAAAGAAAAACCGTTCCTGCGCCGCCTGTTTGCAGATGCAGGAACGCCTCTGCCAGCAGGCCCTCCACGACCCCGAAACCGTGACCTGCCCCGTGGGGCTGAGCGACAGCGCGATCCCCGTGCGCATGAGCGACCGCCTGGTGGGCTACCTCCAAACCGGCCAGGTTTTCCGCAAAAAACCCACCGAGGCCCAGTTCAAGAAAACGGTCGAATTGTGCAAAAAATGGGGAGTGGAGACCACGCCGGAGGCCCTGCGCGAGGCCTATTTCTCCAGTCGGGTGGTCACTCCCAAGGAACACGACTCGGCCATCAAATTATTGTCCATTTTCGCCCAGCACCTGGCCATGGTGAGCAATCAGGTCTTCATCCAGCGCGAAAACTCGGAGCCCCCCGTCATCGCCAAGGCCCGCGCCTACATCCAGGAACACCAAACCGAGGAACTCTCCCTCAGCCAGGTCGCCAAAGCCGTCAACATGAGCAGCTATTACTTCTGCAAGATGTTCAAAAAGGTCACCGGCATCAATTTCACCGACTACGTCGCGCGGGTCCGGATCGAGAAATCCAAGAATCTCCTGCTCAACCCCAACCTGCGGGTCAGTGAGATCGCCTTCGAGGTGGGCTTCCAGTCGCTCACCCACTTCAACCGCGTGTTCAAGAAAATCCTCGGGCAGTCGCCCACCGATTACCGCGCCCAGTTGCTCACCCATTGAGTCCACCGGCCACGCCAATAGCCAGGGAGACATGCTTTGATTGAAGTTGGCAGCACGGGCGATTTCGCGGATAGTCTTCTCCTCCGTGAAATGAAGGACTACGGCCAGATGTCCCGCGCCGAACTGATCGCCTGGATCGATCAGCTCAAGTCCCGCCATGCCCGCCGGTCCAAAACCCAGCGCGAGCAGGCCGCCGAGGCGCTGGCCGAGACGGCCGAACGGCTCCGCGCCATCCTCGACACCGCGGTGGAGGGCATCATCACCATCGACCACCGCGGCCTCATCGAAACGGTCAACCCCGCCGCCGAGAAAATGTTCCAGTATTCGGCCGCCGAACTCACCGGCCGGAATGTCAGCTTGCTCATGCCCCAACCGTACCGGGCCGCCCATGACGGTTACCTCGCCAATTATCTCCGCACCGGCGAGGCCCACATCATCGGCGTCGGCCGCGAGGTGACCGGCCGGCGCCAGGACGGCTCACTGTTCCCGATGGATCTCTCCGTGAGCGAAGTGCGACTCAAGGACCGGGTCCTCTTCACCGGCTTCGTCCGCGACATCAGCGCGCGCAAAGAGGCCGAAAAAGCGCTCCTTCATTACGCCGCCCTCGTGGAATCGTCGGACGATGCCATCATCGGCAAGACCTTGGAGGGCTACGTCACCAGTTGGAACCCGGGCGCGGAATCCGTCTTTGGCTACGCGCGCGCGGAAATGATCGGCAAACACATCTCCATCCTCATTCCCGAAGACCGTATGAGCGAGGAACCCGCCATCCTGGAACAGATCCGGCGCGGCGAATCCGTGGACCATTTCGAGACCGTCCGCCGGCGCAAGGACGGCCGGATCATCGACGTTTCCGTTTCCGTTTCGCCCATTCGCGACGCCCAGGGCGTCATCGTTGGCGCCTCAAAACTGGCGCGCGACATCACGGTTCGCAAGCAATTGGAACGCGAGATTCTGGAAGTGAGCGACCGGGAACAGCGCCGCATCGGCCATGATTTGCACGACGGGCTCTGCCAGCACCTGGCCGGCATCGAAATGATGTGCCAGGTGCTGCAGAAGAAACTGGCGCCGCGCTTCAAGGACGGGGCCGCGCGCGCCGGCGACATTGCGCGACACGTGCGCGAAGCCATCAGCCAGACGCGCGCGCTCGCCCGCGGCCTCTCCCCCGTCACCTTGGAATCGGAAGGCTTGACCTCGGCCTTGCATGAACATGCGCTAGCCATGGAGCGGATCTTCGGCGTGCGCTGCCGCTTCGATTACGATTCGCACGTGGCCGTTCCCGATCACGCCATGGCCACCCATCTGTTTCGCCTGGCCCAGGAGGCCATTTCCAACGCCGTCAAACACGGCAAGGCCAGCGAAATCGCCATCCACCTCAAATCCGATCCGGGCCGGATTTACCTGGGCGTCTCCGACAACGGCTGCGGCTTTGCCCCGGAACAACCGACGGCATCCAACGGCATGGGGCTGCGCATTATGAAATACCGGGCCGGTATGATCGGCGGCCGTCTGACCATCGAGCGCAACCCCGGCGGCGGCGTGCTGGTCATGTGTTCGGCGCCCCTGCCCACCTCGGCCGCCCCCCAGGATTAGCCATGCCCGCCAAACCCAAAATCCCCCCCAAACGCCTGCTCATCGTGGACGACCATCCCATGATGCGCAACGGTCTGGCGCAACTTATCGATACCGAAGTCGACCTGAAGGTGGGCGCCCAGGCCGACACCGCGGGCCAGGCCATCAACGCGGTCATCAAGCAGAAGTTTGATCTGGCCTTGGTGGATATTTCCCTGCCGGACAAAAACGGTCTGGAATTGATCAAGGATCTGCGCTCGCTGGCCGCCGCCATGCCCATCCTGGTGGTATCCATGCATGACGAATTGATCTACGCGGAGCGGGTGCTGCGCGCCGGCGCGCGCGGCTACATCATGAAGCAGGAAGGCGGACAAAAATTCCTACAGGCCATCCGCCAAGTGCTCGCCGGCCAGATCTATGTCAGCGAGAAGATGTCCGCGCGCATCCTGGAGAACCTATCCGGGCAGCAGACCGCCGCCGCCGGTTCGCCGGTCCGGCGCCTCTCCGACCGCGAATTTGAGGTTTTTCAGCTCATCGGCCAGGGCGTGGGCACCAGTGAAATTGCCTCCCGGCTGCGTCTGAGCGTGAAGACCGTGGAGGTCCATCGCGCGAATATCAAACAAAAGCTGAACCTGGCCACGGCCACGGAACTGGTCCGTTACGCCGTGCGCTGGGTGGACTCCCAGGCAACCAAATAAGACCAGCTCAGGCGGGCGGCCAAAATCGCCTTTTCCCCCCGGGTGTTGCGGAGAATTCTTCAAATAACCCGCTGCCCGTGCCGTCTTCGCCCCTCCCTCCGACGCTCGCCCGCCCTGCCCCCCGCCAAACCGCCGCCAAACCGCCGCCGTGGATTTACAAAAGGCGGTGATGATTTGCCAAAAGAGGGGAAGTCGGTATCCTAGGGCGCTGTCATTTTCTTCCGGCACTGCGATTTTAACATGATTAACTATGAGTACCGCCAATAACGCAACCCCTATCGAATCCGCGCACGATATTCTGCATCACACCACGCGCCGCCCGCTGTCGCCCATTTTTTCGCCCGAATCGGTCGCCCTCATCGGCGCCACCGATAAAGAAAACAGCGTCGGCCGCACGATCCTGGAAAACCTGACCAAGGGCGGCTTTGCCGGCCCCATTTATCCCATCAACCCCAAGCGCGACTCGGTGCTGGGGATCAAAGCCTATCCCAGCATCAGCGCCGTGCCCACCGTACCCGACCTGGCCGTGATCGTCACGCCCCCGGCCACCGTGCCGGCCATTGTCAAGGAATGCGGCGCCAAGGGCGTCAAGGGCGCCATCATCATCAGCGCCGGCTTCAAGGAAATCGGCGCGCCCGGCGTGGAATTGGAACGCCAGGTGTTGGAAGAAGCCTCCAAGGCCGGTCTCCGCATCGTGGGCCCCAACTGCCTCGGCGTAATGGTGCCCGCCTTTAAACTGAACGCCACCTTCGCCGCCACCATGGCCCGGCCCGGCAGCGTGGGCTTCATCAGCCAGAGCGGCGCCCTCTGCACCGCCATCCTGGACTGGAGCTTGAAGGAAAACGTCGGTTTCAGCGCCTTCGTCTCCCTCGGGTCCATGCTCGACGTGAGCTGGGGCGACCTGATCCAGCACTTGGGCGACGATCCGAACACCAAGAGCATCGTGATTTACATGGAGAGCATCGGCGACGCCCGGGCGTTCCTTTCCGCGGCCCGCGAAGTGGCGCTGACCAAGCCGATCATTGTCATCAAACCCGGCCGCACCGCCGCCGCCGCCAAGGCCGCCGCCTCGCACACCGGTTCGCTCACCGGCAGCGATGAAGTCCTGCAAGCCGCCTTCCAGCGCGTCGGCGTGTTGCGCGTGGAGGCCATCTCCGAACTGTTCGACATGGCCGAAGTGCTCGCCAAACAGCCCCGCCCCCGCGGCCCCCACCTGACCATCGTCACCAACGCCGGCGGTCCCGGCGTGCTGGCCGTTGACATGCTCATCGGCAGCGGCGCCCAACTGGCCACCCTGGCCCCCGAGACCATGGAAGCCTTTAACAAGCTGCTCCCCCCCACTTGGAGCCATAACAATCCCGTGGATATCATCGGCGACGCCAAGCCGGAGCTCTACGCCAAGTCGCTCGAAATCGCCGCCAAGGACCCCAATACCGACGGCATCCTGGTGATCCTCACGCCGCAGGCCATGACGGATCCCACCGCCACCGCCGAATGCCTCAAAGCCTACGCGCAAATCCCCAACAAGCCGGTGATCGCCAGCTGGATGGGCGCCGACATGGTGGCCAAGGGCGAAGACATTCTCAACGCCGTCCAGATCCCCACGTTCAAGTATCCCGACCGCGCGGCCAAGTCCTTCTATTATATGTGGCGCTACAGCGAAAACCTGCGCCAGCTTTATGAAACCCCGGCCATGCCGGACGACGCGCATGGTGAGATCGACCGCGAAAAGGCCGCCGCCATCCTGAACGAGGTCCGCAAATCCGGCCGCACCATCCTGACGGAATTCGAGTCCAAGAAACTCCTGGCCGCCTACGGCATTCCCACGGTCGAAACGCACATCGCCCTCACCGAAAGCGACGCCGTCAAGCAGGCCGCCCGCCTCGGCTTCCCGGTGGTGTTGAAACTGTATTCGGAGACCATCACGCACAAGACCGATGTCGGCGGCGTGCAATTGAACCTGCGCACCGCCTCGGCCGTGCGCCAGGCCTGGAAGGCCATCGAATCCTCCTGCACCAAGAAGGTGGGCAAGGAGCATTTCCTCGGCGTCACGGTGCAGCCGATGATCAAGCTGGAAGGCTACGAGATCATCATCGGCAGCAGCATGGACCCGCAGTTCGGCCCCGTGCTCCTGTTCGGCACCGGCGGCCAATTGGTGGAAGTGTTCAAGGACCGCGCGCTGGGGCTGCCCCCGCTGAACGCCACGCTCGCGCGGCGCATGATGGAACGCACCAAGATCTTCACGGCGCTCAAGGGTGTCCGTGGCCGCAAAGCCACCAACATCGCCGCGCTGGAACAACTCCTCGTGCGCTTCAGCCAGCTCGTCGTCGAACAACCCTGGATTTCCGAACTGGACATCAACCCGCTGCTGGTCTCGGCCGAACGCATCTTCGCCCTGGACGCCCGCGTGGTGCTGCATGATCCCAAGACGCCGGAAAACAAATTGCCGCATTCGGCCATCCGCCCCTACCCCATTCAATACGCCACCCCGTGGAAATTGAAGAACAAGGCCCCGGTCCAAATCCGACCCATCCGGCCCGAGGACGAGCCGCTCATCGTCAAGTTCCATGAGACTTTGTCCGAGGAAAGCGTGTACAACCGCTATTTCGCGGCCCTCAAGCTCTCGCAGCGCGTAGCCCATGAACGCCTCACGCGGATTTGCTTCAACGACTACGACCGCGAAATCGCGCTCGTGGCCGAACTCAAAGTCCCGAAGGGCGAGGAGAAGAAAATCCTCGGCGTGGGCCGCTTGAGCAAACAACATACGCCCGGCGAAGCCGAGTTTGCCGTGCTCATCAACGACGAATGGCAGCGCCAGGGCCTGGGCTCCGAGCTGCTCCGCCGCCTGATCGAAATCGGCCGCGACGAGAAACTCAAGCACCTGAGCGGCGCCATCCTGGCGGACAATCACGCCATGCAGCACATCTGCCGCAAGGTCGGGTTCAAGGTGGTCCACAACAGCGACACCAACTCGTTCCTGGCCAGCTATACCTACTGAGCCAACCCTTCCTTTAAGAAATCAACACCACGGGCTTTGGCGTCACCGCCAAAGCCCGTTTGCTTTTCGCCCGGAAGCACACGATCCGTGGCAGGTCACGTCAGCACCTTTCGCTCCACGCTTGCAATTTGCAACGGCTTGTTGCAAGTTGGTCCATAAGAAAGGCGTTTAACAACAGCAAGAAAAATATATGGCACATGAACTACCTCCGCTGCCTTATGACAAGGCAGCCCTTGAACCCTACTTTGATGCCCTCACCATGGAGATTCACCATGACCGGCATCACAAGGCCTACGTCGACAACCTCAACAAGGCCATTGCCGGCAATTCCGCGCTGGAAGCCAAATCGCTGGAACAATTGATCAAGGACCTGGGCTCCGTCCCAGACGCCGTCCGCGGCCCCGTGCGCAACAATGGCGGCGGCCACTGGAATCACTCCTTCTGGTGGAAGATCCTGGGGCCCCATGCGGGTGGCGCGCCGACCGGCAAGCTGGCCGACGATATCAAGGCCACCTTTGGCAGTTTCGATGATTTCAAGGCCAAGTTCGAGGCGGCCGGCGTGGGGCGCTTCGGCAGCGGCTGGGTCTGGCTGGTAACCCACCAGGGCAAACTGGAGATTGTCTCCACCGCCAATCAGGACTCTCCGCTCATGGGCAAGGCGGTGGCCGGCTGCGAAGGCACCCCGGTGATCGCCTGCGATGTTTGGGAGCACGCCTACTACCTGAAATACCAGAACAAGCGCGCCGACTATTTGAAGGCCTTCTGGAACGTGGTGAACTGGAACGCCGTCCACTATTGATGCAGCCCGTCTAAATGTCAAAAACGCGCCGGCGGGAGCCGGCGCGTTTTCTTTGCTCCCGAATCAAATTCCGCGCCGATCAATGATCTTGTTGCCCTTGCCCAAAACAATCACCTTGGGCGCCCATTTTTTGGCGGCTTTCTTGCTGAAGGTGGCAAAATTCATGATCGTCAGCACGTCGCCCTTCTTCCCCAAGTGGGCCACGGCGCCGTTCATGATGATCTCCCCGGCGCCCTTCGGGCCGCGGATGGCATAGGTCTCAAAACGCTCGCCGTTCGCCATGTTGCCGCACAGGATTTTCTCATACTCCTGCAGGCCGCATTCGTCCATGAGATCGCCCGAAATCGTCAGGCTGCCTTCATATTTCAAATCGCCGCCGGTGACCGTCGCGCGATGAATTTTCGATTTAAGCAAAAACACTTGCATGATTAATTCAACTTCAAAAAATTCTGCAGAATGGTCCGGCCGTGCTCGGTGAGGATGCTCTCCGGATGGAACTGCACGCCCCAGATCGGCAGCGTCTTGTGCCGCACCCCCATGATCTCACCCTCCTCCGTCTCGGCGGTGATTTCCAGCACCGCCGGCAACGTCGCCCGCTGGATGACCAGGGAATGATACCGCGTGGCCAGGAACGGATTGGGCATGCCCACAAACAAATCCTTGCCGTTGTGTTTGATCGGCGAGGTCTTGCCGTGCATCATCCGGTAGTTCACCACCACCTCGCCCCCAAAGGCGTGGCCGATGCATTGGTGCCCCAGGCAAACGCCGAACACCGGCACGCCTTCCTCGGCAAACGTGCGGATCACGTCGTTCGAGAGCCCCGCTTCGCGCGGTGAGCACGGTCCGGGCGAAACCAGAATCCGCTCCGGCTTCAGCGCCCGGATCTGTTCCAGCGTCACTTCGTCGTTTCGCCGCACTTGCAGGTCCACCCCCATCTCACCCAGATATTGCACCAGGTTGTAGGTAAACGAATCGTAATTGTCCAAGACCAAAACCATAAATCTAGGCAGCAAACTACACCATGTGCCCGAAAAAAAAAGCGGAAACAACGCTTCCGCCTCACCGGATGGATTTCCACCATTGACTTGCCCGGACGGAACCGATTCCATGGGGCCGTGGTAATCGCCCATCCAACCGAATGACTCAGCGGACCTCCCGGGGCCGGCGCGCGGCTGCGGTCGCCGTTTACGGCGAACGCTATGTGGTTTCGATCATTTTCCTGTGCCTGGCGGCCTATTACCTGCACCGGCTGCTCCATGCCACCGGCTCCGACCGCGCCGCCATCCAGGCCGCCCCCTTCACCACCGTCATCCGCCAGGTGATCTGGATCCAACTGTACGTTTATTGGGGTCTCCTCCTCCTGCTGGGCCGCCGCGTCACCGCCCTGCCCGAGCGGTTCAGTGACGTCCTGCTGCCCCTGGCCACCACGTTCTTTTATCTGGCCTACAACGTGATTCCCTGGTTGCCTGCGTGGTGCCGGCAAAACCTCTGTCCCGCGGGCTGGCAAAGCGCCTGCGCGTCCGCCAGCCTGGTAATGACCCTGGGCGGTCTGTGGATTGCCATGTGGGCGGCGGTCCACCTGGGCCGCTCGTTTGGCGTGTTGGTGGAGGTGCGTCAGGTGGTGCTGGAAGGCGCCTACAAGTGGGTACGCCATCCCATGTATGCCGGCTATGCCGTCTTGCTGACGGGCTTTGCGCTGGCCAATTTTACCGTCGCCCATTTCATCCTGGTGCCGCTGCACATCGGCCTGCTGCTGTACCGGGCCCGGCTGGAGGAACTGCGCCTGGCCGCCAGCAGTCCCTCGTACGAGGCCTACCGCCGGCAGACGGGCTTCATCTTCCCGCGCCTGCGCCGCCGCTGAGTTGCGCCCCCCACCAAACCCGCCGCCCCGTTGACCGGCGCACAAAATAGTTGACTGGTCATATAACTTCGATTAGCTTCCTGTGCTTGCCGGGGCCAGGCATCGTACGCCCAGCCACGGCAGTCTTGAATAATTATGGGCCGAACCAGTGATGCGCGCGAGAAGCTCCTGGCCGTGGCGTTTGATCTCATCTACGAGAACAGCTACGGCACGGTGAGCGTGGAGCAGATTTGCCGGCGCGCCCGGGTGAACAAGGGCAGCTTTTACTATTTTTTCAAGACCAAGACCGACCTGGTGGTGGCCGCCTACGAGGAGCACTGGCAGGAGAAGCTGTCCGAGTACAAGCACATTTTTGCAAAGGAAGTTCCGCCGCTGCGGCAGTTATCGCTCTGGTGCCAGTATCTTTGCCGCGTGCAGCGCGAACGCCGCAAGCAGTATGGCCACGCCTGCGGCTGCCCGTATACGAGCCTGGGCGGCGAACTGGCCACGCGCGATGCCAAAGTGCGCGGCATCTCGCAGGATTTGATTGAACGTCATCTCAAGTTCCTGGTCGGAGCCATCGACGACGCCCAGCGCGCCGGCCAGGCCACGCCCGGCAACGCGCGCGTGAAGGCGGAGTTGGCGCATTCGTTCGTCATCGGCCTGTCGCTACGCTCCAAGATTTATGATGACTTGAAGGTGTTGCAGCATATGGAGTCTGGTATTTTCGCCCTGATTGGGGCCATTCAATAAGTCGGATCAAGGAAGCTGTCCCGGAATGTCTGGAGAATAATTGTATAGATAAATTATGTGGATCGTTCAACTTGCTTTGCGCCGGCCCTACACTTTTGTGGTGGCCGCCCTGCTCCTGGTGCTGGTCACGCCGTTCATTCTGCTGCGCACGCCCACGGATATCTTCCCCGCCATCAACATCCCGGTGATCAGCGTCATCTGGCAGTACGGTGGTCTGGATGCCAGCGAATTTGAAAAGCGCATCACCTATACCGAGGAGCGCATCCTGACGGTCACCGTCGGCAACATCCAGCACATGGAGTCCACTTCGTATAACGGCATCAATGTCATCAAGGTGTTCCTGCAGCCCGGGGCGTCGGTGGATGCCGCCATGGCCCAGATCACCGCCGCTTCGCAAACGGCCCTGCGCCAGATGCCGCCCGGCATCCAGCCCCCGTTGATCATCCAGTACAACGCCTCCACGGTGCCGATCCTGCAATACAGCTTCAGCAGCCCCAAGCTCTCGGAGCAACAGTTGTTTGACCTCACCGCCAACCAGGTCCGCGTGGGCCTGGCCACCACCCGGGGCTCCCTGATCCCCTGGCCATACGGTGGCAAGAATCGCGTGGTGTCCGTGGACCTGGATCTGCCGGCGCTCAAGGCCAAAAACCTCGTGCCGCAGGATGTTGTCAATGCCATCAACGCCCAAAACCTCATTTTGCCCAGCGGCACCGCCAAGATCGGCGCCACCGAATATGACGTGGCCGTGGACGTCAACACGCGGTTGATTGATGATCTGAACCTGTTGCCCGTCAAGGTGGTCAACGGTGCCACCATCGACCTGGCGGACGTGGCCCACGTGCACGATGGCTACCTTCCGCAGCAAAACGCCGTGCGCCAGGACGGCATCCGGGCGGCGTTGCTCACCGTGATGAAGCTCGGCAGCGCTTCCACCCTGGATGTCGTGCGCAACGTTAAAGCGGCGCTGCCGTGGGCCATGTCCACGGTCTCGTCGGATTTGCATGTGCAGGAATTCGCCGACCAGTCGTTATTTGTGCGCGCGGCCATCAGCGGCGTGCTGCGCGAGGGCATCATTGCCGCCGCGCTCACGGCGTTCATGATTCTCCTGTTCCTGGGCTCCTGGCGCAGCACGCTCATCATCGCCCTCTCCATTCCCCTCTCCGTCTTGTGCTCGATCGCCGTCCTGAGCGCCCTGGGTGAAACCATCAACCTCATGACCCTGGGCGGCCTGGCGCTGGCGGTGGGCATCCTGGTGGATGACGCCACGGTAGCCATCGAAAACATTCACCGGCACATGGCCGCCGGCGAAAAGCTCGACAACGCCATCCTGATCGGTTCCCAGGAAATTGCGTTGCCGGCCTTCGTCTCCACCTTGTGCATCTGCATCGTATTTGTGCCGATGTTCTTCTTGACCGGCGTGGCGCGCTATCTGTTCGTGCCGCTGGCCGAAGCAGTGGTGTTTGCCATGCTGGCCAGTTACGTGATTTCCCGGACACTCGTCCCCACGCTCGTCATGTGGTTCTACCGCAACGTCCAATTGCACGGCGAGCCGGCCGACGAAACCAAGGCGCCGTTCTGGCTGCGGCCCTTCACCCGGTTTCAGCGGGCGTTTGAGACGGGTTTTGACCGGTTCCGCGCCGGCTACCGGAGCCTGCTGGCCAGTTGTTTCGTGCACCGCCGCCCTTTTGCCGTCTCCTTCCTCACCTTCTGCGCGGCGTCGGCCTTGTTGACGATGGTGCTCGGGCAGGACTTTTTCCCCAACGTGGACGCCGGACAATTCCTGCTCCACCTGCGCGCCTCGACCGGCACCCGCATCGAGGAAACCGCCCGCCTGACCGACCAGGTGGCCCAAACGATCCGGCAAACCATCCCCCGGGACGAACTCGGTGGCACGCTCGAGAACATTGGTATTCCCAATTCCTCCATCAACCTGAGCTACAACACCAGCGGCGTGATCGGCCCGGCGGATGCCGATGTCCTCGTGTCGCTCAAGCCCGGCCACGCACCCACGCAGGAATATGTGCACCGGCTGCGCCAGCGGCTTAACGACGATTTTCCCGGCACCACGTTCTATTTTCTGCCCGCCGACATCGTCAGCCAAACGCTGAATTTCGGCCTGCCCGCGCCGTTTGACATCCAGATCGTCGGCCGCGACCAAGTGGCCACCCGCGCGATCGCCGTCCGCCTGGCCGACGAGATTCGTAAGCTTCCCGGCACCGTGGATGTGCACGTCCAACAACCGGATAACTGGCCCCAATTCCGCATCTCCGTGGACCGCGTCAAGTCCGCCGAGCTCGGGCTGACCGAGCAAAACGTGGCCAACTCGGTCCTGTTGGCCCTGAGCGGCAGCAGTCAGGTGCAGCCGGCCTATTGGCTGGATTCCAAAATCGGCGTCCAATACCTCATCAATGTCCGGGCGCCGGAATATGACATGGACTCCGTGCAGCAGCTCAACGCCATGCCCATCAGCGCCAACGGCGGCGGCAACACTTCCGCGCAGATTTTGGCCAACCTGGCCACGATCTCCCGCGTCAACGTGCCGCCCGTCATCTCGCATTACGATGTCATGCCGGTGATCGACCTCTATGGCAGTGTGGATGGCCGCGATCTCGGTGGGGTGCTGAAACAGATCAATCCGCTCATTGACCAAGTCAAGAAAGACCTGCCCCGCGGCGCCAGCATTCACATGCGCGGCCAGGCCGAAACGATGGCCTCCAGCTACATCAACCTGGGCATCGGCCTGATCGGCGCCGTCGTGCTGATCTACTTGCTGCTGGTCGTCAATTTCCAAAGCTGGCTGGATCCGTTCATCATCATCACGGCGTTGCCGGGCGCGCTGGCAGGCGTCCTGTGGGGATTGTTCCTCGCCCAAACCACCTTGAGCGTGCCGGCGCTGATGGGCGCCATCATGTGCATCGGCGTCGCCACCGCCAACTCGGTCCTGGTGGTCACCTTTGCCCGCGAGAATTTGCAGCGGGGGCTCGACCCCATCACCGCCGCGCTGGAAGCCGGCGTCGGCCGCATTCGCCCCGTGCTCATGACCGCCCTGGCCATGATCATCGGCATGCTGCCCATGAGCCTGGGCCTCGGCGAAGGCGGCGAACAAAACGCCCCCCTCGGTCGGGCCGTCATCGGCGGCCTCGTTTTTGCCACCGTGGCCACCCTGTTCTTTGTGCCGGTCGTGTTCAGCTTTCTGCACCGCAAACACGTCCCGGCCGCAACCCATTAAGATCATCATGAATACCTCATCCCCCGTTTCCGCACCCCCCGTCCGCCTGGGACGGATCCTGCAAGTCGTCATTGTGCTCTTTGCCCTCGGCTTGGTGGCTGGCCTCGTGCCCCGCTGGTTCGTCCGCCAGAAGCTGATGGCTGAGACCCGCGCCGATGCCATCCCCACCGTCAACGTCACCCAGCCCAGCCCCGCCACGGCGGATTTTGGCACGCCCCTGCCCGCCGATGTTCAGCCCTTTGTCGAGGCGGCCATTCATGCCCGCGCCTCCGGCTATCTCAAAAACTGGTTCGTGGACATCGGCGACCATGTCACCAACAACCAGGCCCTCGCCGAAATCGACACGCCGGAATTGGATGAACAACTCGCGCAACTCCGCGCCGAACTGGACCAGGCCATCGCCGCGCGCGACCTGGCCAAAATCACCGCCGATCGCTGGGTCGAATTGCTCAAGACCGCCAGCGTGAGCGAACAGGAGACCGAGGAGAAAAAATCCGACTACGTGCTCAAGCAGGCCAACGTGGAAGCCGCCCGCGCCGACCTGCAACGATCGGAGGATTTGAAAAAATTCGACCGCGTCACGGCGCCCTTTGACGGCGTGGTCACCGCCCGCAACACGGACATTGGCCAGCTCATCGCCGCCGGCAGCGGCGCCGAGCTGTACCGTCTGGCGCAAACCGACCCGCTCCGCGTCTATGCCCGCGTGCCCCAATCGCTCAGCCACGCCGTCGCGCCGGGACAAAAAGCCACCGTCACCTTCCAGGAGCTGCCCGGCCGCGAATTCGAGGCCGTCGTCACCCGGACTTCCGGCGCCGAGGATCCCACTTCACGCACCTTGCAGGTGGAGCTGCAGGTGCCCAATCCACGCGGCGAAATCTTCGCCGGCAGCTATGCCCAGGTGCGCTTCCATGAAGGGGCCGACACCAACGTCCTGGACATTTCCGATAATGCGCTCATCTTCCGCGCCCAAGGCATGCAGGCGGCCGTCCTTGGGGCGGATAACCGGGTGCAACTCCGCTCCCTCAAGCTCGGACGCGATTTCGGCGCCATCGTCGAAGTGGTCAGCGGCCTGGCCCCCACGGACCGCGTGATCCTGAACCCGCCGGACGGAATCACCGAAGGCATGCCCGTGCGCCTGGCCACCACGCAAACCAACGTTTTCCAATGAAGCAACTTCTGTTCATCGCCGGCGCGGGTTTGCTCATGCTGGCGGGTTGTGCGGTGGGGCCGGACTACCATCGCCCGGCGCCCCTGCCCAGTCAGGCCACCCCGAAATCGTTCACCACCGGCGGCACCAACGCCATTGTCTGGAAAGTGGCCGAGCCGGCCGCCGGCCGGCCCCGCGGCGATTGGTGGCAGATCTTCAGCGACGCCGATCTGGGCCGGCTCGAAATCCTGGCCTGCACCAACAATCAAAACCTGGTGGCCGCCGTCGCCCGCCTCGAACAGGCGCGCCAATTGGCCGCCGCCACCCGCGCGGAGTATTATCCCCAGCTCAACGCCGGCGGCACCTCCGGCGGCGATATCACGCGCCAGCGCACCAGCGTCAACGAGCCACAGTTGGGCAAACCCGCCGGCGCCGAGCACACCTATAATACTTTCACCGCCCCCATCTACCTCGGCTGGGAACTCGACCTCTGGGGCCGCGTCCGCCGCCTTTCCGAGGCCGCGCATGAGCGCTTTGCCGCCTCCACCGACGACCTGGAATCCGCCCGGCTCGAGGTGGCGGCCGAAGTGGCCGCCGACTATTTCTCCCTGCAAACGCTGGATGACGAATACTCGCTCATCACCAACACCATCGAGACCTACCGCCGTTCACTGGAACTCACCCAGAACCGCCGGCGCGGCGGCATCGTGTCCGATCTGGACGTGGCGCAGGCGGCCACGCAATTGCACAGCGCCGAAGTGCAACTGCCCGAGATCAAACTGCACCGGGCACAAACCGAACACGCGCTGGCCATCCTGTGCGGCGAATCGCCGATTGGCTTCAGCGCCGCCACCAACCAGCAGCGCACGGCCACCATTCCCGAAATTCCCACCGGCCTGCCGGCACAACTCCTGGAACACCGACCGGACGTGGCCGCCGCCGAGCGCCGCATGGCCGCCGCCAATGCGGATGTGGGCGTGGCCAAGGCGGCCTTTTTCCCGGCCATAAAATTAAACGGCGCCGCCGGCCTGCAATCCATCAGCGCCAGTTCGTTGTTCGCCGGGTCGAGTCGTTTTTGGTCCGTGGGCCCGGATATTGAGTTGCCCCTGTTCACGGGCGGCTTGAACACGGCCAACCTGGCACGCAGCCGCGCCGCCTATACGGAGACCTTGGCCGATTACCGGCAGACCGTGCTCGGAGCGTTCGGCGAGGTGGCAGATTCGCTCGCCGCCCAGCAATGGCTGGCCGACGAATGGACCGCCGAAAATCAGGCCGTGACCGCCGCCCAACATGCGCTGCAGATCGCGGATAACCGTTATCGTGCCGGCCTCATCACCTATCTCGATGTGGCCACCGCCCAAACGGCGGCCCTGAACGAGGAGCGCAATGCCGTGCAACTCCAGGGCGCCCGGCTGACCGCCTGCGTCAACCTCATCAAGGCCCTCGGCAGCGGCTGGACCAGCGCCAACGACTGACCCGCCCGCGACGCCCCATCAGCCCCTGGTGTTGCGCAACCGCCGGGAACGTCCCCTTGGCGATCACTTGTGCCGGCCAAGCTGAATTTCCACTTCCCGCACGGCCGACTGGAAGAGCTGCAGGAATTGCTTCCGCCAGAACAGCCAGAACAGCGACAAACACAAAGCGTCGATGGCCAGGTCGTAATAACAACCCCGCCCGAGCAAGTGGGGACCGTTCACGTCCACACAGAGATGGTAAGTGGTGATGAGCGTGTAGACGGCAAATGGCGTGCTCCAAAAAACCGCCGCCAACGCCACCGGGATGGCCAGATACTCATTGCTGGTCGCCGGCGAAAACGCCACCAGCACCCCGGTATAAATGAGCAGCGATTCAAACGCATTCCTGGTCCGGCACACGAACGCAAAGACGATCAGCAGTCCAAACCACAGGGGCTCGCTGCCCACAAAAAGCTGCACCAGCCCGGGCACGAAAAACTGGTAGAAGAAATTCGTCAGGTTGGAATGATAGAAAAACACGTTGTCCAGAATGCCCTGCCGGCCTCCCGCCCAGTACGGGACAAAGCCCACGAGGAAGCACGCCGTCGGCACCGCCAGGACCACGATTTTTTGCCACCAGCCCTTCTGCTTGACGGCCAGCCAGACGGGAAAGGCGAAGAGAATATGTTTGGTGGCAATGGAAAGGCCAAGCACCAGCAAACCGGCAAGTTTTCTCCGGGTGAGGCGCTCCCCAAAATCATCATTGAGCAACTGCACGGACCAAAGCCCCAATAGCAGGGCCACATTCTCGAACTGACTGCTGTAACCGGTGATGAGGATCGAGATGGGGTTCAGGAAAAAGAGGAAGGCCGGCAGGCGCCCGGCAAACCGCATGACAAAAAAGAAAATACCCAAATCAACCAGACTCAACCAGCCCGCCACCACGTAGCGCAGCACCTCACGATGGTGGCCGGAAAGCAGATCCAATCCATGCACCATCCAGAACCAAATGGGACCGTAATTATAGCGCGCGGTTTCCGCATACACATTGCCACCGTGCTGGGCGATGTCCGCCACGATGAACCAGGAGTGCATGTCGAAGGTATCCCCAAGCGTGGCGGCGACCATCCGAATTGCCAGTCCAAACACAATCACCAACAGGAGCACCCAGCGGTTTTGAAGAATTATTTTGAGCTGCATTTCGTTGGCGTTTCGGCTGCCGACGAGCATAGCAGGTGCCCCCGAGGTCTCCAAGTCCCCGCGTGTAACCTCGGCCAATTTCGAATCGTTGAAATCTCGCGCCCGGCTGGCCCGGCCGGCCCATCGCAGTATTCCCTCGAAGAAAAATTCCGGTGAAGGAATGACTCTCCCTAACGGTCAGCCCTGCTCTTGGTTTGCTGGCAGTGCCATTTTGGGCCGGAACATCGGCAGGCGGATGCGCCACTTGATGCCCGCCAACCGCAGCAACAGCGTGACCAAGGTTGAAATGATCGCATTCAGCGACGCATTGTCCCCATATTGGTGCAGGAGCACAAAACAGAGTGCGCCGCCAAATGCCGCCGTGGCGTAAAGAAAAGTTTCCCGGCGGAAAACCAGCGGGATTTCGCCAATCAGCAGATCGCGCAGCATGCCGCCAGCCACACCGGTCGTCACGCCCATCATCACGGAGATGAACGAAGGCACCGCCAACGCCACCCCTTTGCGCGCGCCCAACATCGTGAACAGGGCCAGGGCAAACGCGTCGGCCACCAGCAACACCGTGGTGGGCAGCTCGCGAAAGCGCACCAGGTAGAAAACCACCACCGCGGTCACGGCGGCATTGAGGAGATAGCTCTGGTCCGCGATCCAAAAAATCGGATACGCGCCCAGCAGCACATCGCGCACGGTACCGCCGCCCAGGGCCGTGACGAACGCCAGCACCAGCACGCCAAACAAATCCACCTGCTTGCCGCGCGCCGCCAGCACCCCGGTGATGGCGGCAACACTGACACCAAATTGTTCGAGAAAAAATTGCATGATCAGAACGCCGATCGCACGCTGGCAGACCGTCCGCTGGCCCGCCGAATGGGAGCGCGGCCTCGCGGAAAGCCCGGGCCGGTGCTTGGCTCGCGCAAACGCCCGCCGGTTGCGGACACCCACGCCGACCGCGGCGACGGCTGCCCGCCCCCACTGGGCTTTGCCTTTCTAAAAACCAAGCCGGGGCCTGAGCAAGGCTATTCCAACGGCGTCAGGCCCCGGGGATATTTTATTCTGCTGGCCGCGAATGCCAACTGTAAAGGTTGGCCAGATGCCTTCACGGATGCACCAAGCGGAAGAAGACACCACCGTTGCCTGGGTCGGGTGAAATGGTCGTCTGGTTCGTCCCGGTGGAATCCGCCACCTCCACCCAGTTCGTGCCCAGCCCGGTCTCCAGGGAATTCGTCTGGGTCTGCAGAATCCAGCCGGTATGGTCCGCCGGCCAGGAGAGGCTCAACCCGCTGTCGCTGGCCACGAGCGAGAGATTCGTGGTCACCGAGGAAACGGGCCGCGCACTGACTTCGGTGGAATTGGCACTTTCGCCGGCACTGTTCGTGGCCGTCACCACAAAATAAAAAAGGGTGCCGTTGGCGAGACCGGTGCTGGCATAATGGGTCGTCGCGTTGTTGGCCAGAGTCGTGTAATTGCCGCCACTGACCAGCGAATATTTCACATAATAGCTGGCGGCGTTGGCCACGGCATCCCATTGCAGCGCCACCTGCGCATCACCCGCCGTGGCGGTCAGCTCCGCCGGCGCGGTCGGCGTGGTCGCCGCCACGGAAATGGTCACGTAGACCACCCCGGAGGTGGCGGTGTTGAAAACCGCGGTCTGCCCGCTGCCAGTGGGCGCCACATAAGTGAACACGGGCGAGCCGGAAAGGCTGTTGCTGTAGGTGAGCAACCGATAGGTGCCGGCCGCGATATTCGTCGTGGACGGCTGCACCGTCACGGCGCCGCCAAACACCACCTTGCCGCCGACCACAAAATTCGTGGCGGGATTCAACCCCAGCGTGGCGCCGGCATCCACCGTCAGGTTGCCGGATAGCGTGCCGCTGCCGCCGAAGGTGCCAACTGCAGTCAGCAGCACATTCGGACAGGTGAGCACGCCCGTAAGATTGATCGTGCCGGCATTTGTCAGCGTGGACTTGACCACCGAGTTGGACACGGTGTTCCAAATACAATTGGTATAGATCGTCAAGCTCTGGGCTGAAGTTACAGAACCGGTGAGCGTGGTGCCGTTGGTCAATGTGAGATAGTTCGTGCTGTAACCATCCGAAATCACACTGCCAGTGAGCGTTTCATGGTCGGCCGTAAAATTGGCGGTGCCGCCATTCTGGCCGGCGGTACCCCACTGGTTCGTGGTGCATTCGATGAGCATGCCGGAGGCATTGGTAATGAGGACGTCGCGGAGATAAACGGTGCCGCGAGTATTGGTGAAATAGAACGCCGGTCCGGTGGTGGACGGCCAGGTGTATGAACCGCCCACCATGGTCAGAGCACCCAGATAACCCATGGAGTCTCCGGACATGCTTTGGTAGATGAAGACGCCCCGGTCGCGCGTGCCCTTGACTCCGGAGATGGTGCAGTTGGTCAGGAGGGCCGCGTTGGCGCCCTCGATGACCACGGCTTCGCCGCCGGTGGAATACACGTGGGCGCTGTTGACCATGATGGTGCCAGTGGAATATACGCCCGCCGAATCCGTGCCCGCCGCGCTGTAAGTGCCGCCCCAGACATTGAGGTAGCCGCCGCCGCGATCCGTGGCCAACACCGAACCGTTGGCCTGTTGCGTGGCAATCGTGCAATTCGTCACATTGACGGTGCCGCCCATGGTGGCGTCAACACCATGTCCCAATTGCCCGGAACAATTAACGGTCACATGGGACAAGGTGATAATGGCGCCGGTACCGGTGGCAAACACGCCATTGGCGCCGGTGCCGGTGGTGGTGACCGAGCCGCCGTTGATGACCAGCGTACTATTCGTACTGCAAAGCACGCCGGCATTGAGCCCATAGAAACTGCTGTCATCGCTGTTGGTCGTGCTGCCGTCGGTCGTGATCGTGGGATCCACGTCCACCAATTTGCCGCCATTCAGGACATAAATGGCGGACTCATTCACACCCGTGGCGTTGTACGTCTGATTGGTCAGATCCGCGCTGCCGCCATTGAGCGTGTAAACCGCATTGATCCAGGCATTGGCCGGCGACGCGAGCGCCAGCATTAAAAGGCCAACGAATACGGCAGAGTGAATTCTGGTCAGTCGTTGAGCCGCTCGCATGGGGGATTTCAGATCCAATTTCATAATTGCAGGAGTTAGTTATGAGGCATTGACTGCAGGTATCGTGGTTTGCCACCGGAGTTCGGCCAGGCGCCGCCGCAACCACCAGCGGAGCAGCACGCGGGCGCGTTCCGGTACCGGGAGATTGGATCTTACGGGGATCCGAAGCGGCGCCGACTCAACGAACGAAATGGGTACTGCAAACCGTTTCACGTTCACGGCCGGACAATACACCAAGACCAATTAAGGCAGGATTAAGCGGAGAATCTTGCGATAGGACGCCGCTCTGACTTCTTTTAATGCTGGGGCATGGGTTGAAAATGACCCCGCTCCCGACGGACACTCTCCGAGGATCAGGCGGACAACACCCGGTCGATCAGTGCGGCCGGCACCTTGCAGTCGAACTTGACCCGGCCCAACCGCTCGGCCAGCACGAACTTGACCTCGCCGCCGCTGACCTTTTTATCCAGCCGCATGGCCGCCGTCAGTTTGCGGCGCCGGGCGGCATCCAGTTTGCAGCGTACGGGCAGACCAGCCTTGGCCAGCAGCTTCTCGATGCGCACCACGTCGCCCGAAGGCAGACCGAGCACCTCGTGCGATAACCGGGCCGCCGCCACCTGACCGATGGAGATGGCCTCGCCGTGCAGATATTTGCCATAGCCGGAGCTGTTCTCAATGGCGTGGCCGATGGTATGGCCGAAATTCAGGATGGCCCGCAGGCCGCTGTCCGTTTCATCCTGGCCCACGACCTCGGCCTTGATCTCACAGCACCGCGCCACCACCGCGCCGAGCGTGGCGGGATCGCGTTCCAAAAGCCGCGGCAGGTTGCGCTCCAGTTGCGCAAACAGAATGGGATCGTAAATGATGCCGTACTTGATGACTTCCCCCAGGCCGGAGACAAATTCCCGCTTGGGCAGTGTCTGCAAGGTATCCAAATCACTCAATACCAGGCGCGGTTGGTAAAACGCGCCCACGAGATTCTTGCCCGCCTTGAGATTCACGCCCGTTTTGCCGCCCACCGAGCTGTCCACCTGCGCCAGCAAGGTGGTGGGCACCTGCACAAACGGAATGCCGCGCAAGTAGGTGGCCGCCGTGAAGCCGGCGAGATCGCCCACCACGCCGCCGCCCAGGGCCACAATAAACGATTTACGCTCGAGCCGGTGCCCCGCCAACTGGTCGTAGCAATACTCCACCATGGCCACCCGCTTGGATTTTTCACCCGCCGGCACGGTCACCAACACCGGTTCAAAACCCGAGCCGGCCAGCGATTTCAAGACGGCGGCGGCGAAATGTTTCCCCACCCGGGCATCGGTAATCACGGCGCAGCGGTGCCCCAGCTTGAGGGCGGCGCATTCCGCGCCCAACCGTGGGAGTAGACCGACGCCCACCTTGATGGTGTAGCTGCGATTGCCTAATGGAACTTCAACGAGACGCATGATGGCAGGATAATAAACAGCATTACGGCGGTGTCAAAATTGGAAATTAGCCAAACCGCCAACCGCCGCGTCGACCTCAAGGTGCCGCGGCGGGCGATTCCCGATAGGGCTCGTGGCGCCAGAAGGCCGCCAGCATGGTATCGCACCGTTGCCGCAACGTCTCATCGCCGGCTTGGGCGGCCATCTTGCCGGCCGTCTGGGCCGCGCCAATGGCTTCATCAAACCGCCCGGCTTCCGCATACGCCGCCGCGAGCGTGGCAATCAGGCCCGGTTGCCGATACTGCGTTTGCAAGCAGGCGTCCTCGGCCAACTGGACGGCCCGCGCGCCGTTCCGCCGCGCGGACTCGGCGCTGGTGGCCAGCACCCAGGCCCGTTCGCCCCGTCGCAGGGCCGCCCGCACGGAAAATTCGTAACTGATGAACAAACTCGCCGCCAGCAAGGCGCCCAGCAAGACGAACATCAAGCCGGTGACCGCCGCCGGCCGGCGCCGCCCACTCCCGGCCGCCGATGGCAGAACAGGCGTCTCGGCCGACTCGGGTTCAGGCCGGACTCCGGCCAAGATGATACGTTTGCCCAGGGCAATCCCCGGCCGTTCGATCAATTCGTACCACAGCGCACACAAGGCAATGATCACCAGCCAGGTCACCAGCAGCAGCCCAAACGCGATCGGCGCCGGGCGCCGTTCCGCGGGCACGGCCCACACGATGACATGGGAATACACGTGGAGCAGCGGCTGGTGCAGCAGATAAATGCTGTAGCTCCACAAGCCGATCTTCCGCAAGACGCCCAGCCCGCCAGGCGGCCATTTTAATGGGCGGATCTTGCCACTCAAGCCTCGCGCCATGACCACCGCAGCCGCGACCGCGAACAGCATGAATTGAAAAACCTGCAACGGCCGGACGAAGTGGCACCCGCACGCCAAGCCCAGCCAAAACAAAGGCGAGGCGTTGGCAAACGGCAGCGGCTTCTGCCGCAACCATGCGTCCGCAATCGCCGCACCGATGGCCCAACTAAACCAATAGCCCAGGGGGGAGTCGGCCAAAAACGTCGAGAGCTGGGCGACGAAGAGGTTGGGAGCCCCCACCGTCTGCGAGACCCCGGCCAAGCCGCGGATAAGGATTTCCCCCACGGCCAGCAGTCCCAACGCCCCGGTCCACCGCGATCGCCCGACCAGCCACAGCAACAGCGGATAGAGCAAATACAACTGCGCCTCCACCGCCAGGCTCCACAGCGCCGCATTGACGCCGAAATTGGTGGCCGGATCCAGATTATGAACCAAAAGCAAATGGCTCAGGCCTTGCCGCCAGAAATCCCGGCTGAAAAAATCCACGCCGGGACTGATCACCAGGAGGACCACCGAAAACAGCAACGCCAAAAAATACGGCGGGTAGATCCGGAAAAATCGCCGGACAAAAAAACCGTCCCACCGCTTCCCCTGGGTCTCAAAACTGAGGTGAATACAGAAGCCGCTAACCGCAAAGAAAATGGCCACGCCCGCCTGCGAAATCATCCCCAGCGGCAGGAAATAGAGAAACGAGGTCTGTCCCGAAAAATCCCGCCACCACCCTTTCCACGGGAGCGCATCGTAGCCAAACGCCATGCCGAGCGTGTGCAGGACGAGCACGGCCAGAATGGCCACGCCGCGCAGGTGGTCGATCAACTCGAGGTGCTTCGTCTCGTTCTTCATGCCGCATCAAACAGCCGGAGCGCCGCTTCGGAACGGGGAACGAGCCGCGGTTTCATGACCGCGAGGATTTGCTCTTACTGATGCCCGGCCGCTTTGATCGCGACCAGAATCAAAACCACGATGACCACGCACACCACGATACCGCCGATGATGAAGTAGGTGTTGATCTTGTTGGTCTTCTTGGAAAAGCCTGCGCCCTTGGTATCGAAGGTCGTGCCGCGGGTACCGCCCTGTTCAAGTTGCTCGAGGCTGACACCACGGGGCATGACCATGGTACCGTCGGCGGTGCGCTTGGAAGGCGCGGGCGTGTGGGGCGGCGCGGGTGTGGCGGCACCCGCCGGGGCGGATGGCGGTGGCGCGGTCACGGGCTTGCCATCGTCAATCTTCAGTTCCACCTGGCCAAACTTCAGCGTCTGACCGGGCTTGAGCGCCATCTCCGTTATCTTCTCGTTGTTGATGAAGGTGCCGTTGGTGGAACCCAGGTCCCTCACCACAATGTCATTGCCACGCAAAAGGATTTCGGCGTGATGACTGGATACCGAGCCGTCCGAGATTTGAAAGCTATTATCCTCCACACGGCCGACGGTTGATCGCTCGGAGGTCAGATCGAACGTCCTGCCGGTCATGCCCTGATTCAGGATAACGAGTTTGGACATAGAAATGTTATGACGCGATTATGAGGGTGGCCGCGATCAAGTCAAACGCAAATCCGCGCGAGTCAGGATTTTGTCAGCCACGTTTCTCAATTAATTTCCGAAATTCGGCGAACAGCGGTGTGCTGTCGTGCGGCCCGGGTGACGCTTCCGGGTGATACTGCACGCAAAACACCGGTTTTTTCTTGTGCCGCAATCCTTCCACGGTTTGATCGTTCAAATTGATGCGATGCACCGCCACCTCCGTCGGCAACGACGCCGCGTCCACGGCAAAACCGTGGTTCTGTGACGTGATTTCCACGCGCCCGGTTTCCAGATCTTTCACCGGCTGGTTCCCGCCGCGATGGCCAAACTTGAGTTTGAAGGTCCGGCCGCCCAGGGCCTGCCCGAGAATCTGGTGCCCGAGACAAATCCCAAAGATCGGCACACCGCTATCCAGCAGCGTCCGCACTTCGCGCACGATGTAATCCAGGGCGGAGGGATCGCCCGGACCGTTGGAGAGGAAGATGCCGGCGGGCTTGTGCTTGAGCGCCTCCGCCGCGCTGGCCGTGGCCGGCAACACCTGCGTGGCGAAGCCATGCTGCCGCAATCGGCGCAAAATGTTGTATTTCATCCCGTAGTCAAACGCCACGATGGGAATATCGGCCGCCGGCAGGGGCTTGCGCACATTGCGGGCATCCGCCGTGGCCACGCCGCGCACCAGGTCAAAGGCCCCGCTCGGGTGCTCGGTCTCCTCCCATTGAAAGGCCTGCTTGTGGGTGACTTCCCTCACGTAGTCCACGCCCACAAAGACGAATTCCTTGGCGCGTCGCACGGCCTCGGCCACGGAGATTTTCTCGGTGGAAATAAAACCATTCATGGCGCCGCGCACGCGCAGCTTCTTGGTGAGCGCCCGGGTATCCACGCCCTGAATGCCGGGAATGCCGTTCTGTTCCAAATACTTCTCCAACGAAAGTTCCGCCCGCCAGTTGCTCACCACCGGCGACAACTCGCGAATCACGAAGCCCGACGCATGCGGCCGCCACGACTCCACATCCTGCGTATTCACCCCGTAATTGCCGATCAACGGATAGGTCATCGTCACAATCTGCCCCTTGTACGATGGGTCCGTCAAAATCTCCTGATAGCCCGTCATGGACGTGTTGAAACAAACTTCGCCACAGGCCGAAGCCTTTGCACCAAAGCCTTCGCCGTGGAATACCGAACCGTCTTCGAGAGCCAGAATCGCTTTCATCAGGTGCCTCATTTTAACGGCTGATCAGCTCCTTTTCAAGGACGAAGCCGCCCGGCCATCCTCCCCGGAGCGCCTCAAAATTCTGGTCGCCTCCCCAAAACGCCCAGTCCATATAGTGGAAGTTGGGGATTGGTGGTACGTCTGACTCGTATTTATACCAGCGCAGGCAGGGCGCGTCTCTCCGCTTGTCGCGCCGTAGCCTTGCGAAGGCGGATGCGCGCCGCGCCGGCCAACCAACGCGCGCAAGCCAAC
>CAYTJG010000051.1:0-26214 GCA_964437865.1 uncultured Bifidobacteriaceae bacterium | reverse complement strand
GTTCGCTGGGCATCTTCCCGGCCAAGTTCCTCATCCGCCTCATGCAGGCCAACGCCAAGATGTTTGATAAATACGGCGCGTAACCGGCGGTGACCCACTTCATGGCTGCCTGGGTTGACGGCCTCCCCGTCAACCCGGCAGTTCCCTGATTCGCCCGCCAGCCATTCGATGAATCTCCCCAATAAACTCACCGCCTCCCGGTTTGGACTGACGGTGGTTTTTCTGTGGGCGATGTTCTCGAGCTTCCCCTACAACAACACGCTGGCCCTCTTTTTCTTCTGCCTCGCCGGGGTCACCGACGCCCTGGATGGCCGCATCGCCCGATCCCGCGGATTGATCACCAATTTCGGCGTGCTCATGGACCCGCTGGCGGACAAGATCATGACTTGCTCCGCGTTTATCGCGTTTGTGGAAAGCACGCACATGAATCCCCATGCGCCGGTCACCGTGGGGGCATGGATGGTGGTGGTCATCGTCGCGCGCGAGCTGGTCATCACTGGTCTGCGCCTGCTGGCGGCCTCGAAAAACATCGTGCTGGCGGCGGAACGCTGGGGCAAGCACAAGACCATCTCCCAGATTGTTGCGCTGATCGCGCTGTTGGTGGTGGATGCCTCCGAAGAATGGCCGCCCGTGATCAAGCACCTTTTTTCCCCCTGGATTCCGACCTTTGCCGACATCATGCTCTGGGTCACAGTGGCGCTCACCGCTATCTCCGGCGGCATTTACCTCTGGCGCAATCGGCAGCTCTATTTGGAAGACATGTAAGCCGGGATTTCTGATTCCAGAAAGCGAGCCCCGTTATTTCTTCGGCAGCGGCAGCGTATCCCCAGCATTGCCAGGTTGATACACCGCGGGGGGCAACGTCTTGCTGGGGTCGTTCTTCTGCTGGTGCCGCCACAGGCCAAAGCCCAGCGCGGCCAAAACCACCACCGCCATCAAAGCGATGCCCACAAAGCCAATTTTCAAGTTCAATTTGGCGAGCAGCAGGAGCAGGGTGTCCACCAACGTCTTCTTGGTCTCCACCAATGGCGGGGGCTCGCTGAATTTCGTCGTGGACTTCAATTCCGCGTCCAGCGCGGCCAGGAGCATGGCTTCATCCAGTTTGAGCAGCCGGGCGTAGTTCTTGACCGAGCCGCGAATGTAGACGGTTGCGGAAAAAGCATCGAATTGCCCCGCCTCCAGCGCGCGCACCCGGTCCGTGCGGATCTTGGTTAATTCCGCCACTTGCTCAATGGAGAGCTGGCGGGCTTCGCGGGCGCCACGAAGTTGTTCGGCGACGGTTGGCATGTGCCCTCATTTAGCGGATTTTTCGCGCGCTTGGCAATCATGGAAATTGCCCGGCCCGCACTTCCATCTTTCCAAGTGCCCCGGTTCTGACTATCCTTGAAATTCCGATTTGACCATTTACTGGACACGTCCGGTACGGATTTCAGCATTTAGTATGGCACTGATTGTTCAAAAATATGGCGGCACCTCGGTGGCCAACACCGACCGCATCAAAAACGTCGCCGCGCGTGTGGCCCAATATCGCGCCAAAGGCGACCAAGTGGTCGTGGTCGTCTCCGCCATGAGCGGCGTCACCGACGGCCTCATCAAACTGGCCAAGGACCTGGCGCCCCTGCCCAGCGAGCGCGAGATGGATATGTTGCTGGCCACCGGCGAGCAGCAAACCATCGCCTTGACGGCCATCGCCTTGCAAACCCTCGGCATACCCGCCATTTCAATGACCGGTGCCCAGGCGGGCATCGTTACCGATGGTGTCCATACCAAAGCCAAAATCAACAACATCACCCCCCGCCAGGTCCGGGAGAAACTGAAGGTCGGCAACGTGGTGATCGTCGCCGGCTTCCAAGGCGAGACCAGCGATGGGCAGATCACCACGCTCGGCCGGGGCGGCTCGGACTTGACCGCCATCGCCCTCGCGGCGGCCCTCAAGGCCGATCTGTGCCAGATTTACACGGATGTCGACGGTGTGTACACCACCGATCCCCGCATTGTGCCCGAGGCCAAGAAGTTGCAGGAAATTTCCTACGACGAGATGCTTGAACTCGCCGGCCTCGGCGCCAAGGTCATGCAAAGCCGGTCCGTCGAATTCGCGAAAAAATTTGGAGTCGTGTTTGAGGTCCGCTCCAGCCTCAATGAAAACCCAGGTACCATTGTGAAAGAAGAAACCAAAAATATGGAAGGCGTGGTCGTGCGCGGCGTCGCCCTCGATAAGAACCAGGCGAAAGTCACCATCATTGGCGTGCCGGACAAGCCCGGTGTGGCCGCGCGGATTTTCAAGGCGCTGGGCGAGGCGACCGTGAACGTGGACATGATCATTCAAAACATCAGCCACGGCACCGGCTCCCCCGCCACCGACATCTCCTTCACCATCGACAAGCCCGATTTGCTCAAGGCGCAAAAAGTCATCGCCGGCCTCAAACAAAACGTGGGCTATCGCGACGCCATCACCCGCGAGAAGATCGGCAAACTTTCCATCGTGGGCGTGGGCATGAAATCACACACCGGCGTGGCGGCCAAGCTGTTCGAGACCCTGGCCAACGAAGGCATCAACATCGACATGATTTCGACCAGCGAGATCAAGATCTCCGTGGTCATCGACCTGGCCAAGGGCGAGCAGGCGGTGAAGTCCGTGCATGCGGCGTTCATCGGCTAGGTTCGCACCACGGAATAAAGCGGGGGCCCCGGTCACGCCACCCGGGGGCAAACCTGGGGTCGGAATGCCGGCAGCCAATTCGGCTTGACGGTCCGCGGTCATGGCCTAATGTCATCGCACCATGGTTGACGAGCATCAGGCCGTAGCGCCCGCGCCCACAGAGCCGCCCCGCACGGAAATTCGCCCCGCCAATCGCGCGACTTGGTGCGCACTCTATGGTTTTCTGCTCGTTTCGGTCGCGCTGGCGGCCTATGTCTTTGGCGTCTTGCTGGGCCCCGTGCGCTGGCTGTGCTTTAACCCCGCCTGGCTGCGCCAAGCCAACGATGCCATTGTCTGGTACAGCGGCATCCCGTTCCTGAGCGGCACCCTCCTCATCTGCTGGGACCTGCTCGGCGAAGTCCGCCGCCGCCGGGCTTGCAAATCCATCCGTTACGATCCGCCCATGAATTGCCGGCTCACCGTGGTCCTTACCGCGTACAACGACGAGCGCAGCATCGGCGGTGCCGTGCGGGATTTTGCCGCGCATCCGCTGGTGCACCGGATCATCGTCATCAGCAACAACAGCGGCGACCAAACGATGGCCCGCGCCGCCGAAGCCGGCGCCCTGGTCTTCAACGAAAACCGGCAGGGCTACGGGGCTTGCGTCCATCGCGCCCTCCAGGAAGCCTTGAAATTTAACGACACCGATTTGACCCTGCTTTGCGAAGGCGATCTGACGTTCCGGGCGGCGGACATCGCCAAGTTCATGGCCTACATCCCGCATGCCGACATCGTGAATGGCAGCCGCATTGTGGAACAATTACAGGACCGCAACACCCAGTTGTCGCTGTACATGCACTATGGCAATCTGTTTGCCGGCAAGGTGCTTGAGTTGAAGCATCTGGGCCTGGTGTCGCTGACGGACGTGGGCACCACCTACAAACTGTGCCGCAACGCTCCGCTGCGCCAACTGATGACCGGCTTGAACCCGGCCATTAATCTCGAATTCAACGCCTATTTCCTGGATTCGGCATTGAAGGCAGGCCTGGGCATTCTTGAGTGCCCCGTCTCCTTTCACCCGCGGGTGGGCACCAGCAAGGGTGGCAACGTGAGCAATCGTGTGGCCACCCGCCTGGGACTCCGCATGCTGTACGGCATTTTTGTGGATTGGAGAGGTTTTGGCCATGGCTGACGACGCCTACCATCGAACGCGCTTTTCGCCCGACCCGCGCCGACGCGTGCTCTGGGAGACGCTGGTGGCCTGTGAGTTTCAACCACGGATCCCGGCCGAAGCCACGGTGTTGGACCTGGGCGCCGGCTACGGCGAGTTCATCAATGCGGTCAAGGCGCGCCGACGCATTGCCGTGGACGTGTGGCCCGGCATGGCGGGCCACCTCGCTCCCGGGGTCGAGGCCCTGATCACCAGCGTAACCTGCCTGGATGGCGTGGCCGATCAATCCGTGGACTACGCCTTCGCGAGCAACTGCTTTGAACACCTCAGCCGCGCGGAATTTCTGACCTGCCTCGCCGAATTGAAACGCAAGCTCAAGCCCGGCGCCACCCTGGAAATCGTCCAGCCCAATTTCAAATATTGCGCCCGTGAGTATTTTGACGACTACACCCACGTTTCCATTTACACCCACCGGAGCCTCTGCGACTTGCTGGTGGCAAACGATTTCAAGATCCAGCGTTGCCGGCCGCGCTTCATGCCCCTCACCCTCCAGTCGCCGGCTCCGGTGCATCCGTGGCTGATCCGGCTCCACCTGCTGAGTCCATTTAAACTGTTCGGCAAACAAATGCTGATCACCGCCCTTCGCTGATGCCCGCCCCCCTTGAACTTTTTCGCGCCGCGAACCAACCGGCCAACGGTTCGTCCGACCGTCGCCGGAATTGGCTGACCGCCCTGCTCCTGCTGGCCTTGGCCGTGCTGCTCTATCTGCCCACCCTGCGGTATGATTTCATTTATTACGATGATGTCCGCATCCTTAAGATCCACCCGGAATTATACGGCGCCGCGACTTTGGGTGGAGACCTCCGCGCCATCTTCGTGACCGAGTTTCCCCGGGAAGAGCCGCTGCTGGTGCGGGACGTCTCCTGGGCACTCGACAGCCGCCTTTTCGGATTCGGAAATCCCTTTGGCTACCATTTGGGCAACCTCGTGCTGCACGGGGTGGTGGTGGCCCTGCTGTTCGCCTGCCTGCTGCAAATGACGCGACGGTACACCTTCGCGCTCGCCATCAGCGTGGCCTATCTCGCGTTGGCGGTGCACACGGAACCCGTGGCTTGGATCATGGGACGCAAGGACCTGCTGGCCGCCATGTTCATGTTGCTGGCCCTGATCACCCAGACGCAACGGCTGGCCGCCCGCGATTTCACCGCCCAGTGCGGCTGGTTTGCCGTCACCTGGCTTTGTTTCGCCGCCGGTCTGCTCTCCAAGATCAACGTCCTGACCTTTCCGTTGGTCCTCTGGCTGCACGCCTTGCTGCTGCCCTACTTGAACGGTCAACTCGCGCCCGACCAGCCGTTCCGGCAGGGCCGGGCATTGCTCCGGGAAACGGCGTTGCTGGTACCCACGCTGGCGTTGAGCGGTTTCGTCTACGTCTGGTATCAACGGACGTTGCAACAAATGGGCGTCCTGGATCGCGGCTATACCGCCCACGGTTTCGCCCACCTGTGGAATCTCCTGATGGTCAATCCGCTCGGCTTCTGGCTTTACCTCCGGCAAATCTTCCTTCCCTATCACCTGGCCGTTCAATATGCGTGGCCAAACCTCAAGGACCCCTACCCGCTCTGGCAGATCCTCGTGGCACTGGCAACCGTGGGCGGAGCCCTGGCGGCCGGCGTCTGGCTGTTCCTGCGACGCAAAGACTTGTTCTTCTATTTCGCCGCTTTTTTTGCGCTGATGATTCCGTATTTAAACCTGCTGTTCATCGGCATCTGGGTGGCCGATCGCTACGTTTACTTCTCGGTTTTTTGTGTGCTCGCCCTCGCCCTCTCGGTCGCCGGCGTGCTCTGGCGCCAGTCATCTCGCTGCGGACGCGCCCTGCTGCTCCTGATCGGCGCCGGGCTGCTGGCCAACAACCTTTATCAATCCCTGGCGTATGAAGCCGCCTGGCGCAACGGGGAGACGCTTTGGCAATATCATATTGCCTTGCCTGACCATTCCCCCCGCGATTACGACAACCTGGCCGCCTACTACTACGCCGATTTCAGCGAGGCCCTCGCCCGACACGACGAGCCCCGCGCCGCGACCGCACTCTACAAGATGAAAGTGGTGGTCCAGGCCGGATTGAGCGAGTTTTGGCCGGATCAGCAGCAACCGCCGCCCACGCCAACCGCCTTCCTGTTCTTTCTGCGGTCGCTCATCGAACAAGTGGAAGGCAAACCGGAAGCCGCGCTGGCCAGCTTGCTCACGTCCGACCGACTCCGCCCGCGATTCGATTCCACAAATCTCAATTTGGCCCGCCTTTATCGCAAGCTGGCCGATGCCTCGGCAGCCGACGCGCCGCGCCACGCCGCGAATTTGCGCGCCGCGCGGGACCGCTTCGCCCTTTACCTCCAGCTTGCTTTCCGCAATCGGCCGCCGCCGCCCACCCTGCGCCAGGAAATGGCTGACTTGGAGGCGGCCTGCTCCGCCTTGCCCGCCATCGAAACTCCGTCGCCGCCAAAGGCACCCTGACGGTGTTCCCGCTGCCGGTCCAGCTATAACCGGAAAACCACAATATTCACGTCCTCGTACGCCGGCGTCCCCAGCTCCGAGCGATAGTTCTGGATCACGCGGCCCAGGGCCGGCAGCGCCAAGGCCACCTGCGGCAGTTGGGCTTCAAAACGTTTGTGCAGGATCACGTATTCCACCCCCCGCCCCCGCATCCCCGCCAGATCCGCCATGGAGATCAGGTTGGAAAAACGCAGTGTGGCCGGGTCCTTGACCAGGCTTAATATCTGGTCAATATACGAATTCCCGTAAATATTCCCGGCCGCCAGACCGCGATCCAGAAACACCTCGGGCGCGTAACCCACAATCACCGGCCGCCGGTGAAAATGCTGGTAAAAATATAAAGGGTCGAAGTGGTCGCCGATCAGCATCGGGTATTCCACGATCGGCCGGCCGTTGGGAGACTTGGCGAGTTCGCCGTAAAACGGGGAGACCTCATCGGCCCGAACCGTGGTCACCAGCTTGAATCCCGGCGGCGTGAGGTCACTGAAAAAGGAAAGCCGCCAGTCGATTGGACCGTAGGCCTGCTGATAGACGCTGTGATTGGTGAAGTTGTTCGGCGCCACATAGCATTGCGGCAGCGGCCCGGCGGAGAGCAGCAGCGTGACGAAGGCCAATCCCACCAGCGCCTGCAAACCGGGCCGTAACGCGAGCCGGGCCGAACCGAAGTCCAGCACGGCCTGCAGCCCGCAGGCCACAAATAACAGGCTGACCGGCACCAGCGGAAGGCAATAGCGAACCAAAACGATGGCCGCCTGGGCGGAATCCGGTCGGGAGACCAGCAACGCCAGCACATGCAACGGGTACAGGCTGATCAACATGCCGCCGAACCACGGATTGCGCCGACATTGTTCCACCGCCCCCACCACCAGCAGCAAGCCCAACAGCCCAGCCAACACCGGGGCGCCGGTGCCGGCCATCAACGAGGCGACCCGAGGCAGGGATTGCACGGTCAATGACCCCGCCAGCGCAACCTTGAAAAAGGTAGTCTGCAACGAATGAATCATTGCCGGCAAAATCAGGATGGCGCCCGCCGCCGCCATGCCACCCGCCACCAGCAGCCAGCTCCGGATAGAGACCTGGGGAGCCGTGGCCGGAGGCCGACGCCGGAGTTTTGCATAGCCACCAGCCACCAGTGCGGCGAGCACGGGTGCGGCCACGGTGACCAAGGCAAACAGATGAAAATAAACGGCCAGCACACCTGCGATGGCAAACCCGGCCGCGGACCGCCGATTGCCGGTTTGTCGCCAATGCGCCGCCAGCAGCACCGCCGCAAAGCCAAAAAACGCCACGGCACTGTAAGGCCGGCACAGGCGGCTGTAGAAAATCAGGAGCGGCGAAATGGCCAACCACCAGGCCAGCCAGCCCGCCCGGACGGACCCCACCAACTGGCGCGCCAGGAGCGGACAGAGAACGAGGCAGGCGATTCCGCACAGCCAGGATGGCAGGCGCAACAAGATTTCCGTCCAGCCCACGCTGGCGCCCAATGCCCAAGTGTAAAAATTCAGTGGAATACACGTGGCGCCCGGAATTGAAAAGTGAGTCAACAGCCAGCCCGGCGATTTGCCGATGGCATAGTAAATACCATGCCACTCGTCATCGATCAGCACCTGCCCGCCAAGCAAATAAGACCGCAGGAAAGCCCCGACCGCGAAGGCCATGACCAGCGCCAGCCACAGCCGGCCGGGCTCATTGGCGGGGACAGTTTTTTTCATTCGCGCGGCCGAGCCTAGGCTGAACCGGCGGGGGGCGGCAATCAATTTCGGCGCCGGCGCGACATCCGAAACGCCGATGGACGGGAAGGTAAAAACAATTGACGATGCCGGCAACCTCGGCTAATGTTCCGGCGTGAGTTTTAACCTGAATTTGAACCTGCTGCTTGCCAGCGCGCTGCTAACCAGCGCGGCAGTCGGGTCTTGAGTTCATACTTGATTTGACCAAACCCACTGCCAATCGGCAGTGGGTTTTTTATTTTTAATCACCCATGCACAGCCAGCCGGAACCAGCCAAGTTGCCGCGCAGCCTCACCGCGGCCGTAGTGCCGTCGGCTGACGCGGTCCCGTTCCGCAAATTTATTCATGTCGGCTGCCGTAAATTCGTGGTTCAATATCCCAAACTTTGATGCCTTTATGCAAAAAGATCCCTCGACCAAGTACCGTTCGTTTCCACCGGTCAGCCTCGCCGACCGCCAATGGCCGAACCGGACGCTGACGCACGCCCCGCGCTGGTGCAGCGTCGATTTGCGCGACGGCAACCAAGCCCTCGCCGTGCCCATGAACGTGTCGCAGAAGCTCGAGCTTTTCCAGACGCTGGTGCGCATGGGCTTCAAGGAAATCGAGGTGGGCTTTCCCTCCGCTTCCAACACCGAGTTCACCTTCAACCGCCGATTGATTGAAGAAAAGCGGGTGCCCGAGGACGTATGGCTCCAAGTGCTGGTGCAGGCGCGTGAAGACCTGATCGAGCGCACCGTGGAATCCCTCGTCGGCGCCCGGAAAGCCATCATTCATCTCTACAACTCCACCTCGCCCGCCCAGCGGCGCGTGGTCTTCGGCAAATCCAAGGACGAGATCAAGGCCATCGCCGTCAAGGGCGCGCAAATGATCAAGGACCGCCTGCCCCGCCTCCAGGGCACCGAAATCATGCTCCAGTATTCCCCGGAGAGTTTCTCGGCCACGGAAGTGGAATTCGCCCGGGAAATCTCGGAAGCCGTCATGGAGGTGTGGCAACCCACGCCGGAACATAAGATGATCCTGAATCTGCCCGACACCGTGGAAGTGGCCATGCCGAACGTCTATGCGGACCAGATCGAGTGGATGTGCCGCCATCTCCGCAACCGCGATTCGCTGATCATCAGCCTCCACACCCACAATGACCGCTGCACCGGCGTGGCCGCCACCGAACTTGGTCTCCTGGCCGGCGCCGACCGCGTCGAAGGTACGCTGTTTGGCAACGGTGAACGCACCGGCAACCTCGACCTTGTCACGGTGGCTCTGAACCTCTACATGCACGGCATCGATCCCCGGTTGGATTTCTCCAACCTCAACGGCATCATCGATGTCTATGAACGCTGCACCGGCATGACCGTGCCGCCGCGCCAACCGTATGCCGGCGAATTGGTATTCACCGCCTTTAGTGGCTCGCATCAGGACGCCATTAAGAAGGGCCTGGCCGAATGGGAAGACCAGAAGCAACCGCACTGGGACGTGCCCTACCTGACCATTGACCCCAAGGACATCGGCCGCGAGTATCGCGAAGTCATCCGCGTCAACTCTCAATCGGGCAAAGGCGGGGTGGCCTACCTGTTGGAAAGTGAATTTGGCATCGAACTGCCCAAGGACCTCCAGCGTGAATTCGGTCCCATTGCCAACGACGCAGTGGACAAGCTGAGCCGCGAAGTCAGCGGCGCGGAATTGAAATCGATGTTCTGGCGCGAATATATCGAGCGCCATCAGCCCTGGTCGCTCACACGCTTCGAAACCGAGAGCAAGAACGGCAGCGTAAAGTGCCGCGCCAAGGTGACGCGCGACGGCAAGGCCGTGGAATTTCGCGGCGAAGGCAACGGCCCGCTGGCGGCACTCGTCCAGGGCTTTACCACCGTGGGCGTCCCTCGCTTTGAGATCGCCGCCTATAGCGAGCACGCCTTGAGCGCCGGCGAAACCGCCGCCGCCATCGCCTATATCCAAATCAAGACGGCCGACGGAAAAACGCGCTGGGGTGCCGGCGTGGACACCAACATTGAACTGGCCTCCGTCCGCGCCGTTTTGAGCGCCCTGAACCGGATGTGAAACTGGCTTTATGCGTCATTGGTCCTTCGGCTTAATCCTGGCCGGCCTGTTGGCTGCCAACGGATGTGTTACTCCTGAACCGGACCAGCCGGTGGCCAACCGGCTGCCTGGCCCGCAGCCGGACGGCTCGGTGCTGCTCCCCAATCAATGGTCGCTGCGACCGGTTGGCGCACAGGTGGAACTGGGCGATTGCCCGGTGAACATCGCCGTCCATCCCGGCGGCGCCTACGCCGCTGTGCTGCATGCCGGCGATAGCCGCCACGAGATCATCGTGGTGGACCTGTCCCGCCAGCAAGTCGTCTCACGCACGTCCCTGCCAGAGACCTTTTATGGCCTCCAGTTTGCCGAAGATGGCCGGCACCTCTATGGCAGCGGCGCCGGTGACGAAGTCATCCATGAATTTGCGTTCGCCGCTGGCCAGCTTTCGGATCAGCGCGAAATCCGGCTGCGCGACGCCAGCGCATGCGGCGTGCCCAGCGGCTTGGCCGTGGATCAGAAACGGCATGCTCTGTTTGCCGCCAACCTCTGGGCTCAGACCATCAGCCGGGTCGATCTTAACGACTCCAAAATCATTGAGATTCCCCTCACCACGAATGCGGTTGGTCGGGTGTCCACGGCCGGCGCCGCCGCGGCGGATTTCGATACCGCCGCCGCCACCAAGCGCAAGCAGGCTGCCCTGTTCCAAGCCCACGACGATGATCCCCTGCCCTACGCCTGCCTTATCGATGAGAAGCACGGACGTTTGTATGTCAGCCAGTGGGCGCAGTCGTCCGTGGCCGTGATCAATCTGGATTCCAACCAGATCATCGAGCGCTGGGCCACGGAAGCACATCCCTGCGAAATGGCGCTGACCCAATCGGGCCGCTTTCTGTTCGTGGCCAATGCCAATCGCAACACCGTTACCGTCATCAATACCGATTCCGGCAAGACGGTGGAGAACATCTGGGCGGCGTTGTATCCACAATCCCCGAATGGTTCCACCCCGAACAGCCTGGCCCTTTCGCCGGACGATCAACTGCTGTTCGTGGCCAACGCCAACAACAACACGATTGCCGTCTTTGATGTCCGCACGCCGGGCGAAAGCCATGCATTGGGGTTCATTCCCGTGGGCTGGTACCCCAATTCCGTTCGCGTGACGCCCGATGGCCGCACCCTGCTGGTCTCCAACCGCAAAGGCCTCAGCTCGGCCGCCAATCCCAATGGTCCGCAGCCGGGCGTGCGGCCGGCGGACAAGTCCAAACTGCAATACATTGGCAGCATGCTCAAAGGCAGCCTGGGGATCATCCCCCTCAAAAACATCCGCCGCGACCTGCCCGCCTACACCGCCCAAGCCTACCAATGCAGCCCGCTGACACCGGATGCCGGCGTGGCCGTGCGGCCGCCTGAGCATAATCCCATTCCCCGTGCGCCCGGCGATGGCTGCCCGATCAAATACGTCATCTACATCATCAAGGAAAATCGGACCTACGACCAAGTCCTCGGCGATTTGTCCCAAGGCAACGGCGATCCAAAGCTTTGCCTCTTCCCGCAGGCCGCCACGCCCAACCACCACAAGATTGCCACCGAATTTGTCTTGTTGGACAATTTTTACGCGGAGGCCGAGGTTAGTGCACAAGGACACGAGTGGAGCATGGCTGCCTATTCGAGCGATTTCGTGGAAAAACTGTGGCCGTTGGATTATGGCCATAACAGTTCCGGCAAATTTCCCTATCCGGCCGAAGGCAAATTCCCGGTGGCATACCCCGCCGCCGGGTACCTGTGGGACCGCGCCCAGGCTGCCGGCGTCACCTACCGCAGCTATGGCGAATTTGTCACCACGCCGGACGACACCAACCAGCCCGCCTACACGGACGTCAAGGCCCTCAAGGGACATTTCGATCAAGGGTATCACAGTTTCGATCTGGGTTACCCCGACACGAAGCGCGCCGCCCGTTTCATCGAGGAACTCAAGCACTTTGAACAAACCGGCGACATGCCCCGCCTGCAAATCGTCCGGCTGGGGAACGACCATACCCACGGGAGCACCGTCGCACAGCCCAAACCGCTGACCTACCTTGCCGACAACGACCTCGCCTTGGGGCACGTGGTGGACGCCGTGAGCCACTCGAAATTTTGGGCTCAAACCGCGATCTTTGTCGTGGAAGACGACTCTCAAAATGGTCCCGACCACGTGGACGCCCACCGGACGGTGGCATTGGTCGTGAGCCCCTATACCCGGCGGGCGGCCGTGGATTCTTCCCTTTACTCCACCTGCAGCATGCTGCGCACGATGGAATTGATCCTGGGCCTGCCCCCCATGTCACAATTCGATGCCGCCGCCCGCCCCATGTATAATGCTTTCCAACCCACGCCCGACTTGCGCCCCTACACAGCGTCCGACATCCAGGTGGATTGGAACCAGAGGAACCCAATCACCGCCTGGGGGGCACAACTAAAGCATTTGAATTTCGCCAAGGAAGATGCCGTGGATGACCAGTTACTCAACGAGATGGTCTGGCACTCCGTCCGCGGCAACGAAAGCGCGATGCCGGCCCCCACCCATGCCGCGTTTGTGTTCGACGCCCCCAAGCACGACGACGATTAGTGGCCGAGGCGACTCAATTTAGGCGGGCAATTTTCCCCGGTTCATGGTCTAATCGGGCCATGAAGCGCTTCCTTATTTTATCCACGGCCGCAATGGCTCTATTATTCGCCAAACTGGCCGCCGCCGAACCCATCGGCGCCTTCACGGATCAGGCCGACATCGGCGCGCCGCAACTCGCGGGTGCTGCCAGCTACAACCCGGCCAATCAGGAATACAGCCTCTCCGGCGCGGGCACCAACATGTGGCTCGGCGCGGACCAGTGCCATTTTCTCTGGAAGAAGCTGGCTGGCGATTTCATCCTGCGCACGCGGGTCACCTTGATTGGTCCGGGCGCGGTGGCTCACCGAAAAGTCGGTTGGCTGGTGCGATCCACTTTGGCCCCGGATGCGCCGTATGCCGATTGCGCCGAGCACGGCAATGGGCTCACCTCGCTCCAGTTTCGGCCCACCCAGGGCGCCGACACCGAGGAGCGCGTCCTGACTGTCACCAACGCCGATGTGCTCCAATTTGAGCGGCGCGGTTCCACGTTCATATTTTCGGCCGCCCGTTACGGTGAGCCGTTTGCGAGCGTTCAAGTGGAGAATCTGGACCTCGGCAGCAACGTGCTGGCCGGTCTGTTCATCTGCTCCCACGCCGCCGACACGGTGGAGCGGGCGCTGTTTCGCGATGTGCGTCTCATCGTCCCCCCAACGCCAAACTTCCGGCCCTATCAGGATTATCTCGGCAGCGTCCTGGAGGTGCTCGAACTTTCCACCGGCCGGCTGCAGCAACTCCATTCCTCCGCGCAACCGTTTGAGGCGCCGAATTGGACCCGCGATGGAAAGTCGCTCGTCTACAATCTCAGCGGACGCGCGCCGGACCACGGCCGGCTGGTGCAATACGATTTGGCCACCGGGAACACGACTTTTCTCGCCACCGGGTCGGCGACCAACAACAACAACGATCACGTCTTGTCCTTTGACGGCACCCTGCTGGGCGTGAGCGGACGCGGCACCAACGCCGATGGTCAATCGCAAGTTTTCACGCTGCCCCTGGCTGGCGGCGAACCCCGGCTGATCATCCCCGCCGCGCCCTCTTACCTTCATGGCTGGTCGCCCGACGGGCGCTGGCTGGTGTTCACCGGCGCCCGCAGTAACAAGTTCGACATCTACAAAATCCCGGCGGCTGGCGGCGATGAAATTCGACTGACCGACGCCCCCGGCTTGAATGACGGACCGGAATACACTCCGGACGGACAGTTCATCTACTTCAATTCCAGCCGATCCGGAAAAATGCAAATCTGGCGGATGAAACCCGACGGCAGCGAACAGGAACGCATCACGAACGACGACTTCAATGACTGGTTTCCCCACGTCTCGCCGGATGGGAAATGGATCGCCTTTCTGAGCTTTGGCAATGACGTGCGGCCGGATGACCATCCCTACTATAAACAGATCTATCTGCGGTTGATGCCCGTTGGCGGCGGCGACGCCTGGGTGATTGCCTATGTTTACGGCGGCCAGGGCACCATGAATGTTCCTTCGTGGTCGCCGGATAGCCGCCGGATTGCCTTTGTCAGCAACACGCAGTTGCCGTGAAACAAGCCGCCGCCGCCGCCGGGCGCACGCGAGGCCGACCGTGGCCCCGCAAAAAACGCCGTCCCGCACTCGACACTTCGGCTGGCGCCGGTTAATTTTTTACATGAATTTTCTCGTCACCGGCGGCGCGGGCTTCATCGGCTCCCATGTCTGCGAACGGCTCCTGCGCGACGGCCACCGGGTGTGGGCCTTCGATGATCTGAACGACTTTTATGATCCCCAGATCAAGCGCCGCAATCTGGGCGAAATCGAAGCCCTCGCCAAACCGTTCACCTTTGTGCACGGCGATTTGTGCGATGCCGCCGTCCTGACGGCGCTGTGCTCGTCCGTGAAGTTTGATCAGGTGATCCACCTCGCCGCCCGCGCCGGCGTGCGCCCCAGCCTGGAACAGCCGGCGCTCTACCTGCGCGTCAACGTCGAGGGCACCGTCAATGTGCTCGAAGCCGCCCGTCGCTCCGGCGTCAAAAAAATCACCATTGCCTCCTCGTCTTCCGTGTATGGCGTAAACGCCAAGGTGCCGTTCAGCGAAAGCGACCCGATCTTTTCAGCCGTTTCGCCCTATGCCGCCAGCAAGCTGGCCTGCGAGGCCCTGGGCCACACCTGGCACCATCTGTACCAGATGGACGTGGTCATGCTGCGCTTCTTCACCGTCTACGGTCCGCGCCAGCGCCCCGACCTGGCCATTCACAAGTTCACCCGGCTGATCGACGCTGGCCGGCCCATCCCCGTTTTCGGCGATGGCAGCACGGCACGCGATCACACGCACATTGACGATATCCTGGAAGGAATCATCGCCTGCACGCAGCGGGAATTTGGGTTCGAGATTTTCAACCTTGGCGAATCGCAAACCGTGAAACTGCGCGAACTCATCGGCCTCATCGAAGCCGCCCTGGGCAAAACGGCGATCATCGACCGCCAGCCGCTCCAGCCGGGCGACGTCCCCATCACCTACGCGGATATTTCCAAGGCCCGGGAAAAACTCGGCTACCAGCCCCGGGTGAAGGTTGCGGAAGGCATCCACCTTTTTGTTGATTGGTTTCGGAAAAAGAGGCAGTAATAGCGGAATCAGTTCCATGAGCGCACCGCTTTATACCCGTCCACCTCTAAACCAAGCGTTGGCCGCCTGGCAAGATTCTCTTTCCCGTCATGGCTTGGCCACCGAAATCCTCTGGATCTTCTCGGAAAACCTGTGCATCGAGCGCTCGCCCGCCGTGCCCGGCTGTCTCCGCGTGGGATTCCAAACCAGATTCACGCCAGCCGATGACGAAGCGCTGGAGATCGCCTACGACCATTTTTCCGAGACGGACGCCCGGCTCGTTTTCTACCGCCTCGGCTCGGCCGGGAAAAAGTCGGTCTGCATTCTCCTTTGCGATACCTGGTTCGAGGAAAAAACCGCGCTGGACGGCTTCGAGCGCCGCGATGATTGGAAAATCTCCTTTCGCCCGGGACACGCCGGCGAAATCGAGGAAATCACGGACCTGAAGCGCTGGGTCCGCCGCGTCCGCCGCGACCGGGCTTTCCATGACTTCGACTTCGGGTTGCCCTTGGAAACCATCGATGAAATCCGTTTCCACGGACGCCCCCTGCTGCCTTATGAGCGAATGGCGCAACGGATGTTGCGACGGCTGCACCGGGTTCTTGAACAAGACCGTTGACCCCCGCCCGCCGGTCTTTCAGTAGCTCACCGCATTGTGCGCGTGGTTCTGACCACTGCCATCGTGACAGGTCAGCGTGCAGGTGCCGTGATTCAGCCCTGTGGACGTGTACCGGATCACCCCGTTATAGGGCAGCACGTAGGTCGTATTAAAGTTGATTAGGTGTGGCTGCGTGGCGCCGTGCGAATCATGGCAGGTCGTGCAGGCGGCGCGGTACTGCTCCAGATGCTGCCGGTGATACGCCCAACTGTTGTTTTGACTGCTGTCCACCACCGTGCTGCTGTGGCACTTGAAGCACAGCGCAAAATTGTTCGCATTGTACGGCGTGGCGTCCGTCAACAACAGCATCCGCTCCAGCAAGGGCGCATACGCCGATCCATGGGGACCATTGGCCCCGCTGCCACCCGCCTTGGTTCCGCTGTCGCTATTGTGACAATCGGTGCAAGCCATCCGGCTCGACGGCGTCAAGGGCCTCAGCAAACTCGGCGAAACGGTGTTCTTGCCAATCGCCTCCACCGGGTGGAACGAAACATTGGCGGGATTAAACTGCCGCCGCGTGTTCGTCTCCACCACCTGGCGGGTCACGGTGGCCGGACCCCGCGCGGCACTGTCGCCGTGGCACCGGAAACACAGTTCATATTCATGCTGCACGTTGTGCAGCACCGCGCCGCCCGCGCTCACCCCCGTCACCCCCACCAACGAGCCCGCCAATGTGGTCGCGCTGCCCGGCGTCTGGTTGGCCGCGTGCGGATTGTGACAGTCCACACAGGTCACGTGGCGTAATGGCGGGTTGACCGGATTCTCTTCCGGCGTGTGCGAATCCGCGTTCACATAAATTGGGTGGATGCTGACCTTGTTGAAATCGGCCAAGACGCTCTGGCCGGGACCCTCGGTGCCGTGACAGAGTACGCAATTCCGTTCCGGCTGTTCAAAGCGCACCAATTGCTTCTTGCCGCCGGCCGTGTGCGAAACGTGGCAACTCGTGCAGGCCGCCTCGGACACCGTTCGCACTTTCAAGTGGCTGGTGGCCGCGCCCTTCTTGTTATTGGCCAACAGACTGATCATCGTCTCCGGCAGCACCCGCACGGACAGCCCGTGGCCCGACGTCGTCCAATTGGCCACCTCGTGACAGGTCAGGCACAGGGCTGACCCGGTATTGTCCATGACGAGAAAATCGCCGTACTCGTTGTTATGCGGATCGTGGCAGGAGGTGCATTGGACCTGGCTGCTCCGGTCCAGCGGCACGGTCTGCGGCAGCGTGCTGGGGTCCTTCAGGTTGCCATCCGCCGTGGCCAGGGCGGTGTTGTAAACAAACGAAATGGGATGATCAGCCGTCAGGTCAGTGCCCAGATCGTTCACGCCGGTCATCGTGGTGGTGTTCATGGCAATGTTATTGCGCCGGCTGTTCACCATGCCCAAAGCCACCGTGCCGTCATGGCAGCTCAGGCACAGGCGCGAGGAACCATTCGGCTGGCCCACCGTCGCCTTCAGCGTGCCACTCGTATAGGGCTGGTAAGCGGCGGACGACATCTGGTGATTCCACAGCGGCCCGTCGCCGGTGGCCGAATGCGGGGTATGACAAAAAATGCAGATCTCCGTCTCACTGGAGGCATGCATGGTGCCTGGACTGCTCACGGAAAGGTTGTGATCGGAATTGATGATGCTGATCGGCGTCTGGCCGTACGCTGGCAACAGCAAACTTGGGAGTGCGATCAGGCCCGCGAGCAGTTTTAGGCGCAGCAACCGGCCGCCACCCGCCGCGGCGTTGCCCGCCAGCACGGCAACCCGTCCGACGCCGTGCGCCGCAAGACGCCTAACAAGATGGCTGGCAGACAATTTCATTCTTTTCCGGTGTAACGGAACATTTGCAAGCGATGGTTGTAAACATCAGTTACGTAAATCTCGTTTCCCGCGCTGATCGCGATCGCGTTGGGCAGCGAAAACTCACCCACCGCCGAGCCGTTCTGGCCAAAAGCCAGCAGCAACCGGCCCTGATCGTCGAAAATTTGCACATTCCCAAATACGGCATCCACAACATAGACATGCCCCGCGTGATCAACCGCCACTCCCTTGGGCCGGCTGAAATGACCGGGACCGTCCCCCACGCTGCCGAAAGCCCGGACGAACTGCCCGTCCCCCGTGAATACCTGGATGCGATCGCTCAACGAATCCGTGACGTAAATCTGCCGCCGGTCATCCACGGCGATGTGCGTGGGAAAGTTAAACTCGCCCGGCCCCGCGCCCCGGTGGCCGAACTTGGAAATAAATTCGCCGTGTAAGCCACAAACCACCACTTGATGCAGCGCCGAATCGACGATCAGCAAACGGTCGTCCAGCACGGCAATCCCCGCCGGCCGCGCCAGCGCGTTGGTGATCTCGAACTGCTCGCGCCCCTTTTCGTCAAAGGCCACCACCGCAGCCCGCCCGCTGTCCGCCACGTAAAAGGTCTGCCCTCGCCGAACGGCGGCCACGGGCGAGACAAACCGGCGACCACTCGCCGCTGTCCAGCGCTGCCATTTCTTATGGGCCAAATCCAGCCAGCAAACCGCGCCGGTCCCCGTATCCGTCACCAGCAGGTTGCCCGAGTCATCCAGCGACAACCCAAACGGCCGGCTCAAGCCCTGCACATCCGTCGTCACCCCGGCGATGCGGTTGGCCATCCGCTTGAAAAACGGCGCCTTGGCGCCGATGTCCTTGGGCACGGCAATGTCCCGCACATAAACAATATCCGGCGGGGCCGGCGGCGGCGGCCAGGCCGGCGCGGTCGCCGCCTGGCTGCCGAGAACTCCCAGCCCGGACAGCCAGAGCCCGAGCACAGCCGGCAGGCAGCGGAATTGGCGGATGGAGGTGTTTCCAGGCATGGCTAAAACGTCCGCTTGAGATAGGCAAAGATCCGGTTCTTCTCCCAATCTTCGCTAAACTCGCCGGTGGTGGTGGATTGCGTGTTGAACTCGTAGCCGGCCCGCACGCTCAGCTTGCCGTACATCCAATTGAACCCCGTCTGCGCCGAGCCATTGACCTGCTTGGTGCCATACACATTCTCCAGCGCGGCGCCCCCCTGCACATAACACGACAGCCCGGACCAGAGTTGCACGCTGTACCGGGTCACAAACTGGTAGACCGTCTGGTCGCCGCTCGCAGGGTAATGATAGTAGGTCTCGTTTAAATTGATGCCCAAGGTCGAGCGGCGCTCCAGGCTGAAATCCATGCTCTGGAAAAACCGCAGCGCATCATACTTGCTGAAATTCGAATCGTAATCCTCATATTCCGCGCCCGTGCGCAACCAGCGCCACTTGTAATCCACGCCGCCCACCAAGTCGGTGAGCGTCTGCGTGAGCACGGTCGACGGCGCGTTGTTATCCTGCCAGTTCACGCGGCCATAAATGCCAAACTGGCCAAACAAATCCAGCCGGATCTCAAAACTCGAAGTCAGCGACTCATAAGAGGCGTTGATGCCCGAATTGCTCTCGTAGCTGACGGACACGCTCAGATTATCGCTCGTACCCAGCAACGTTTGCAGGTGGCTGCTCGCCGGCACAATCAGCCGGATCTCCGTCAAATCACCGGAGGTGACGACGTCGTAATCGGTGCCTTCCACCAGCAACTGGTTGTTGGCGGTCACCTGGATGGTCCCGGCAATGACTTCCGGGCGATTCAGGTATACGGGCCGATACTGGGCACTGGTGGGCAGGTAAAGCTGGTGCGCTTCATCGATGCTGGACACCGTGCCACCCGTGGAACTGTCGTCTTGTTGGTCCCCCACGATGCTACCGCCAATGCTCAGGTGCCCCCACGATTGGAGCCGCTTGACGTAGTTCTCGGACAAGCCCACGCCGTACAGGTCGCTCGTGCCGGAACTGCCGCCGGCGGAATTATCCTGGTAACTGCCGTGCACATCGAAGGTGGAAGTCAGGCTCTCGTAAAGCTGGTGGCGCAAGCCGCAGGAACTCTGCACATACGATTCGGAGGACGGGTGCAGTTGATCCTGCTGGAAGTCAAAGATCAGAAAACTGTCCAGGTTGGGCGCCAGGTTGGCGTTGACGTTCTCCGTGGCGTTAAGGGTGTCGGTCAGTTGGCCGGCATATTCCGCGTGGCCGTAGGAAACGCCCGTGGCGGCCGTGATTTGCTCGCGGCTCCCGAACGTCTCCGAATCCGCGATGCCCACCGATTCACTCTGGCTGGTCACCGACCCCACGTTCAGGATGTTGTCGAACAGGTCCCACCGCGCCGTCACGGTTGTCTGGCCGGATTTTCGCTTGTTGATGCCCAGAAAGTTAAAATAGGTTTCCTGCACCTCGGATGAATCGACCAGCCCGGTGTCCGATTCGTCCCGGTAGCCAAAGTCCGTGTTCACGCTGAAATTCCCGGAATTCCAATTGATGCGCCCACCGTACTCGGTGCGGTCCACCGTAAACGTGTCAAACGAACCGTAATCACGATACGTGTGGTCCTGGGAGGCGAAGAACGATGCGTTCAGGGGTTTCTCCTGCAAGAGATTGACCTCCACCAGGTAGCGATCCAAGACATCGTATTCGTTGATGGACTGTTTGTAGCCAGAGCTGGTGGTGCTCATCTGGTTCAGCCCCCAGCCGAGTTGACCATCAAAATCAAAAGCCAGCAGGTTGGGATGGTAAACGGAGCCGGACCCCTTCAAGCCCACGGTGGGGGTGATGAACAGGGTATCGTAAACCGAATTGACCCCACTGATGCGGGTGGTTTCCTCCGAGCCGTCCACCTCCAGGCCCACGCTGGGCTCGGGCATGCCATCCAATTTGAACCAGGCCGGATCTTCGGCGCGCGCCCAGGGCGCCAGCCGTTGCGCCACGCCCACGGCGAGCAGGCCGGCCACGTAACGCCACCGTTGATGCCAGGCCACTCTCATTTCGCGGTTTCCGCCCCCTTTCCGCCGGCGCCGGCCTTGAGCAGGAACCTGTCCTTGCCCACGTGCGGATCATGGCAAACCACACAGGACTTGCTCTCGTTGCCCGCGTGCGCCTTGACCGCCTTCAGTTCCTTGTCGTCATGACAATCGCCGCACAGCTTGAATATATTCTTCGGCAGCAAATTATTCTCCACCGAGCCGTGCGGTTGGTGGCAACTGGTGCAATCCTCCACCACATCATGCTGGAACCTGGCCTGCTCCAGGAAATTGTCATGGCAATCCCAGCACAAGGCCGGCGCCGCTTTCTTCACCAATCCCTTGCTGTCGGTGGCATGCGGATTATGGCAGGCCAGACAATCCCCATCGGCCACCGGCTGGTGAATATCCTTGGCGCCTTTGGCCGGCACATCGTCATGACAATCGGCACAGGTGGCCTTGACCGATTTCTTCATCAGGCCCTTGAGCTGGGTGGCGTGCGGATTGTGGCAAGCCAGACAATCGCCATCCCCCACCGGCTGGTGCACCACCTTCTTCTTGCCAATCAAGTCGTCGTGGCAGTCGAGACAGGTCTCCTTGACGGACTTCTTTAACAGACCTTTGATCTTCCCCGCATGCGGCGTGTGACATTGCAGGCAATCGCCATCGCCCACCGGCTGATGCACCACGGGCTTCTGCGCCGTGAGGTCATCGTGACAATCCGCGCAGGTATCCTTGATGGATTTTTTCAACAGCCCTTTGAAGTTGGTCGCGTGCGGCCCATGGCAGTCCAAACAGTCACCCCCGCTCACCGCCTGGTGCTTCACCGGTCCGGCGGCCAGCGGATCGTCATGACAGCCCAAACACAGCGCGGGACCCGCTTTCAACAGCAACTTGCGATTGACCGACTGGTGCGGATTGTGGCAACTGGTACAGTCTCCCTCCTCCGCCGGCTGATGTTTCACCTTGCCCGCCGCCAGGCCCTTCTTCAGGTCCGTGTGACAAGTGAAACACACCGCGCCCGATTTGCCGCGCATCTTCTGGGAAAACTCCGATTCATGGCACGCCGTGCAATTGTGGTCGCCATAGGGCGGATGCACATCCAGCTTGGGCCGGGGCGGCAGTGCGTTGGTGGAAGTGGCGCTGGAACTGACGTTGTTGCTAGCCATCCCTTGCCCGCCGGCCAACACCATCCGGTTCGTGGCCCCGGGTGCCGGCACGCCGTCGAAAAACACGGTGAGCCATTTCTGCTTCGTTTCCGGCCGGCAACCGGCCACCACCAGGACAGCCAGAACCACCACGATTAATCCGCCAATCGTGCGGTGCCAACGGCAGGAGTGGGTGTTGAGCGGCTGCCTGTGCATCGGCCGGGTTTTAGGTTGTCAGAACTGGACCGGCGTAAGGATCTATGGCTAAGGCAAAACTGCTTCCCCCACCCAGCGGGAGCGTTAGCGGGCTGACTGGCTGCCGGTCCATTATGCGGTTCATGTTCAGGGTGCCACAATGCCAGTCGCCACGAGGTTCGCCTACACGCATCTTGGCCTTTATGGACTTTTTTTTGCTTTTATGATGGCTATAAATGGTGAGTTCACTCCGACCGGGCGCCAAGCCGCCAGCGAATAAAGGTCGCCTCCCTGAGGGAGGAACACGGTATTGCTTGGGCCGGTCTCAACTCAGGCCAACGGGGTCAGCGGCCCCTGCGACCCCACCCGCCGCGGGTGGTTCTTGGATTATCGTTGTTTTAAAAAACCGTAAACACTCACCTTTTGACTACCAAACTGGCTCGTTACAAAAATGAGATAGTCCAACCGACGGCCCGGGGCCGCGAACTTCTGAAAGTAACCCAGATCGTCATAGTCCACCTTCACGACCGCGGGCAGCACGACTTCGCCTTGCGTGCTGGCGCCGGCTTGCGCGAAATACATCAACAACCGCCCTTCCGGGTCAAACAGTTGCACCACCTGGGTGGCCGCATCCACGACATAGGCGATGCCCTGGCGGTCCACCGCCACACCCTTGGGCCGGGCAAACATCCCCGGGGCCACGCCGGCGTGGCCGATGCTGCGCAGGTAGTTCCCTTCCAAATCGTAAACCTGCACCGCGTTGCCGCCCGTATCGGACACCAGCAAGCGATTGTGCTCCTGATCCAGCGCCAGGTTCGTGGGCGAAAGCAACCGGCCTTCCTTCCGGCTGGTATCCGCCGGCATGGAAAACAGGAACTTGCGATCCGCCTTGCTGTAAACTTTCACGCAGTGGTTCAGCAGGTCCGCAATGTAAAGCCGGTCCGCCGAAATGGCCACGTCCGAAGGCTTCATTTCATCCTTCTTCCCCATGGCCGCCAAAAAGGTGCCGTCTGGACGGTAAATCAGCACCTGCGCGCGGCCCGTATCCGCCACGTACCGGGTGCCGTCGTGGTCGATCGAGATGTTGATCGGCAACCGCAGCTTGCCCTCGCCCGGCGGATCAAAGTAGGCGGCGCGGCGCGCCTTCAAGTCGAAAACCAGGATCTTATCCGTCACGGTGTCGCAGACAAAGACCTTCCCGTCATGCGTGGCCAGTCCATAGGGCTTCACCAGCGGGTCGGTGGTGGTTTTCACGCCGGTGATGAAGTCGGCAAAATTCTGTCCGCGCCCCAGGTCCGAGTCCGAATTGAACTCGGTCAGGAACTGGATGCGGGGGTCATCCGGCGAAGGCGGAAAGAAGGTATAGGTCTTGGGAGCTGCGGATTTGGTGGCGCAACCGGCGGCGAGTCCGAGCGCCAGACAGGCGGCCATCAGGGCCGGCAAACGACGTTGGATCATGGTTTTCATGGTCAGAAAGCCGGCCTTACCTTGTCAACATTTAACAACGCATGCCGGCGGGCTCAAGGCTTTTGAGCGCGGCGTAACATACCCACCCCGTCGCCGGAAACCAAGCGCCTTTCTCAGGAAATACCGGGCGCGTACCAGGCGCAGAGCCGGACAATATCATTGCGCTGGTGCAAGAGCCGCGTCCGCCAAGCCAGATACGGAGCGAAACCATAATGATAATCCGCGCAGGAAACGGCCCACTGCACATCGGCTTCGTTCCACGTATCACGCCCTTCGCTCGCCGCCCGCCACCGGGCGAGCCACAAGCAGATCGGGTACATCAAGGCCAGGTTCCGAAACCCCTCGATGAGCCCGCAGTCATGATAGCCCTTCCCGCAAAATTGCAGGCTCTGGACTTTCACGAGAAAATACCGTTCCAGCAGGGCTTCCGCCGCGGGTGGCAGCGGGCCAAAGGACCGCTCGATTTCCGCAAAGCGCACGCGCTTCAACTCCGCCCGCATTGCCGGCGTGGAGCGTGCGCCGATTAGGAATCGGCAGCCAGCCGCCAGCATTTTCCAACGATGCGCGCTGCGCAGACTTTGGTCCTCCACCGTGGTGGCCTGCGCGTGTTCCAGGACCAGCAGGCGCAAAAACAGGCGGCCAAATCGGCTGGGCGCCTCGGGTGGCACCGGCACCGCCGGGACCTTTTCCTTGGAGCGCCGCACCAGCGCCTCCAGGATTTCATCCGCGCTCTCGCCGGCAATCTGATCCAGATATCCCTGCTCCACGCTTCCCAGCCATTGCAGGGTGCGCAACAGTTTCAGCCCCACCGGCACCCCGGGCTCGCCCAGGCTGGTTCCCATCCAGCGGACGAATCGCAGAAAATCCGGCCAATCCAGACCCGCCGTGGCCGCCACCGCCGGCGCCGGAAGCCGCTCGCAACCGGCGGGCAGGACTTCCCGCGCCAACTGGCCGATTGCCCCCGAGTATTCGGCCAATGCTTTTCCCTGGTTTGCCGCCGCCGAGGGACAACTGAAGCGCAGGCCGACAAAAGTTTTCTTGCCGGCCGGATAAATCAGGAAAGGGTACAGGCGGCAGGCCAGCGGCTTGGCCGCCTCGCCGAACTTGGAGTGAATCCGACAACGCTTCGCCTCGTCCAGGAAAACACATGCGCCGTCGGGTTGGTGTCCCAGCCGGTACTGGTTCCGGCCGGACACAAACATCCGCGCCGGATCCACGCCGTCAGCCAGGGTCCACCCCTGTTCTTCGAGGCGTTTCTTTTCGGCGGCCGAAAGCGGCACCACCAAGTGGTTGCGACAACAATCGGTACAACCATGGCAACTCCAGTTCTGCCCGGGCGGCAGTTCCAAGCGGGACGATGTCATTCGTTATTCAGCGTAATTGTTCCGCGCCCCGGCGAAAGCAAAAAACCGAAGCCAAGTCCCGGCGTTGGCGCGAGCGAATGTTTAACCATCGAGGCACGCAGACAAGGATGTGGCTCAACCAGCCCATTATTAGAGGCGGACCGAAGGAGCACACAGTATCTGGCAAATAACCAATCGTGCCTGTGGCTGGCGGCAATGGCTTACCGGTTGCTCCTTAGTCCATTTACCCCCCCCGCCCGCCACTTTCCCCGCCTCTCTTTTACACTTCCACCCGACTCGATCCAAAAGAACAAACCCAACCATGAAATATCCAGGCCAAGGGCAGCACGCACGCGGACCATACCTGGACAAGGGAGAAACTTGTGGGAAAATTCTCAGAAACAATTTGACAGACATTACCTAGAGTGCGATTGGCCTAAAGACGCATTGCCTTGTCCCAACAATGTATATACTTTTGCGCAAAATACAGTTTGAATAGCAAAGGTTGGCTTTCAGTCTCAGTAATTTGGAATTATGAAAAATAAAATCATCGCTATAATGGTGTTGAATCTTCTAGGCGCCGCCAACTCACAATTCTCAACCGCGGTGGCCCAAGGCACAGCGTTCACCTATCAAGGCCAGCTCAATAACAACGGCGGTGCGGCTAACGGCCTCTACGACTTGGCTTTTTCGCTCTACGCCACGAACGTTACCGGCAGCCCCGTCACCGGGGCGGTGACGAACTATGCCACCACCGTAACCAATGGCCAGTTTATCACCACAATTGATTTTGGGAGCGTGTTCACCGGCACGAATTATTGGCTGCAGATCGCGGTGAGCACAAACGGCGCGGACGAATTCACCACCCTGGCCCCCCGGCAAGCCATAACACCTGCGCCATACGCGATTTATGCCACCTCGGCTGGCAATGCCTCAACCGCCGCCACGGCCCGCTCGGTGGCCGCGACGAACCTGACCGGCACACTGGCGGTTACGCAACTGCCTTCCTCGCTGGTCACCAACGGCGGCAGCGCGACGCTCTCCGGCACATTCATCGGCAACGGCGGTGGCTTGACGAATTTGACGCCGGGCAATCTCAGCGCGGGCACGGCGGCGATCAACATCAGCGGCAATGCGGCGACAGCGACCAGCGCGACGACGGCAACGACGGCGACGAGCGCAACAACAGCAACAACGGCGGGGAGTGCGACCACGGCGGGCACGGCAAATAACTTTTCGGGATCGCTCG
>CAYTJG010000050.1:0-26470 GCA_964437865.1 uncultured Bifidobacteriaceae bacterium | reverse complement strand
TGCCAATCCAGAGATAGCCGTCGGGCGTCTGCGCCAGACAATTCACGGAATTCTGCGGCAGCCCGTTGTCGGAATTCCACACGTGAATGAGGTAATCCGCTGATGCCGGCGGCATGGTCTGCGCCCCGGCCAGCCAAACTGCCGAATAGATGGCGGCCGTGAACCAAGCCAATCGCAACGAGCAGAAGCACGGGCGCGCGTTGGATTTCATGCGAGAGAATAGTTAACGCAATCAGGTGTGCGTAGCGAGTGGAATTACGGCCACCCGGGACCCGTACCGGTCGCGGATGTTCGAGAATTGAAGGGCACAGGGAGAGACGGCGCTTCGTTTGCAAATCCTCAGGCTGATATCGGTGGTTGCAAAATTATGTCTCAGCCGCCGGTTCGACCGTGAACCATGCTCTGGAGACGCGCCTAGGTTAAGGGGTCTCCATTATTGGCGGGTGCCATCACAAAAAGAAGGCTGGGAGCGTCAGCGCCCCCAGCCTTTTCCATACGCCATGCACCAATCTACTGTTTGAGACGATAGTAGGTTCGGGCCTGGGACATCAACACCGTCAACGTGTTCAGACCGCCGACGACCGTCGGCGTGCCCGTCACCGTGGCCCAGCTTCCACCGGTCAGACTGGTTGTGGACTGCAAGGTGAAGTTGACGGCGTTGGCCGGCCATTGCAGCGTCAGTTGATTGCCCGAGCCCGAAACCTGCAGCGCCGGGCCGGCGATCACATTGGGTCCAGCCTTATATAAGCCGGCCACTTGGCCCGCCGTCAGCGCTCCATTCCAGATCCGGAAGTCCACGTAGGCGCCGGCGAACATCGGGTCCTGCCACTCATCGCGCGCCATCCAGTTGTCGCTGTCCGGCATGCTGGACCAGAGCCCCGTGTTGGCGGCGGTGGCCACCTGCACGCCGTTGCAAAAGAGACGGTCAAACTGGCGATCCTGATCATGGCTCCAAACCACCTGACTCAGCACGCCAATGGGCAGCTTGGGTCCAGCCAGCACCACGTCATTGCCGGTCTGGTCCCATTCCGCCCGCAGCGAGCCGGTGGCGCCATCGTAGGGGCAAATCATCGCGTATTGTCCACCGCCGAGGGAAAGGCCCTCGGTGGCCGCCTGGCCGAAATCGAACATCTCCTGCCAAACCGCGCCGCCATCCCAGACGACCCAGATTTCGAAGCTGGCCTCGTTGGGCAGGCTGGTTATGAGTCCTTCGCCGCCGGGGAAGGAAGCCCAACCGCTGCCACTACCAGGCTCGCCAGATGAAGCCGGCGCCGGATTGCCCGCGGGCGTGACCAACTCGCCGTTGGTAATGACGGCCGTGCCCTCAACGGTACCGCTGATGCTGCCGACGGAATCGGTAAAGGTGGTACTACCCGCGGCGTCATTAAAGGCCCACCGATGCAGCAGCGACGGCCAGGTATTGGTGTCCACCACCGTGAGCGCCACCGAGCCGCTCAAGCCGTCGTAGGAAGCGGTGATCGCGGTAACGCCGGCGTTACGCGGGACGAAATCGCCGTTGGCCATGGTTCCCACGGCCGGATCGCTGCTGGTGAGCGTCGTTTGCGACAGCGTGCTCACATCCACTCCGGTCACGTTGGCGAAATTGGCCAGCACCTGAATTGGAAGGTTCGCCCCGTGCACGTCCACGTTGGTGGTGGCAGCCACCACGCTGAGCGATTGGAGGGCACCAGGATCGGTCACCACGGTATCCGGTCCGGCCGCGGCATCGATGGCCACCCGCAGATCAGATTCCGCGCCGGAGAAGATGCGAAATTCATCCAGCACACCGCTAAAGTAGGGGTCGCCGCTGCCGTACCATTCGGATTGACCCAAATAGTTATTACTGTCCGGCATGGAGTAAAGCGGCAGTGTCACAGTACCGGTGGCCAATTTACGCCCGCCCATGTAGATGGAGGCGGATTGTAGCAAATAATTGTATACCACGGTCACGCAGACCTCGTTGCTGAGGGTCAGGGATTTGGTCGCATCGAGCACGGCGTCATGATGATCATCCAGCCGGAGCTTGCCGGTGCTGGGATTGTTGGGGACCAACGTGATATAATTGATGCCTTGGGAGCCATTGTTGGTCCCGAAGGCCCACAGTTCCGCCCAGTCGGATTTGGGGTCCTGATTGATGACCCAGGTCTCGAAGGTGGCATTGGTCAGCACGGGCATGATGCCGGAGGGCAGCGCAACGTAGGCCGAGCTGGAGTTACCATCCAAGTCGAGCTGGCCGCTGCCAGTAAGCGCCGCCGTGGTGGTTCCATTGATCAAAGTGCCGTTGGCGCCGCCCACCGAATCGGTAATGGTGGTGGAACTGGCCGATCCGTTGAAGCTATAGCGATGCAAGAGCACCGCCGGGTTGGTGCCTTGTTCGTTGACATTGATGGCCAACGACGACGACTGACCGCCAAAGCTGGCCGTGACGATACAAACACCGGCACTGCCGGGAATAAAGGTCGCGTTGGACACCGAACCCACAGAAGTCGGACTGCACACATAAGTGGTATTGGTGACGGTGGACACTTCCACGCCGGTAAGGCTGGTATAATTAGCGAGTACGGTCAGGGCGGTCGACGCCCCGCTGGCATAAAGATTGGTACTGACCGCCGACAAGGCGAGGGAAGACACGGTTCCCGGATTGGTCAGGATGTTGTTGGGGCCGGCCGCCGCATCGATGGCGATCTGCAAGTCGGTTTCCACGCCTGAATAAATGCGGAATTCATCCAGCACACCATCAAAATAAGGATCGCCGCTGCCATACCATTCGGACCGCCCCAGGTAATTGTCGCCATCCGGAATGCTGTAGAGTGGCAAGGTTACTGAACCGGTGACCAACTTACGTCCCCCCACATAGATGGAAGCCGTTTGAGCCGAATAATTGTAGGTCACGGTCGCGCAGACTTCATTGCTAAGGGCCAGAGACTCCGGCGCATCCAGCACGGCATCAAAATGATCATCCAGCCGCAGCTTGCTGGTGGTGGGATTGTTGGGGATCAGTGTGATATAGGTGATGCCCTGCGAGCCGTTGTTGGTGCCCAAGGCCCACAATTCAGCCCAATCGGACGAAATATCATAATTGTCCACCCAGATTTGGAAGGTGGCGTTGGTAAGGGCGGGCAGTATGCCCGCGGGAAGCGCGACGTAAGCCGAACTGTTGTTGCCATCCAAGTCGAGTTGGCCGTTGCCGGTCAAGGTGGCGGTGGCGGTGCCGTTCATCAACGTGCCATCGGCCCCGCCCACTGAATCGGTGATGGTCGCGGAACCGGCGGTACCATCGAAGCTATACCGGTGCTGAAGCACCGCCGCATTGGCCAGCGGCAGGACGGCCAACAGGGATGCGACCCAAAAACTCTTGAGGGCGATTTCTATGCGTCGGGTCATGGTCTTTTTCATAGGGTAACTGAGTATTGGATTAGGGGTGGAACATATTCACCGTACTCAATTACCCTGCCAATGTCATGGCGCATGAAAGGGCCTCACTGCGTGTCGCGCCCTCTACGCCGCGCTCCGAAAGGTGATTTTGCGGACGCGCCTGCCGCCGGGCCGGAGGGCAAACGAGCTCGCCGGCGCCACCCTCCATGCCTGACGCCGCGGCACCATTTCATGCGCCATGACTTTGGGAGCCAAGTGGAATACATTCAGGTGTTCCCAGTTCACCCGGCGGCGACAGGTGGTTGCGCCGATAGGGTTGGCGGGACGATCACGTGCGGACAGCCGCATGGCCTAAACTACCCTCATGAACACCTCATCGACAGTCTGGAAAGCGCGGCAGCCCCAATCGGCAGCCAGCCGATCCACTTTTGCGGGCTTCACCTTGATCGAATTACTGGTGGTCATCGCCATTATTGCCATCCTGGCGGCCATGCTGCTGCCGGCCTTGTCCAAGGCCAAACAAAGGGCCAAACAGACGTCTTGCATCAACAACATGAAACAGATCGGCGTCGCTGGCGTCATGTATGTAAACGACTACAATCAATATCCGGGCTGTCTCTCCACGCCCAGTGGCGGTTCGACCGATTATTACTACGTGTGGCCCACGCGGCTGTTCAGCCTGATGGGAGGTAATCGCAACGCCTTTACGTGCCCGGCAGCCGAGCCCTGGACGGCCTGGAACACCAACCTAAACGTTAACAGCGCCGGGAAAGGCACACTCGGTGGCAAGGGCCCGGGCGGCGTATATGATCCCTACGCCATCACCTCCACGTCGTTTTTCGGACTCGGTTACAACGATTGGGGAATTCACTTCCAAAACGGATCAGAGGCCGTCACCGACCCGCAACTGGGCTTGGGCGGAGACATCGACGGAGGCCTTTCCCAAGGTCCGATCAAGGACACAAAAGTGGTCAAGCCCTCGGAGATGATCTGGATCTGCGACGTTCCTTCCGTGGCGCAAAACATCACACCCAATTTCAATGCCAACACCGAACCGGCGGACGTGAAGACCATCAGTGGACATTCGGCCTGCCCGGCCAACCGCCACAATTATCGCACCGACATCTTGTTTTGTGATGCCCACGTGGAATCCCCTAAACGGAACGACGTGCGCAATCCCAACAACACCCTGTGGCGGGCGCGCTGGAACAACGATTACGATCCCCATATCAGCGCCGGCAATTGGCAAAGCAGCCCCGCGTGGATTGATACCCTCGATCAGTAGTCGGGCTAAACGGCGAGGGTTTAAGCCGCGTCTTTAGAATGCGGTTCGCCGCCGATCCCGGATTCCGTCTCCGGCCGGTATTCCAAAATATCGCCGGGCTGACAGTGCAAATGTTTACAGATGGCCTCCAGTGTGGAAAAGCGAACCGCCCGCGCCTTGCCGGTCTTGAGGATGGAGAGATTTTGCGGCGTAATGTCCACAGCGTCCGCCAGATCGTTCAGACGCAACTTGCGCTGGGCGAGAACGACGTCGAGATTCACGATGATGGGCATACTAAACTGTCAGTTCCTGCTCTTCCTGAAGCTTCCGGCCCTCGTCCATGATCCAAGCAATAAACAGAATCACGCAGCCGAAAACGACATTGTGCAACAGTTGCGTGAGAAAGTATTGCGCACAAATGATCAATTGCAAAACCAGCGATTGAGCGTGTGGTTGGTACAGGTCGCCCACGTGAAGTTCAGGCCGCAAATTGCCCCAAAAAAAGCCAGCGCGATAAAAATGCAGATTGTGCCAGATATTAGTACCGCCTCGCACCAGGCTCAAGGCAGCGATGGCCTTCATCCAGAAAATGGCGCGCGAGGCAAACCATTCGCCGCGCGCGTAATAGGAAAACAACCGGTACGCGAACCAGCATTCCAAGGCATCGGTCAAGTTCCACCAATATGAACTGCGAAAAGACAGGGGGGCATCGGCGTCGGTCAGGGTAAGTACCACGCCCACCAGACAAATCGCCACGCAACTGATCAACCCGATCAAAAAAAAGCCGCGCAAATAACCGCTGCCTTTTCGCAGGTGATCCTGCCACGTTTGAGATGATAAAAATGCCAGGCTCATAAGCATAAATCCTCAGATTCGAAACCCCTGCTTCCGGCGGAACCGAACAGGCAGGTGGTTGGTGCAGGTAGCTTTCATAAGGCTACGCGACAACACTACACCAAAAATAATATTTGTCAATCAAATATTATCGATAATCAATCAATATATAATTCAATACGTGAAATACAGCGAATATTGAGTCGCCTGGTCGCGAGCGAAAACAGCCCCTCGCTTGAACGGGAGTATTTGATCTTTTACCTCTGCCACAAAATGGGAACAACACTCGGATCAGTCCGCCCAAGAATAACTTTATCTTTTAATTGACCTCACCAATCTGAATTGCAAGTTTCCAAGCAGGCGGCGCTTTACCTGAATCTGCAGCCCACTCATCATCCGCGCCCGCGACGTCGACGCATAGGTAACGGCATATTGTCATATGCCAGTGCATTATGTGCTAATTAAGTGACATTCCCACGGGCGAGTTCGCCAGGATATTGGTTCGCCATTACCAGGCCCAAGAAAGCGCCAGTTACGGTTTGCAGAGCGCCACATATGGTGCTACCGTGACCACCGGTTGTATGTAAACTCATGAAAAAAAGTAACTTTTCAGAATCGCGCCGAAATTTTATCAAGTCCACGTTCGCCGTGCCCGTGGTTCTGGCCGCCGCACCTTCACTGCTGGCACCCACTGCCCGGGCGGACGCACCCGCCGCCGAGATCTTGCCACGCCGGCAGCTCGGCAAGAGCGGAACGCAAGTCACCATGCTATGCATGGGCGGCATGATGCCGGCCTTGAGCCCCGATTACCTCGACATCGCCTGGTCCATGGGCATCCGCTACTTCGACACGGCGGACTGTTATCTGCATGGAAAATCCGAGAAGATCATCGGTCAATGGCTGGCCAAATACCCGGAGCGCCGCAAGGAGATCTTCCTCGTTTCCAAGGATCATCCTCACGAAGGTCCCGAGCAATTATTGAAGATGGTCGACGAGCGTCTCGCGGCGTGCGGCACCACCTATCTCGATGCTTTCTACATCCACGGCCTCGGCCCCCGCGAATACGGCGACGATTCGGTGAACTGGCCCAAGAGCGACGCCTTCAAGAAGGTCGCGGATCAGCTAAAAAGCTCCGGCAAAGTCAAAATGGTGGGCTTTTCCTGTCATGATGGGCGCCTGCCGGACTACCTGAACGCGGCGGCCGAGGGCGGTTTTCTGGACATCATCATGCTGGCCTTCAATCCGTTTTATCCCAAAGGCGGGCCGGTGGATCTGGCCTTGGATGCGGCACACAAGGCGGGCATCGGTTTGGTGGCCATGAAAACCATGCGCGGGACCGGGGACGTGCCCAAGCGGTTGCCCGAACTGGACAAGCTCGGACTCACCACGCACCAAGCCGTGCTGCACGCCGCCTGGAGCGATCCGCGAATTTCGGTGGTGTGCAACATGATCGACAACGTGGACCAGATGCAAAGCAGTGTGGCTGCCGCCCGCAGCTATAAGGAGCCGCTCAAATTCGCCCACCTGGAGCTGCTCCGCGAAACCATCGTGGCCGGCCGGCGGACGATGTGCACGGGCTGCCCCGGCTGCGAGGAAACGGCGCGAAAGACGGATTTTGCCTTCCATGATATCGCCCGTTTCGTGACTTATTACGAACAGGACGGCAACCAGGACGCGCGCAATTATTACCAAGCCCTGGCGCCAGCCCACCGGGATGCCTCCAAAGTGGATCTGGCCGCCTTGCGGGACGCCTGCCACTTCAAGACCGACTATCCGGAAATCATGCGTCGGGCCGAGCGCTACTTTGCTTGAACATGAACTCCGGCCATTTGAACCTGACCCGGCGCGGCTTTTTACGGAACGCCCTCATGGCCCCGGCCGGCGTGGCCCTGACCTCCGCCTTAACCGGCACCGCCGCCGTCGCGGCGGAGGCCACGGCCAACTCCACGCCGGTACCCACGCGCAAGCTCGGACGGAACGGGCCGGCGGTAAGCATGTTGATTTTTGGCGGCGACATGCCGGCGTACAGTCAGGAACATTTGGACATCGGGTGGTCACTCGGCATCCGGTATTTTGACACGGCGTCCATGTACGGTAACGGCAACGACGAACTCAAGGTGGCGGCCTGGTTGGACAAATACCCGGAGCGCCGCAAGGAACTGTTTTTAGTTTCCAAAGACCATCCTCGCCAGGGGCCGGAGCAGTTGCTGGAGATGATCGATCGCCGGCTGGAACGCTGCAAAACCAGCTATCTGGATCTCTTTTTCATTCATGGCATCAACCCGCGCGAATATGGACAGGACTCGTTGAACTGGCCGAAGAGCGACACCTTCAAGCGCGTGGTGGACAAGCTGAAGAGTTCCGGCAAGGTCAAAATGGTGGGGTTCTCCTGCCACGACGACCGCGCCCCGCAATACCTGGCCGCCGCCGCCGCGGGCGGATTCCTCGATGCCATCATGGTCAAGTACACACCCTTTTTCGAGCGGGGCGGCGAGTTTGACAAGGCGCTGGACGCCTGCCACGAGGCGGGCATTGGGCTGGTAGCCATGAAGACGCTCCGCAACGCCGCCGACGCGCCCAAACGCCTGCCGGAGTTTGACAAGCTGGGGCTCACCACACACCAGGCACTCCTGCAGGCCGTCTGGAGCGATCCCCGCATCAGCGCGGTTTGCAACCGCATGGAAAATGCGGACAATATTCAATCCAGCGTAGCGGCGGTGCGGGCTTTCAAGGGCCCGCTCAAAATGGCGCAGCTGGAACTGCTCCGGGAGACGATGCTGGCGAGTCGCCGCACCCTGTGCCCGGGCTGTCCCAGTTGCCAACAGCAGGCCGCCGCCCTTGAACTGGCCTTCTCGGATGTCGCCCGGCTCGTCATGTATTATGAACAAGACGGGAACCTCGGTGCACGCGACCAGTATCGGGGATTGAGCACCGCACAGCGCGATGCGTCCCGTGTGGACTTGGTGGCCTTGCGGCAGGCTTGCCGATTCAAGACGGATTATCCGGAAATCTTCCGCCGAGCCGAACGGTATTTCACATAATGACTTGCCGCTGAAACCTGGCTGGCACCGCCAGCGTCTGTTCTATTTTCCGTCATGGCTCCCGATAAAAAATACGGTTCGGGCGGACGCAAGCAATTCGTCCGCACGCGAGTACCGGTGGCTGAAAGCACTGCCGGCGCCGTCATTCTGGTACTGCTGGTGGCCATCGGCCTCGCTATTCATCACGCTGGCAAGACCTTCGACCCCAATCTGTATGCCGTGCGCGCCGACTCGTTAAAATCCACCGCCGCCGCCGTGGCTGGCAAGGCTGGTACGGCGCCCGCCACACCGGCCGGGGCACCCGCCGCGGATGCCATCCCCAAACCGACTCCCGACGTCGCGACGGCCACGGGCGAAAACTCCGCGGAGGGAGGCAGTGAGGGCAGCGCCAGCCCGACCGCCACCGCGAAGGCAGCCGTGAAAACCGAACCGTTGGAAATAGCGCTGCCCGGCAGCAAGCCGATGGGCGACACGGAATTTTACACGGCGGACAATTTGTTCGAGAAAATCGACGGCCGCGCCCCGGCGTACCAGAATTACAACGTCCAGCAGCTCCGCTGCCGCTCGTTTGCGGTCACGGCCGCCGCCGGCAGCTACGTGGACATCTACGAGTACCGTTTTGATAATCCGGTGGACGCATTCGGCATGTTTTCCCTCGAACGTGATCCCAAGGGGGCGGGCTTGGATTTTGCGCCGGACGGGTATTCGGGGGCCATGGGTTACTTTTTCCGGCAGGGCGCCGTCTATATACAGGTCATCGCATCGGACCAGAAACCGGCCACGCTGGCCCTGGCCCAAGCCCTGGCGCAGGACCGGGCCAAGGCCATTCCGGTGGACGACGCCGGACTGGCTGGCCGACGGAAGCTGCCGGCCGATGGGCTGCTGGCCGACAGCATCTCGTTCGTGCCGGAGAACGCGCAAGGCCAGGCGGCGCTCAAGGACGTGTTCCAGGCCCACTATAAATTCAACGGCGCGGAATTGCCGTTCTTCGTGATGGTGTCCACGCCAGACGAGGCGGCCAAGGCCTGGCAGTCATTCCAGGATTTTTGCACCCGGTTTGGCAAAGCCGAAAACCTGCCAGATTTGAACGGCGGCAAGCTGTTTCGCGCCCAGTTATTCGGCAAGTGGAAGGTGATCTACCAGCGCGCAGGCGAAGTGGGTGGCACATTTGATGCCGTGGACGCCGACCAAGCCCGGGCATTCGTGGAAAAGTATTTGCGCGGCGAGATTAAATGAATAGATTATCTAAAGTATCAAAAAAGTAGCGGTTACCCACGGTCGCCCGCGCTGGAGCTGAGCCGCAAGGAGGCTGGAGCTCCCGGGTGCCGTCCGCTGCGGAAAGAGCATCATATGAGTTCCACCAAACCAGCAGCGTCAGAGCCAACTCCGGAAGCCCCGGTCAGCCGGCGCGAATTCCTGCTGCGCCTGGGCCTCACGGGCGCGCTCGTGGCCGGCGCGGGCCTGGCCGCGCGGGAGCTGTGGCAGCCCAAACATTTCGTGCCCGGCTTTGAAAAGCAACCGGGGTTGCAACTGCGCAGCTACGCGCTTGAAGCCAGCAAGCTGCTCCCCACCCTGGCCATTGCTCACGGCACGGATTACGAAAAAACAATTCGTGCGGCGCTTGGAGCCTTGGGCGGCATGGACCGGTTCATCAAGCATGGCGACGTGGTGATGATCAAGCCTAATGTGGCTTTCGACCGTCCGCCCGCGCTGGCAGCCACCACGCATCCGGACACGTTGCGCGCGGTGGCTCGGATGTGTTTCGAAGCCGGTGCCCGTCAGGTCATCGTGGCGGACAATCCGATCAATTCGCCAACCGGCTGCTTCTTCAAGAGCGGCATCACGGCGGTGGCGTCCGAGCTGAACCTGGATTTGCTGTACCCGGAAACCAACTCGTTCGCGCCGTTGTCGATGGATGGCGAGATCCTCAAGGAATGGACGTTCTTCAACACGCCGTTCAAGAAGGCGACCAAGGTCATCGGTTTGGCGCCGTGCAAGGACCACAACCTCTGCCACGCGTCCATGACCATGAAGAACTGGTATGGCCTGCTGGGCGGACGGCGGAACCAGTTTCACCAGCACATTCACAGCATCGTTTCGGATTTTGCATTGATGATGAAGCCCACGCTGGTCATTCTCGACGGCATGAATGTGTTGATGAGCAACGGGCCCACCGGCGGGCGGCTCTCGGACGTGAAAACAATGAACACGGTGGTGGCAGGCACGGACATGCTGGCGGTGGACGCCTACGGCTACGAACACCTCATGGAACGCGACCTGGCGGAGTTGACGTATATTCACAAGGCACATGACCGCGGCCTGGGGAACAAGAACTGGAAGGAATCGGTCTTCAAGGAAGTACAGGCATGAGCCGGTCAACCCAATCGATAATGCCCATAATCGGGGCGACGCTGCCCGGGGGCCTGAGTGGAGTTTGTTTCAGAACCCAAATTTTGACCAGCGCGAAAGCGGTGGCGCGGCCGGAGGCATGCTGAACATGAAACACCTTTTGAAACTCCGCAATGTCCGGCGCGTCGCGCAGGTGTTCTTCTTCACGCTGTTCCTGTTCCTGGTCTTTGTCACCGACCTGCGGTATCTCAAAGGCTATCCGGTTTCGCTGTTTCTGGAGCTGGATCCGCTGGTGGCCGTTGCCACCGCCATCACCACCCACACCGTTTACATGGGCCTGCTCTGGTGCCTGGTGCTGATCATCCCCACCTTGCTGTTTGGCCGGATCTTCTGCAACTGGATCTGCCCCTACGGCATTCTGCATCACTTTACCGGCTGGCTGCTCGGCAAGCGCCGCGCCGACGAGCGTGAGCGGATCGAGGCCAACCGTTACCAGAAGCTGTATTCGCTGAAATACGTAATCCTCATCGCCATGATCGCCGCCGCCATAGGCGGCACGCTCCAAATCGGCTGGCTGGATCCGATCTGCCTGTTTCATCGCTCGATGAGCACCGTGATCCTCCCGATGATCAACCTGTTTATCCCGTCGTCCATTTATGTGCGCCAGTATTTTCACGTGGGCGCTTGGGCCATCGGCTTCCTGCTGTTGTTTCTGGTGGGGATGAACGTGGTAATCCCGCGATTTTTCTGCCGCGTGCTGTGTCCACTCGGCGCCTTCCTGGGCACCCTGTCCACGGTCTCACTCTGGCGCATCGATCGTGATCCCCACAAATGCGTTGACTGCGACTTGTGCCTGAAGAATTGCGAGGGCGCGTCCGACCCGCAGACGCAACTTCGCAAGAGCGAATGTTTCGTGTGCTTCAACTGCATCGAAGATTGTCCCGAGGATGCACTCTCGTTCAAGTTCATGCCCTCGCTCCAGCGCGAGGTCACGGCGCCAGCCGTGCCGGGCCGTCGTGCCTTTCTGGGCACGTTGATGGGTCTGGGCTTCTACGCGTTCGCCCGCACCTCCGGCGCGAGCGACCGCAACTACGATAAAAAAGTCATCCGCCCCCCCGGCTCGGTGGAGGAAAAGGACTTTCTAAACCGCTGCATCAAATGTGACCAGTGCATCCGCACCTGTCCCACGAACGTGCTGCAGCCCGCCGTCTTGGAGTCCGGCCTGGAAGGATTCTGGACGCCGATCCTGAACATGAAGCTCGGGTTTTGCGAGGTGAACTGCACGCTGTGCGGCCAGGTCTGCCCCACCGGCGCCATCCAACGGATCACCATCGAGGAAAAGACCGGCACCGGCCCGTTCGAGAAAGAGGGGCCCATCAAGCTGGGCACCGCGTTTTTCGACAACGGCCGCTGCCTGCCGTGGTCGATGGAAACACCGTGCGTGGTGTGCGAGGAAGTCTGCCCGGTCTCGCCCAAGGCCATTTATTCACGCGAGGTGACCATCACTAAGCGGGACGGCAACCCGATCACCCTGCGCCGGCCCTACGTGGACCCGGCGCTGTGCATCGGCTGCGGCATTTGCGAACACGAATGCCCGGTGACGGACGAAGCGGCCATCCGCGTGACCGCCGTGGGCGAAACCCGCTCGCGCGACCGCCGCCTGCTGATGGATGGCGGCGTGACCAGCGCGGTGGAGGAACTGGAAAAGCGGCAGCGGTAAAAGATGCCGGCAGTTATTCGTTGGCGCCAGTCTTGTCCGCCGCCGGACTTTTCACCTTCACTCCGGCCGAAAGTTTTTCCACCAGGAAGCCAACGATCACGGCGCAAAGGCACCCCACCAGCACCCCGACCACGCGATTACGCGAGGCCTGCCACTCACCGCTCTCGCCAGCGAGCGTCACCAGGATGACTGCCACAAAGGCCGGACGCAGCATGTCATCCAGTTTCAGGGCGTAACAGCCGAGGCCCACGAGCATGATGCCGAGCGCCATGGCCGCCAGCGGCTGGCCGAAGAGCAGGGCGAACGCCGCGCCAGAAACCGCGCCCGCCAAATTGGCGGCCACGCGCAACAAGGAAGCCTTGAGCGACGAATGCAGCGTCGGCTGCGTCACCACGACGGCGGAAACGGCGGCCACCCACGTCGAACCGGGCAGATGCAGGAGGCCATAGCTCAGCACACCCGCCACGGCGGACAAGGCGGCCTTGAGCGAAAAAGTGAGGGCTTCGAGGTGGCGGGGTTGCATATGGTTAAAGGGTTACGCGGCGTCCAAACGGTTTCGCGACCGTCCGCGATCTGGGTGCCTGCCAATACACATTTTTTAGCGTTCCTTAATGGCGGCCCATGCCATTCAACCGCACGGATGGACCAACCGCCGGCCCGCGCGGGGCCAGCTTTCACAAGTTTGTCTGGAAAATTGCGCCGGTCAACCGCGTATCCCGCCGTTCGGCGAAATCGGTCCTGTGCTGGATCAACCCTGGGATTGACCTGTCGCCGCGCCAATAATACTTTCCGGGCGTGAAAACCGCTGTTTGGAAGTCGGCCCAACCAATTTTTCTGCACATGAACCCGTGGCTGCGGTGCGCGCCGCTGCTGGTGGCGTTCATGGTCGCCGGGCCCGTGGCCAGCGCCCAATCGCCGGCCAACGCCGCCTCCAATCCGCCGGCGGCGCTCTGGGATAGCCGCGGTTGCGTGGACGATGCGCGCGGCAAATGGTTTCGCGAGGCCAAATTCGGCGCGTTCATCCATTTCGGTCTCTATTCCGAACTGGGTGGGTATTTTCACAACCAGGGACCGTATGATCCGGCGGAACAAATCATGGGCTTGGGCGACCGGCACATGGTCATCCCTTGGAAGACCTACCAGGACGAAGTCGGCGGCACCTTTAATCCCACGAATTTTGACGCGCATAAATGGGTGAGCCTCATCAAGCGCGCCGGCCAAAAGTATGTCATCGTGACCACCAAACACCACGACGGCTTCTGCATGTTCCGCACGGCCACCACCCATTATAACGTGACGGAAGCCACGCCTTTCGCCCGCGATGTCATCAAGGAACTGGCCGATGAATGCCGCCGCCAGGGAATCGTCTTCTGCCCCTATTATTCCATTGGGGACTGGGCGGCGGCCGAAGTGATGGACCCAAAATTCACGTCGTACCACGATTACATGTTTGCACAGCTTAAGGAACTCATGACCCAATACGGGGACATCCCCTTGGTATGGTTCGACAATTTTTGGTACGTGAACCAGCAGTGGGACACAGACCAGCCGCACGCCCGTGAACTGTACACCTACCTGCGCTCGCTGAATCCGAACGTACTGGTGAACGACCGTTGCGGCGTGGGCGCCACCTCGACCGATGGCGACTATGCAACGCCGGAAAACCAACTCAAGGGCTCGCGCCAAAGCCGCTACTTCGAAGTGGTGATGACGGACACCGCGGATGACAACTGGGGCTGGGTCAAGGGCGCCACAAACTATCGCTCCGCCTCGGTCCTCATCCGCAACCTGATCGACAGCACCAGCAAGGGCGGTAATTTTGTCCTTAACGTGGGGCCCACCGCCAGCGGTGATTTTCCGTCGGAACACGTGGCCCTCATCGATGCCATCGGCGGCTGGATGGACGTGAACAGCGTGGCGATTTACGGCACGACTCCCGCCCCGGAGGTGGAGGCGTCGGCGAACGCAGACTTCGTGTGCTATACCACCAAGAAGGACCGCCACGTCTATTTGCACATTGTGCAGTGGCCGGAAGGGCAGGCGACGGAGACGATCAAGATTCGCCGGGTCGGATTTGCCAAGGCCGCCCTGTTGGATGCGAAGCTGACCGGATTCGATTGCGAGAGCAGCGAGGCCGACGGAGTGACGACGCTGAAATTGCAGCGCCCCGGCCGGCTGGATCCGTACGCCACGGTGGTGCAAGTGGAATTCAACGCGGATTAATTTTCCCTCCAAATCATATGCCCACACCCGTCTCCTCCGGTCAACGCCAGCGCACCTGCCGCGCTTGCGGAAAGAAATTTGATTATCCGGTCAAAGGGAGTGCGGCCACCCGGCATCATTGCGAGGACTGCGTGGCCGTGCCGGCGGAGACTCGGAAGGTATTGGAACGGCTGAGCAGCCGGGTGACACAATTGGAGCGGCAACTCGAGGCGCAGGCACGTCGCCAGCCGGCCAACCCGCCGCCCGCATGAGCGCCCGCCCGCCTTAGCCCGGTGGCCGGGTCGGCTATTTTGCGCTCCAAAAACTCTTGTTTTCGGCCGCCCGCTGTTTGACTTTGATCTGCCCGAGGATGGCGTGCCAGCCGATGTAGATTTTGTGCCACTGCGTTTCCACGTTGCGCAGGGCGCCTTCCCCCATCTCCGCCAGGTAGCGGAGGGACGGGGCATTGCCGATGAGGGCGTGGATTTCCTCGCGGGTGGGTGACTGCACCTCGACCGAGGCAAAAATCAACTCCAACTCCTGGACGATGATACTCTTGATTTCCAGAAAATTATGATCGTCGGCGGCGGTGAATCTCTTGGATCGGGCGATGCTGATGAAATGGTTGAACTGCTTCCAGCACTCGATGTGGGTTTCGATCTGGGTAATCAGTTGGTTGATTTCCTTGGGAGTCATTGGCGCGCGGGTGTTGGAATGGAGGACACGGCGGTTTGCGGGAACAGAAAGATGATGGCCCCGCCCCGCAGCTCACGGGCGGTAATGCGCAGGCTGCTGAAATGCAGGCTGACCTCCGCCAACGGCATCTGATCGGCGCGCGCCAATCGGAACAGATCCAGCACGTCGCGCGCGATTGCCAACAAGAGGGGCTCCGGGAAAGTGGACGAGACGGTTGACGTCACAATCTGCCCGTGCCGGTCCACGGTAACAGTGCCGGCCGGCAATTGCTGGACGGCGGCGTCACCGCCAAATATTCTTTTCAGGATTCCCATGAGGCAACTAGTTTACGGCTCTTCTCAAGTAAATTTTCGGAACTCTCCCCGGGCCAGCCCACCAGAAAAGCTTGGCCGCCGTTCACCAACATGACCATCTGGCGTTCCGCACCTTGGCCAGCAATATGTGACAGTGGACCAGCCTCCAGTCGTTCGCCGAGCCGGCGGGCGACTTCGGCGGCTTGTTTCGTCCATTGCGCCAACGCGATCACGTTTTGCGTCCCCAACCCCTCGGACTTGCCGTCTTCCATCGACACCGTCACCACAAATTCGGCTCCCTCGCGGGTGAGTTGGGCTAGTTTCCACATGGTCTTGCGGTGCAGGCTGGTTTCCTCCGAATCAGGTTCCGTGTCGGGCTGGCTGGTCTCATCGTTCGACTGGGCCGATTCGAGCAAGAGCGCGTTCACCGGCTTGTCGATGGTGTGTTCGCGATCCGGCTCCGGGGGTAAATTCTCAAACGCCCCGGTTTTCCAGGCCAGCAGGCGCCGAAAGGCCGCCTCGCCGCGAGCTCCCTCGCACTCAGCGTCCGTTATTTCGCCATCCTGAATCCACAATTTAGCCACCAGCGGCCCCCGCGTAACGCGCAATACGCTGCTGCTGCGGGACAGACATTCCATCTGGATGATGTCCATGAGGCTCTTGCTTTGCAACCCGCGAAACCCCGTATCGCCATCGCGATCCCCCTGCCCCAACAGCGACTCGACGCACTCGTTGAACAGTTTGGCGCTGCGCTGCATCTCGGTTTTCAGCCAGAACAAATCCACGCCCAAGGCATAGGCGCGCGAGCGATACTCTTCGTCTTCCAATCCACTCAACACCACCGTGCGGATCGTAGGGAAACGCCGGCGAACAATGCCGATCATCTGCAATCCGTCAATCCGCGGCATCTTCAGATCAGAAACCAGCACCCGGATCTTTTCCGTCTCCAGGATGGCCAGTGCGCGCTTGGCATTGTTGGCGATCAGGACGTCCGGATGACTCGGCAAAGTCGACAGTTGCTCCCGGCAGAGCGCCAGCCAATCGGCGTCGTCATCCAGAATCAAGATTTTGTGCCGGGTTTCCATGTCAAGTGTCTTATTAACCGCTAACCGTCTTCTTCTTGAAATACAAGCCTTAAAGCATCCCAATTTACAAGCAAGCTTCGTTCCAACCAATCTGAGGGCCAATTCCAGGTGCCGCCGCAAATGGGACAGACTCCCCCCGTCCAGTCCAACCGTGGGACAAAATGCAGCGGAATACCTTGCCCGTCGTCTGGCGCGGATTCTGCTTGTCTATTGGCAGCGTCGCTTGTGGCTGGCGCTAAACCAAGTCGAAAACTGTCATGGCAATCTCAGCAAGAACCAAATTTGCCGGCTTCCTCCGAGGCCTGTTCGGTCGCGGTGAGGCCCAGGTATCGGCCCGGCCAGCGGTCCCCCCCGCGCCGGCCCCATCAGTGCCAGCCGCCTCGCGGCCACCGACGCAAACTCCTACCTACTATCACACACCGGCGACCAGACCGGCACCGGCACCCGGCAGATTCAGCCCGGCGCCCGCCGTAATGACTGCCCCCGCCCGCCCCAGTACCAGCCAATTCGAGCTGCCGCTGGCCTCGGTTATCGCCAACCTGCCCACGGACTTGCGGTCCAAGCTGATCACAGCTCCCGCGGCCGGAGCAACCCTCCGACTGCCCGTTGATGCAGTCATCAGCCAACTTGCCTTTGGCGCCGTGAAGATCTCCTTTGGCGAACTCCGTCGACTCGCAACCGGACTGTTCGTCAATGCCAGCAGCGAGCTGGACAACAAGCCGGTCAGCCTCCCATTGCAGGAGATACTCCTCCGCCTGAATCCGGCGTTGCTCGCGCGGAGAACGACGAAAAAAGTGGAAGTGGCTGAGGAAATCGTGGGTCCGTTCGCTGGACGAGGCCAGGGCTTTACCTTTACCACCCACCCGCTGAAGGGCGCGCCCGCCGCGGTGCCAACTTCGCCCGCCGCACCGGAACCGTCCGCGGCCTTGGTGCCACCCATCGCCGTCCGACCATCGGCCCCGCCGCCCACGGCGCCGCCAATCGCCCAGCGCTCCATTACGCCGGCCACCCCAACAGCGCCAACCAATCCGAGCTCGGGTACCGAATCCAGCGCCCTCCCCATTTCCCCGTTTTCACCGCGCTCCATCACACCCGCCGCTCCGGGTTTGATTGGCAGCAATGGCCACAGCAACGGCCACCACACCAACGGTAACGGTCACAGCCTGCCCGCCGCGCCAGGAGCGCGCCCCGCACCGCTGAACGGCAACGGACATACCGAAATGCCCGCGCCGTTGGGCATGGCGCCCCAGCCCGCCGCGCCAGCCGGCACCCAGATCGGCATTTCGGTCACCTTGGGCGAACTGTCTGAAAAATGGCCGGATGCCCTAAAACAGGAGATTTTGCGGCTCTATCTCACGGAGGCCAAAGTGGCTTTGGGATCGGTGCTCATCCTGCCGGGTTTGAAACGCGGGCGAATTGTAATGACGTGGCGACAGCTTCGTCTGCTAGCACAGCCGGGTACCGCTCCTTCGCCCAACGACGACCAGGAATTGGAACTGCCCCTGAAGGTCATTGCGCCACTCTTCATGGCGGCGCAGAAAAATGCACCCCGCGCCCAAGCCAAGGCTTCGGTATCGGCAGACATTCCCGACCTGTTTTTTGGCTTCCCGCAACCCGCGAGCGCCCCGGCGGCGTCAGCACCCACGGTGCTGGCCACCCCGGCGGCCCCTTCAGCACCACCCGCCCCGGCTACCCCGTTGATCCCACCGCTGCCCAAAGCGTTGGAACCGCAGCCGCTGGATACCAATTACTATACCTTGGCCGACAAAGCCGGGATGGCCGCCATGGAAGAGGTTCCGCCGCGCAGCGTCGCGGCCCCGCAGACCGATTTCACCAATCGCCAGGCGCATCCCAAGGAAGTGGTGGCGCGAGCGGCCGCCCTGAACGGAGTGGCGGGGGCCGTGGTGGCCATGCAGGATGGCTTGCGGGTGGCCAGCCAGGTGCCGCCGGAATTGAGCGGCGATACGCTGGCGGCGTTTCTGCCCCAGATTTTTGAGCGCGTCAACCAGAGCACGCGGGAGCTCCGTATGGGCGCGTTGAACAACATCAATTTCACGGTAGGTAACGTTCCCTGGAAAATCTTCCGGGTGAATGCGGTGTATTTCGCCGCCTTCGGGCGGGCCGGTGAACAATTGCCCTCGGCGCAATTGGCGCAACTGGCCGCCGAACTCGACCGTAAGAAAGTATAACCCGAAATATATGGCCATCATCAACCAAGCCACCAAAGAGCTGCAGGTAAAAATCGTCTATTACGGACCGGCGATGGGCGGCAAGACCACGAACCTGGTGCAAGTGCACGACCATGTACAGACCTCGGCAGGCAACAAGGGCAAGCTGGTCTCGCTGGCCACCAGTTCCGACCGTACCCTGTTCTTCGACTTCCTACCCATCGAAGCCATGACGATCAAGGGCTTCAAGACCAAGTTCCAACTTTACACGGTGCCCGGACAGGTGATTTACAACACCACCCGGCAACTGGTTCTTCGAGGCGTGGACGGCATCGTGTTCGTGGCCGACTCGCAGTACGAGAAGATGCCCGAAAACGTGGAAAGTTTCCAAAATCTGATCGACAACCTGAATTCGCTGAAGATTAACCTTGCGGAAATCCCCTACGTGCTGCAATACAACAAGCGCGACCTGCCCAACGCCGCGCCGATGGAATACCTCGACTTTTTGCTGAACAATCGCGACCTGCAAGTGCCAGCCTTCGGCGGCACGGCCCATAAGTGCGAGGGCGTGTTCGAAAGCCTGAACATGATCACGCGGATGTTGCTGCAGAAGTTCATCAACCAATCCGTTCCCCAATACGCGTGACATGGCCACCCTGCCCCAACTCGTCGAAGAGGACATCAGCAAGTTGGACGAGACGCTGCATGAATTCCTCGCCCAGACCGATGCGCTGATCGCACTCGTCATCGACAAGGGCGGGTTCCTCATCACCCATCAAGGCGAGGCTGGCGAAGTGGACCTCACCACCCTCGGGGCACTCGCCTCAGGCGCCTTCATGGCCAGCCAGACGATTGCCGGGCTGGTCAACGAACAGGATTTCAACCACACCTCACTGCAGGGCGGCCAATTCAGCCTGTACACCACCAACATCGACATCCAATGCCTGCTCGTGGTCGTGTTTCCCTCAAAAGTCGGCGTGGGCGTGGTGAAGTATTATTCAGGCGCGGCCGTCGCCCGGCTGGCCCAGCAATTGGCCATCGCCCGCGAACGGGATCCGGTCGGCGGCTTGGATCTCTCGGAGATGAACGTGGTAAACCCGGAAGCCATCTTCCGCAAGAAAACCGTTTGATCCGGACTAGCCCCGGCCAGGCCCGAACCTTTCTCCTTCCACGCCGCTCCCATTTAGAAACAAGCCGGAATTATTTTTAGAATTATTTGCTGGTTTGTGGGCCGGAGTGCCCTTAGGCTGGCCTCGAATTCATCGTTCCAACTATGGACATCGTTTTCAACTGCCCGAACTGTGATCAGGAACTGGCGGTGGATCAGTCCGGTGCCGGTTCCCAAATCGAATGCCCCTCCTGTGGCGAGACCATCACCATTCCCGCCGCCGCCGCCGGCAAGGTGACGACTGGATCGATACCCGCCACCCCGGCCACGGGAACCAACAGCGCCATCACCACCTCGGCCGCCGCCAAGGTGGAACTGCATCTTCGCGTGCCCGTGCATGACAAGCCGGCCGAATCGCTGATCGGCAAAGCCCAGCCACCACTGGAGGCCGTGCAGAAGGGCGCCGGCAAACGTCTGCGCATCCGCACGATCCGCCGCGCCGCCTGCATCGAGAACGGCCACGACCTTTTCGACGACAAAGTCGCGGCCTTTTTGCAGGAAATTGGTGAATCCAACATCGTGGCCACGCATGTGGTGGGCTACGAACAGTTTGATGTGGGCGTCCAAAAAATCATGACCGACTACGGACTCCTGGTCATCTATCGTGGCTGAATTCGCTTTGACTTGTCGGAAACGGGTCGCTAACGTCACGGCATGAAGCTTCGGTTTGCGTTCTGGACCCTGTTGCTGGTGCTGACGGTACTGTTGCCGTCGCGGTCGCCAGCTCCCTTGATTTTTGTCCCCGGCGAAGGCTGGTATTACGAAAGCTACGGCAACCATGCCAATTGGCAGCGCACCCGCGCCAAGGACCAGCTCGACGTGGCCGAACAGGCCTTCACCGACAAGGATTATACCGTCACCATGCACGCGGCCAATCGCGTGTTGCGCGTCTGGCCGCTCTCCGACTACGCGCCGCGCGCCGAGTACCTGCTGGGCCGTTGCCTCGAAATGCGGCATAAGGACGAAGCCGCCTTCAACGCCTACCAAAAGATCATCGAGAAGTACCCCAAGAGCGGTGAATACGACGAGGTGCTCCGGCGCCAATACGAAATTGCCACCCGGTTTCTCAACGGCGAATGGTTCAAGCTGTGGAACTTGATTCCCCTTTACCCGTCCATGGATCAGACGGCCAAGTTATACGAGAAGGTGGTCAACAACGGCCCCTATAGCAGCATCGCCCCCCACGCCCAACTGCGCATCGGCGCGGCCCGCGAAAAAGAGCGCAACTATGGCGACGCGGTCAAAGCGTATGAAATCGCCGCCGATCGCTACCACGACCAGCCGGTCATCGCCGCCGATGCCATGTATCGCACCGGACTGGCTTGGGAAAAACAGGCCGATACCGCCGAATACGACCAAGGTGCCGCCGCCCAGGCCATCGCCTCCTACACAGACTTCATTACGTTCTATCCCGACGATCAACGCGTCGCCGGGGTGCAGAAGTCGATCACCAAGCTCAAGGCGGTGCAGGTGCGCGGCAGCTTCCAAATCGCCCAGTTTTATGAGCATGGGCACAAGTGGGCCGGCGCCATCGTCTATTATAATTCGGTGTTGCAGTTGGATCCCAATTCCCCCCTGGCGGCCCAAGCCCGGCAGCGCATCGAAGTCTTGAAGCCGCGCTTGGTGGCCTCCGCGCCCGTCAAACCGGCCAAGGTGGCGGCTCCGGCCGCCCCAGCGGCCAAATGAGGATAATGCGTGCGCTGAGATTTCTCCTGCCAGGCCTGGTGGCGCTCACCTTGGCCGGCTGCGCCGGCTATAAACTCGGTCCCGTCAATGGCCTCGCAGCGGGCGCCCGCTCCATCGAGATCCAACCCTTCAACAATCAGACCCTGGAACCTCGCCTCGGCGACGCCATCACCCAATCCCTGCGGGAACGCCTGCAAACCGATGCCACTTACCGCTTGGCCACCAAGGGCGGCTCCGGCGACGTGGTGGTCACCGGCGTCATACGCAGCTACTCGCGCCAGGGGCTGGGCTACTTGAACACCGACGTAGCCACCCCGGAGAATTTCCGGCTCGACGTGGTGGTGCACGTCACCGCCCGGGACCGTATCTCCGGAAAGACGATTTTAGACAAGAATGTCAAGGGCCACACGGTGGTGCATATTGGCAATGACCTCGCCAGTGCGGAGCGGGAAGCCATGCCCCTGCTCGCCGAGGACCTGGCGCAGAACATTAGTGAGTTGTTGACGGAAGGGGCTTGGTGATTTATAAAACTTTTGCTGACAGCAACCTGTAGGATCAACATAACCATCAACAGCCCAGGACTATCATCATGAAAATCAAATCAGCCAAGTTAGCTTGTCTCGCGTTCGTGGCTGCCGTGCTGACGGCCGTGCCCGCCATCAGCCAGACAGCCACCACCACCAACGCCCCGGCGGCCACCGCGCCCGCGCACCCCAAACACGGCCTCCCGACCCACGGTAAAGTCGCCGCCGTGGATACCAGCGCCATGACCTTTACCATTGGCACCAACGTCTTCGCCGTGACGTCTGAAACCAAGATATCCAAGCTCGGCAAACCGGCCGTGCTGTCGGATATTACGGTCGGCGAGAACGTAAACGTGTACTACCGGAAGGACGACGACGGCAAGTCCACCGCGGTCACCGTGCGCGTAGTCCAGCCCAGAAAGGCCGCGCCCGCGCCCGCGCCCGATCCCACGCCCGCGACGAAGCAACCTTAAGTCGCCAAAGCAACTTACGCCATTCGCCGCGCCCGGGTCCGCCCGACGCGGCGTTTTTTTTGGCGCCCTCCCTTATTCGTCGCCCTCTGCCCCGCCGTTCTTCTTCTCCCAGACGCGGCGCGGCTTCTCCGGCAGGGTCTTGTCCACCACGGCGTAATAGGTCTTCTCCCCGAACAACCGGTTGACCTCATGTTCGAGCGCCAGGGAGGGCAGCACGCCAAATCGGCTGTGCGCCTCGATGATGACCGAGCCGCCGCCCGGTTGCAGAAAGCAGAGATAGAGGGGGCATTTGCCGGCGTGCGCCGATATCAACGCCTGAACCTTTAGCAGGTCGTCGGGCGGAAGCTCCGCCGATAAACGAAAATGGACCTGCTTGGTATATTTCCGGGGCGCGTCCTCCAGCGGCATGATTTCCTGCGGGAATATCTTCGGCTTGTCCTCCCCGGTGCTCACTTCGCCAACGACCAGGATCGCCTTGTTTATCTCCAGCAGGGGACGGAGTTTCTCGTAGTCATTGAACACGAGCAACTGGACCGAGCCCTGAAGGTCTTCGAGCGTCACCATGGCGTAGGGCTTGCCGGATTTCTTGGAGACGCCGTGGCTCGCGGAGCCGATCATGCCGCCGATGCGGGTCATGCTGCGGTTGGGCGCCTCGGCCAGCTTGACCGTATTGTGCAGCGAGTATCTTTGCAGCAATGGCGCCAACGGCGTGAGCGGATGCCCCGAAACGTAAAACCCGAGCAGCTCCTTTTCGTTGGCCAGCAATTCGTGCTGGGGCCATTCGGGCAGGTCGGCCACCACCTCGGGCACGGCCGCTTTGGCTTCCTCGAACGTGTCGAAAAATGAACTTTGTCCCTTCTGTTTGTCCGATTGGATGCCCGCCGCCCGCGTGAGGGCTTGGTCGATTTGCGCAAACAGGCTGGCCCGGGTCCGACCAAAGGCGTCGCAGGCGCCGGCTTTGATGAGCCCTTCCAGGGTCTTGCGATTGACCGTCCGGCCATCCACGTGTTCGCACAACTCCGCCAGCGATTGCACCTTCCCGTGCTCGCTCCGCGCTTTGAGAATCGCTTCCACCGCGATTTCGCCCACGCCCTTGATGGCCGCCAGACCGAACCGGATGTTGCGCTGCGCGCCCGGCTTACCACCCGGGCTGGCCGCTCGTTCCCCGCCCGGCGACGGCGCAAAGTACATCTCGCTCTCGTTGACGTCCGGCCCGAGCACCTCGATTCCCGATTCCCGCGCCTCCGCAATGTACTCGCTCAACTTGTCGGTATCCGACACGTCGTTGGTCATCATGGCGCAATAGAACTCCACCGGGAAATGCGCTTTTAGATAGGCGGTCTGGTACGCCACCACCGCATACGCGGCAGCGTGCGACTTGTTGAAGCCGTAGCCGGCAAACTTCTCCAGCAAGTCAAAAACCTCGTTGGCCTTCGCCTTGGGAATCTGATTCTTCTCGTGGCAGCCCTTCACGAAACTGTCGCGGTGCTTGGCCATTTCCTCGAGCTTCTTCTTGCCCATGGCCCGCCGCAACAGGTCCGCCCGGCCCAGCGAATAGCCGCCCAGAATCTGCGCCGCCTGCATCACCTGTTCCTGATAAATCAATATCCCGTACGTCTCCTTGGAAATGGATTCCAACAACGGATGCGCATATTCAATCTTCACCTCGCCGTGGCGACGCTTGATGAAGTCGGGAATCAGGTCCATCGGCCCGGGCCGGTACAGCGCCACCAGCGCCGTGATGTGCTCCACCGAACTGATCTGGAATTTCTTGCACAGGTCCCGCATGCCGCTGGATTCCAACTGAAACACGCCCAGCGTCTCCGCGCGGTTCAACAGACCGTACGTTTCCTGGTCGTCGAGCGGCAGATGATCGATATCCAGCGTGATCCCGTGCGTGCGCTTGACCATATCGCAGGCGTTCCGGATGACCGTCAGCGTCTTGAGCCCGAGAAAGTCCATCTTCAACAGGCCCAGATCGCCCACCGGTCCCATGGCGTATTGGGTCACCAGGGTGCCGCTGTCGTCCAATTTCAACGGCAGGAGATTCACCAGCGGCTCCGGCCCAATGACCACGCCGGCCGCATGCACGCTCGAGTTGCGCGCCAGGTCTTCCAATACAAAGGCGGTATCAATCAGCTCCCGCGTCACTTCCTCGGTGTCGTAGGCTTCCTTGAGTTCAGGCACCTGCTTGAGCGCCTTGGTCAAATCCATTTTCAGCTCGGCCGGGATCAGCTTGGCCAGCCGGTCGCAGTCGCCGTAACTCAGGCCCATCACCCGGCCCACATCGCGCACCACCGACTTGGCGCCCATGGTGCCAAAGGTCACGATCTGCGCCACGGCGTCGCGCCCGTACTTCTCGCGCACATACTCGATCACGTCCCCGCGGCGGTCGTCCGCAAAGTCGATGTCGATATCCGGCGGGTTCACGCGTTCCGGATTCAGGAAGCGCTCGAAGAGCAGCGCGTACCGGATGGGGTCCACGTTGGCGATTTCCAGCAGATACGTCACGATCGAGCCGGCCGCGCTACCGCGCGCCACGCACGAAACACCATGGTTGCGCCCGTGCCGGACGAAATCCGCCACAATGAGGAAGTAAGAAATAAAACCGGTCTTTTCAATGACCCCAAGCTCGACTTGCAGACGGTCAATGATGGCCTTGATGGCCGCAGCCACCGTCGGTTGCTCATGCAGGGGGCGGCCGTCCGCCGCTTCCCCGGCCACCTCGGGTTTGTAGGTGGGCAGGCGCGTCGGGTCGTCGATACCGGTGACGATGAACTCCTGGCCCTCCGCCCGCGCGTGCAGGGTGTACCGGCGGAAGAGACCCTCCGCGAGCTGATGCCGCAGATAACCTTCCCGGGTGAAATGCTCCGGCGGATCGAAGACGGGATAGTGCAACTCGCCAAACTTGATCTCCACGTTGCATTTCTCCGCCACCTCCAGCGTGTTCTTGGTCGCCTCCGGCACCTCCGCGAACCGGGCCTGCATTTCCTCGGCACTGCGCAAATAGAACTGCTCCGGCACGTAGCCGGCGCTCATCCGCTTGGGGTTGCTCAGCAAATCCTGCGTGCCGATGCACACCAGGCAGTCGTGCGCGTGCGAATGGCTCTTTTCGATGTAATGCACGTCGTTGGTGGCCACCAGCTTCAGACCGAAATCCTTCGCGAACGCAATCAACTGCCGGTTCACCTTGGCCTGTTCCGGAATGCCGTGGTCTTGCAACTCGAGAAAATAATTATCCGCCCCCAGCGTCTGCTTGAACCAGTCAATCGTCGCCCGCGCCTTGTCGATCTGTTCCTTGACGATCAAATCCGCCACTTCGCCGGCCAGACAGCCCGACAGCCCAATGAGCCCTTCGTGGTATTGCGCCAGCAGCTCCTTGTCGATGCGTGGCTTGTAGTAGTAGCCGTCCACGTGCGCCATGGTCACCAGCCGGATCAGATTCTTGTAGCCGGTCGTGTCCTTGGCCAGCAGGCCGAGGTGATGATAAACATCGCGCGTGCCACTGCCCTGCTTCTTTTCCAGGCGCGAGCCGGGCGCCACATACACCTCGCAGCCCAGGATGGGTTTGATGCCTTTGCTCCGCGCTTCG
>CAYTJG010000049.1:0-26763 GCA_964437865.1 uncultured Bifidobacteriaceae bacterium | reverse complement strand
CGCGGGCCACCACCATGCCGGGCTGCAACGCCTCTGACTTGACGCGGATCACGTTAGCCTATCGGCAAAAACAGATGGCGCTTGATTAAAAAGCGGCAAAAACAGCCGGGTCATTCCCTCCAGCGGCTGGGGTTCATTCCGGGCGGCGGGTTTGGCGCAACAGGACCATGCCACCCATGCCCAGCAGGAGCACGCCCGACACCGCCCAGGCGCCCATGCCGGCATTAGCCGGCGCCAGCCACAAGGCGGAGGCGCCAATGACCGGTCCCAGGAAGTTGCCGGCGCCGATGGCGGCTTCGTGCAGACCGCCCTGTTCGCCCTTGGTCTCGCTCGCGTCCAGGGAATAGAACAGGGATGAATAGTAGAGCAGCCCGATGGCGCCGCCAAAGGCCACTTGCGCCAGTACCACGGCCCACAGGCTTGACGCCATCAAGATGGTGGCAAACGAAAGAATGAGCAGCACAAACGCCGTCAGTAACCAACGGAAACGGTAGTGCCAGCCGGTCCAGCGCCACAGCGCGACGAAGGCGATAAACCGCGCGAAGCACCAGATGGACAGCGCAAACCCCGCGAGCATGGTGGAGAGGTGGAGGCGGATGGCCACGCCCGGCAGCACGGCAATGAGGGTGTTGATGGCCACGTAGGCGCAGGGGTTGGCCACCCAGGCCATGCGTTGAAAGCTCTGCGCCCGCGCTGCCACCGTGGCGGACGGTTTGACCGGGGCGGGGCGTGATTTGGCGGGCGCGGGCAGCCGCGCATGATAGCTTTGCAGCCAGCAGGTCATGGCGAATTGCAGGATCATGAGCACCAGCGGCACACTGAACATGGCGCCATAGCCAAATTTCTTGATCAAGGAACCGCCGACGAAGAACGCCACCGCGTTGCAGATGGCCCAGGTGATGTTGTAAATGCCCACGGCGTGGGGAACATGTTCCGGCGCGTCGCCCTCACTGACGAGGGCTTCCACGGAGGGCCAGACGAAACACGTGCCGCCGAACATGGCGCAGGCCACCAGGATTTCACTCGTGAGGGTCCGCCAGAGCAGGCCGACTGCCAGGCTCGCGGCCATGACGGCAAAACCCAGTTTCATGGCGGTAAAGCAACCCCGGCGCTGGGCGAAACGGCCCGCCTGCCACGCGCCCACCATGTACACCAGCCCCAGCAGTGCTGCCAGCAACAGATTCCAGCGGTCGGTGAAACCGAACGTATCGCGGAAGTAAAAATAAAGGTAATTGCCGTACACCACGGTGGCGAAGGAATTGATGCCTTCGATGGTGTAACAGCCCGCCCGAAACCGGCTGCCGGAGTTCATTTTCCCGCCGCCTCCGCAATGGCCTGCCGGCAATACCATTTCACGGCGTCCGTCATGGGCGGCGAGAGTTGGTCCAGCTCCGGCGGGGCGCACCAGCGGATAGCATGGTGCTCCGCGGCGGCGAGCGTCACCGAGCCGGCCTTCGGCCGCGCCCAATAGATCATTCCGATGTGCTCGTGGGTATCGCTGATGCGGTGAATATCCAGAAAGCGCGGCGCGATCAGCGCCCGCGTGCCGGGCGAGGTCGTGGGCGGACGCTCTCCGAGCAGTTCCACTTCCAGTCCGCTTTCTTCGCGGGCTTCGCGCAACGCCGCCTGTTCCGGATCCTCATCCAATTCCACGTGTCCCCCCAGCGGCAGCCAGCGGTTCAGCTTGCGGTGGTGGACCACCAAGACCCGGCCGTCCCGGACCACAAAAATTACGACCGTCAAATCAATCTTCTCGTGAATGTGAGCCATTTTTTCTCGCCTTCATGATCGCCGATTGGCGGGTGCAAAGAAAGTCGCAAAGGAATTCACGTGGGGCGAAGTCTTGTGCCATTTTGAGCGGGCGGCCAACAAGAATTGGCTCGTGGTGGCCTATAGCCATGAAGCCAAAGCATCGGCTTTAGCCGAGAGTCCGACCTTCTTCCGCTTGCGCTGGCGGTATTGCGTGGGGTTGCAACCCATGACCCGGCGGAAAAGCCGGTTGAAAAAGGAAACCTGGCTGAAGCCGCAGGCAAAGGCGATGTCCAGGATGGTGCGTTCCGTGGCGGCCAATTCATGGCAGACGGCCTGCAAACGCAGATGGTTGATGAAGTCGCTAAAGGATTGGCCGGAGTGTTTCTTGAACTGGCGCGAAAAGGTCGGCTTGCTCATGTGCGTGAGGCGCAGGATTTCCTCAAGCCGGATGGTATCGCGGAAATTGGCCAGCAGGTAGCGCACAGCTTCGGCCATGGCCGGCTGGTAGGCGCCCTTTTCGGAAAGGAAGAAGGCCCGGGCGGAAAGGACGGTGCGGTCGCGCTCCGGCGCCCGGGCCATGATGGCGAGCAATCGGAGCAGCCAGCCCAGCCGGTCAGGCCCGTCGGCCCGGACGAGTGCTTGCAATCCGGCGGCGAGTTGGTCGGCCGTGGCGCCGGTATAGCGCAGGCCGCGGGTTGCGCTCTTGAACAGGGTGGCCAGGGACAAATTCTCAGGGAACGCCCAGAACGGATGTCCGTGCGGGAAGTCCCATTGCACCGAAATCCCGGCGGACGGCCGCTGGGTATGCCAGTAGTGCGGGACCTTGCCGCCGAGCAGGACCAAGTCGCCCGGGCCAAACGAGGCAATATGGTCGCCCACAAACCGCAGGCCTTCCCCCGTGGTGAAAAGCGTCAGCTCCATGTGGCGGTGATAGTGCCAATGCGTGCCTTCGCCGGCCACGCGCTCCGCCTGGCCGGAGGCCAGCACCGCTTCCACCTCGCGCAGGTTGCGTGACCAGCGGAGCACGCGGAACGAATGCCCGCTCGGAAAGATGATTTTTTCACGATGGCCACGCATGGGCCGATCATGACGGAAAGGCGCGGGTTTTCAACCCCAATTGAGACAATAGTCGCAGTGGCCGACACAGATGGCGTAGCCATCGGTGGCGAACTGTGCGATAAAGGACATCAAGCCTATGCACCCACAAACCCAGTACCGTTTTTCCTTCGGGCCGTGGAACATCAGCGAAGGCGCTGACGTCTTTGGTCCCGACGTGCGGGCCGTCCTGCCGCACGAGGCGAAGTTTCTCCTCTACCGCCAGCTGGGCTTTGAGGGCATTCAATTTCATGACGACGATGTGGTGCCAAACCTGGACGGCCTGACGGCGTCGCAGATTTTGCATAAAGCGGGCGAAGTGAAGGCGATGCTGGTCAATCAGGGCCTGGTGCCGGAGTTTGTGGCGCCCCGCCTGTGGATGGCGGGCCAGACCATTGATGGCGCCTATACTTCCAATCGGGCCGCGGATCGCGAGTACGCCTGGGAGCGGACCAAGAAGGCCATTGAGATTGCGCGGGCCATCGGTTGCGGTGCCATTGTGCTCTGGCTGGCCCGTGAAGGCACCTATATTCGCGAAGCCAAGGACGCGCGGCTGGCTTATCAGCGCCTGTTGGAGGTGTTGAATCAGATGCTCGATTTTGATCCCACGATTCAAATCTGGATTGAGCCGAAACCAAACGAACCCACCGATCACGCGTATGTGCCGACCATCGGGCATGCGGTGGCGCTGGCCTATGCGTCGGTCGATCACCGCCGGGTGAAGGGACTCATTGAGAGTGCCCACGCTTTGCTCGCGGGGCTGGATCCCAGCGATGAAATGGCCTTTGCCCTGGCCCACCACAAACTGGGCAGTGTTCATCTCAATGACCAGAACGGGCTCAAATACGACCAGGATAAGACTTTCGGCGGCGCGAATTTGCGGGTGGCCTTCAACCAAGTGAGGGTCTTGGAAGAATATGGCTACGGCCAAAATGGCGAGTTTGTGGGTTTGGATGTGAAAGCCATGCGAACGCAGGGCGGCTGTCCGGCGGTTGAGCACCTGAAGAATAGTCGGATGATGTTTCTGCATCTGGTGGAGAAGGTGCGTTCGCTGGATCAAGCGCTGGTGCAGCAATGCCGCGACGCACGGGATTACGAAGCCCTGGAACTGTACCTCCTTCGCCATCTGCTGGGCGTTAAGTAACCGATGATCCGCTGGCCCAATTTTAAGTCAAAGAGTGATCACCTAACGAATATGAAAACTCAAATTTCACGCAAAGAATTCATGGCCGCGTCGGCCCTGGCCGGCCTTGGCTTAATGACGGGTTGTGCCGGTGCGCTCGCCCGCCGGCGCATTCCGGCGGATGGCAAATTGCGCCACGCCTGCATTGGCGTGCGGGGCATGGGTGGAAATGATTTGGAATCATTCAAATCGCATCCCCGGCTGGAAATTGTGGCCATTTGCGACGTGGATAAGAACAATTTGGCGGAGGCGGCCAAGAGCGTGCCCGAAGCGCGGCAATACACCGACTGGCGCGAGTTGCTCGCCGGCGAGCGCGACCGGATTGATTCCGTCAATGTGGCCGTGCCGGATCATATGCACGCGATCATTGCGCTGGCGTTCATCCGGGCCGGGAAAAACGTGTATTGTCAAAAACCGCTCGCGCACGACGTGGCAGAATGCCGGGCGCTGGCCCGGGCGGCGAAAAAGGCCGGGGTGGTGACGCAGTTGGGAACGCAGTTTGCGGCCGGCATGGGCGACCGGTTGGGCGTGCAATTGCTGCGGCAAGGCATTGTCGGCCAAGTCAATCGCGTGGTGTTGTGCTCCAACCGGCCCGGCGCGGAATTCTACCGGCTGGCCGGTCCGCGTCCGGCCCAAGGCAGCCCGGTGCCGCCCGAGCTGGATTGGAACCTGTGGCTGGGGACGGCGCCGGAACGCCCCTACGCGCCGAAGATTTACCACCCCACGATTTGGCGCTCGTGGCAGGATTTCGGCACCGGTTGGTCGGGGGATATCGGCTGCCATATTTTTGACGCGGTGTGGAAGGGCCTGGGTCTGACCGCCCCCGTGTCCGTGATCGCGGAAGTTCAGGATTCCTGGCGGAACTCCCCGGAACGCCGCGCCGATACCTGGCCGCAAAGCAACCACATCACGTGGACCTTTCCCGGCAGTGACATCACCGGCGGCCGTGAATTGCCGGTCGAGTGGTTCGACGGCGACAAATTCCCGCCGCCGGAAGTGCAGAAGATCGCCTTGGCCGATTCCCGGGTGCCGGAATACCCGGCGGAGTCCGCGATGGTTATTGGCTCGGAGGGCGCCATGCTGCTGCCGCATCAATCCATGCCCATTCTCCTGCCCCGCGAAAAATTCAAGAACGCACCGCGATCGATCGAGAAAGGCCCGACCCACTATCACCGATTTGTCGACGCCTGTCTCGGCGGCGAGCCCACGGCGTCGCATTTCCTGCAGACCGGTCCGATGGCCGAAGCGATCATCCTTGGCACCGTGGCCATCCGGGTGCCCGGGCAATTGCTGCAATGGGAAACGAAATCCATGCGGATTCCCAACCACCCCGAAGCGGAACGGCTGCTGCGCCGCAGCTATCGTGCGGGCTGGGAAGTGAGCTTGTAAGCTGGCGTCGAAATGAATTAACCGCACCACGTCATGAAGCGATCCGAAATCAATTCCATCCTGCGAGCGGCGCGGGAATTTTCGGCGGCCTGCCAGCTCTAGCGTGGACTCCCCTCGCCAGAGTCTCGCCGAGCGCCTTCGTTCAGCGGCCGCGCCATTGCCGTCCGTAGCCATCGGCTTTGACGGTTTTGTGGATGAAATGATCTCGGTGGTCGGCGAGCGGCAAAGCCTCGCCGCGTTTAAGGCGGTGCCGGATATCGCCACCTTTGGCGGTTTGGTCACCCAGGCCGCCGGACACAGCAGCCTGCGCGAAATTGTCGTGAACGCGGTGCATCCCGGCGGTTGTGCCGTCAATATGGGCGATGGCTTGGCCGCGCTGGGGGTGCCGGTGGACGGCTTTGCGACGTTGGGCGAGCCCATTCACCCGGCGTTTGCTACCCTGATGGCCGGCTTCCGTTCCGTTCATTCGTGGGGGCGGGAGCCGGGGCGCACGCTCGCCTTCGAGTTTGACGATGGCAAGCTCATGTTCAGCGCCGTCACCCAGTTGGCCGATTTCACGCCTGAATCCGTGGCGGCCCGGCTCGCGGATGGGGCCTATGCGGCGGCCTGTGCCCAGGCGCACGTGATTGCGTTGACGGACTGGACGCTCTATCCGCACATGACCGCCGTGTGGCGCCTGTTGCAGGAAAAAGTCTTTGCGCGGCTGACCCATCGACCCGCCTTTTTCATCGACTTGGTGGATCCTTCAAGCCGTTCGCCCGGCGATATTCGAGCGATGCTGAAAACGCTGTCCGCGTTTGCGGCGACCGGGCCGCTTACCCTCGGATTGAACGGCACCGAGGCCAATATCCTGGCCCGCCTGTTCGGTTTGCCCGAGGCGGAAAAAGAGCCGGGGTCCGTGCTGGGGCAGGCCCACTGCCTGCGGGAGCGGTTGGGCATTGCGGAAGTGGTGGTTCACCACGGCAAATTTGCGGCGGTGGCGGGCAGCGCCGGCCTGGCGACCGAGCCGGGGGCTTATTGTGCCAAGCCCAGGAAAATCACGGGCGCGGGGGACCGGTTCAACGCGGGGTATTGTCTCGGGCTGCTGCTGCAACTCGACGTCCGCTCGCGCCTGATCTGTGCCCATGCCAGTGCCGGTTTCTTTGTGCGGCAGGCCCGCAGTGCCACCTTGCGCGAACTGGCGGATTTCATTATAACGCCACCGGGCGAATGAAAAAAGCCATGCTCCGTTCCCTCGATCGCAAACTGGCCGCGATCCGCGCTGACCCGCGCTCCACCCGCGAGTTCATCCTGGCGGATGCGAAGGATGCCGACATGGCGTTCGGGGTGCGCGCCCCCGGCCCGCGCGGTTATCTCGCCCGGCCTGGCGCCCGGCCGGCGCAGTTCTCTCCGGAAGTCTGGACGCGGGAGGAATACGGCTACCGCAACCTGCCCGAATTCCTCGATATCATCCGGGAGGTGACGCAACAGGGGTTGGTGGACATCATGTTGATGTCGGCCTACGTCAGCGAACAACTCACCATCAAGGAAGGGCTGTTTGAGAATTCCCAAGTCACCCCCGCCTGTCGCGCGAACGACACCACCGATGTCTGGGCGGTGCGCCACGGCTGCTACACGCGCGAGCCTTCCCAGCCGTTCCGCTCGGCCAGCATTGACCAGATCCAATGCGGCCAGATCGAGTGTGACCGCGAGGAAAAGGGTGTTCCGGGCGCGAACCTCGGCCTGTATTCCATCACGTTCCTCAACGAGTTGGCGCAGGATCGCGAGGCCCTGCGGTGGTACAAGGAGTTTCGCGAGGAAGCGGAGCGCAAGCAGTTCCGGCACTTTCTGGAAGTGTTTGACCCGAACGTGCCGGGCCGCGTGGCACCGGAGAAGCTCGGCGAATTCATCAATGACCAGATCATCCGCACGCTGGCCGGCGTGCCCGAGGCGGGCCGGCCGGACTTCCTGAAAATTGTCTATCACGGCCCGAAGGCGATGGAAGAACTGGCGCAGTATGACCCGAACTTGGTCGTGGGCATCTTGGGCGGCAGCGCGGGCACGACTTACGACGCCTTTAAATTGATTCACGACGCGCAAAAATACGGCGCGCGGGTGGCGCTGTACGGTCGCAAAATCAACCAAGCCGAACATCAACTGGCGTTCATTGAAATGTTGCGGCTCATCACGGAGGGAAAGATCTCGCCGGAGGAGGCCGTGCGGGCTTATCACGGCGTTTTGCAGGCGCGAGGCATTCCGCCGCACCGCTCGCTGGTGGAGGATCTGAGAACCACCGATCCCGCGATGAGTTACGATGGCAGCGCCGCCCGGCGCGCGGTGGTGGAGGTTCAGAATAATCCGCTGGCCCGGGCGGAGAGCGAAGCGGTAAGTTCGCCGGCGGCCGGCCCATTGGCGGGGAACGACTGGCCCAAGCTGGCGAATGGTTCGCCGGACTTCGCGCACATGAATTCGGCGCAGCGGCTGGCGTATGATGCCTCCCGGTTCGGCTGGTGAAGGCCGGTCAGCCGAGTCCTTCTTCGGCGGCGGCCTGTTGCGCCCGGAGAATGTCGTGCAACGTCAGAATGCCAGCCAGCGGTCCTGCGGGCGACTCTTGCAGCAAAAGAAAACCGGTCTTGGATTCAATCAACTGCGTCTCCACGGCGTGCAATGGCAGGTCCGGCCGGCAGACCGTGGCGGGTGCCAAGTCCGGCGTGCGCTTTTCCCGGAACGCGCGGGTGGCTTCCTCCCGCCTGAGCACTCCGCGGATCTGGCCGCCGAGGACCACCGGGAATTGGGTGTAGGGATAACTCCGCAAAACGCTTTGGATTTGTTTCGGCTCCAGCGACCCGATCACCACCGGCTTCGGGTTGGCCAGGTGCGACACGGGTTGCTTCTGCCATTCACGCAGGTCGCGGGGAGGCGCGAACCGTGCCACGTCGTGTCCATCCTGTTCCAGGAGGGCGTCATAAAAGTTATGCCGCGCCAGCCGGCGACTGATCGCCTGGCTGATCAAGGCCGCGAGCATGAGCGGGGGGACCAGGGAAAATTGATGGGTCATTTCAAAGACGATCAGGATGCTGGTCACCGGGGCGCGCACCACCGCGCCCAGCGTGGCGCTCATGCAAACCACGGTCAGCATGGCCACGCTGTCCGACGATAATGAAAAGAAGGGCTGGGCAATGCCCGCGATGCCCAGGCCGGTCATGGCGCCGAAGAACAGGGTGGGGGAAAAGATGCCGCCGCATCCGCCCAGGCCGTAGCAGGCCACCGTGGCCACGAATTTGGCCGCCAGGAGCAACGCCGCCGTTTGCCAAAGCAGCTTGCCGGTGAGCGCCTGCGAAAGGTCGTCGTAACCCAGGCCAAACACACCAAGTTTACCCGTTTGAAAGAAAACGAACACCCCGAGGGCCCAGCAGATGACTCCGCCCAGGGCGGGGCGCAACCAGGCCGGCACGGCGGTCCATTTTCGTTGGCGGGCGCGCAACCCGAGCGCGGATTTCTGGAATGCCACGCCGACCAGGGTGCCGGCCGCCGCGACGATCGGCACCAGCAAATACGAACGCCAGACCGGCTCACCGAGGGGCGCGAGGGAGAACGAGGGTTGCGGTCCGAGGATGCCGTGAGCCACCAGCGCCCCGAGCATGGCCCCCAGGAGCACGCTGCCCAGCAAACGGCTGTTCAAGTCACCAATCAATTCCTCCAGGACGAAGGTGACGCCGGCCAGCGGGGTGTTGAAAGCTGCCGCCAGGCCGGCGGCGGCGCCGGTGGCGGCCGCCAGCCGGCGTTTTTGTTTGGGCTCACCCGCCACGCCGGCCACGAGCGAGGCGGCTGTCCCGGCCAATTGCACACTGGGACCCTCGCGGCCCAGACTGCTGCCGCCGCCGATTTGCAGCGTGGCCGCAATGAATTTCACCCAGAGGACGCGGAAGGGCACAAAGCCGAAGTTTTTCCAAAAGGCCGCTTTCAGTTGCGGAATGCCGCTGCCGGCGGCCTCCGTGCACAACGAGTTGAGCAGCCAGCCGGAAATGAGCGAAGTGGCGAGAATCAAGCCAAGGCTGCCGAGGAGGAAGCGGGTTGGTGAAAGTTGCGACAGGCGCACAATGCCGGCGCGATAGCAACCGTTGATCGCCAATTGGAAGGCCACCGCCACCAAGCCCGCCGCCAAACCGTAGGCGCACGTCTTGATAATCGCGCGGGGACGCTCCGGCAATTTGGCCAGCCATTCGACCAATAACTTCACCCGCAAAGGATGCCGGAAAAAGTGTCGGGTGAAAAGTTGGGACCGCCGGTTTCAGTTGGTGACGCCGCCTTGATTGGCGGGTGCCACGACTCTGGTTTGGCCTGCTTGTCCTGGTTTCGATTGTTTACGAACCGGGAAGGCGCGAGGTAAATCACCTTCACCGGCCTCACTGCACCAGCAGGCGGAAATAGCATTGGCTGAAAGCCAGTTTGCTCACGGTCTGATTGAACGTGGTGGCGCTGGTTGCCGGGCCGTTCGTGCTGAGATCGGTCCAGGTGGTGAGGTTCGTGGACCATTGCAGCCGGTACAATTTCGAGGGGACGGCCGCGAACGACAAGGTGATATTGCTGCCGCTGGCGCTCACGCTGAGATACGGAACGGTGACGGGCGCGGCCGATCCGTATTCGTAGGCGCCGATGTCCGGCCCGGCGCCGGTGGGACGCAAATAGCCGCGCTGGTCGAGGCTGGGAAAATCATTCGGGTCGGCACTGTCGATGGCGGGGCTGTTGGCCAACAAGGCCAGGCAGGGCGTGGGGCCGCCATAGTTACCCAGCGGACCGAGCAGCGGGTCGGTGTTATTGAAGCTTGAACCGCTTGCCAGGCTGGCGGAATCATCGGAACAGAGGTTGTAGCCGGCATCGGTAATGGGGCCATAGGCGTTGCCGTTGGTACCGTAGGCCAGGATGGAATTGTGCAGGGAGAGCGTGCCGTTGGTGTTCGCGATTTCGTCGCCGGCGGCGAAGCCGTTGGTGAACTCATAGCCCGCGGGTGAACTGCAACTGTTGCTGGCAATGGTGAGGTTCATGGCGATAAAGGTGGCGCCAGCATTGTTGAAGATGCCGCCGCCCAGAGCCTCTCCGCCGTAGGGAATGATTCCCCAAAAAACATCCTGCTCGCTGCTGCCGCCCGCCGCGGAATTCAGGGCGATGGTGCTGTTCGTGGTGGCCAACTGTGAGGCATTAAAAATCCCGGCGCCCCATCCGTTGCCGCCGTTTGCCACCGTTCCCGGATAGGAGACGGCCGATCCGCCAGCCACCGAATTGGAACAGACGGCGCAGCGATTGAGCACCGCCAGACCGGCATTGTAGAGGCCGCCGCCGAAGCCACTGACTCCCATCGATCCGCCACTAGGGGCTTCGGTGGCGTTGCCGGCGAAGACCTGATTACCGAGGAACAAGCTGTCGCTGACCGTCACAGCGGAGGTGGAATAAACCGCTCCGCCATAGGCTGGACCGGCGGCGGCATGATAGCCTGCGGTTCCGCCTGTCGCGGCATTCGCAATAAACTCACTATTATCCACCGGGCTGCTGCCACCGATGACGGCCACGGCGCCGCCGTAAGCCGCCCCGCCGTTTTTGGGTGGATTCACGCTATCAAGTGAAGCAAGTTCCGACCCATTTCCCCCCAAGACCTGATTGGAGTCGAAGGTGCAGTTGGTAACGGCCAGCGAGCCGGATGCCTGAAATACGGCGCCGCCCATCGCCAAAGCATTCCCGACGGCATACGTTTGCAGCGGGAAGAAAACCGTATTGGTGACAATCGCGATGGTGTTTAATCCCTCGCAAAGATTGCTGATGAGATTGCACCCGACGAGCACCACGGTTCCATTGGTATTAAAGATGGCCCCGCCCAAGCCGGCATTGTTCGCAGTCAGGGAACTGGCGCCATTGGAGCCGCCCGCGATCGCCGAGTTGTTGGTCAGGATGCATTCAGCCAGGGTTACCGCGCCGCCGTTGTTAAAAATGGCTCCGCCGCGCGCCGCTCCGCCAACCGATTTGGCTTCGGCGCTGTTGTTGGCCACCGTACAGGCCACCAAACTCACGGTGCCGCCGTCATTGAAAATGGCCCCCGCATCGGCATTCGTCTCTGGGGCCGTCCCGTTGGTGAGATTCAGGCTGCCAGCGACCGACGTCAGGCCGTCCTCCAAGGTCAGGTTAGTCGCGCCAAAGGTTGCGCCCGGCGCCACGTAAAACAAGCGCACCGCATTGCCGCCGCTGATCAGGGCCGAGACACCGGTGCCATCCAGAAATACATTGTTGCTGATGGTGATGGGGCTCGTGAGCATAACGGTGCCGTTGAAGCGAAGCCCAACCCAACCGCCGACGGCGATGGCCGCCCGCAGGCTGGCCTCATCCAGCGAATTCACCACGTTGGTTGGTCCCACGGCGTTGGTCAGCGTCAGGGTCGCCACCGAGCTCGTCGCGCTGCCGTAGGGGTTCGTCGCCACCACCCAATAGTTCCCCGCCTGAGTCGCCGAAACATTCGCGAGTGCCAGTGTGTTGCCGGTCGCATTCGTCAGCGCCCCACCGCTGAAGAACCAGTGGTAACCCAGCGGCGCAGTGCCCACCGCCTGGGCGGAGAAGACCACAGTGCCGCCCGCCAGGTTCGTGACGCTCACCGGCTGCAGATCAAAGGCCGGCGGTTCCGCAAAGGTTGCCGTCAACGAAACATTCGTGTCCACGGTCAGGGAGACTGGGTTGTTGGTGGTGGCCAAAACCCCGGACCAACCAACGAAAACCCAGCCCGCAGCCGGCGTGGCTGTGGCCGTAACCAGCGTATTACTCACATAACTGGTTGCGGATGGATTCAACGCGATCGTTCCCTGGCCATTGGTGACCAGCGTGACCGAGTAAGTGGGATAGGCCAGGAAGTTGCCCGTAATCACCAAGTCTGAGTTCATCGTCACCTGGAGCGGATTGCCATTGCCGCTGGCATTGCCCGACCAGTGATCAAGGTACCAGCCGCTGCCGGGCGTGGCGGTGAGGGTGATGGTGGCACCCGCAGGATAGGGGCTATTGGTGTTGTCCGCCGTGACCGTGCCGGACCCTTGGGCATCAAGGGTGAGCGAATAGCGGGTGGCACTCGCGGTGCTGGTTAAGAGGACACACAGAACGAACGAAAACAAAGCCTTTAAGAGAGATCCCGGTTTCATTGGATTTACCTAGGTGGTTGCAATTACATTTTCCATCAAGTTTCCTGCCCACGACCGCCACGAGCCCAGGGTCGTGTCTTGCTTTCGACTATACTAGCGCTCCGTCGTTTTGCAAGTCATTACCCGGTTTCCCTTCGTTGCGTGTTTGCGCAGGCACGGGGGGCGCTGCCGTCATTTGGACTACGGATATTTATTCTTCTTGGATAATAACTGACGGGCGCATCCTGAGGTGAAGCTGGTTCCAGCCGGGCGGCGGTGAAGCCGGGCCGGGGTTATTATTGGAGGCGAAAGAACTGTTGCTGGAGATCCGGGTTGTTCGTGTAGGGACTCGTGGCGCCGGGAAGGTTGGTGAAGGTGCCGTTGAGCGGGGTTGCGGTTTGCAGCGAAAACGCCGGATTGCCCCAGCTCAGCACCACTTGGGCGCCGCTCAACTGGATGGTCAGGTTGGGCGGCGGCAGTTGCAAAGCGAAGACGGTGCCTCCGCCGTTGCTGCCGCCCACTTCCGTGGTGCCGTAAACCAGCTTGCCGGATAAGATCAAGCCGGCCTGTGGCGAGAAACCGAGACTGCTGCTGAAATCAACCAAATCGCCAAAATCCGTTCCGTTGGTGGTCATCTGAAACGCCGTGCCCAATCCCTCCTCGCCGCCGCCCTGGGTGGTGCCATACAACATATCGTTCACCGCGAGCAAGGAGCCCTGAGGTCCCGCCCCCTCGCTGTCGCTGAACACATACACGTTGGTGAAATCGGTGCCGTCGGTATTGACCCGGAACACGGTTCCCCGGCCGAGGCCGCCCTCGCTGGTGGTGCCGTACAATACGCCGTCCACCAACGTCGGTCCGGAAAAGGGGTTGGCACCGTCCGCGTTCGTGTACGTGTCGGTGGTTCCATCGAAAACGGCGGCGGTGAAATTATGCAGGTTGGTGAAGCCGGTGCCATCGGTGTTCAGGCAAAAGAGGGTGCCATTGCCCGTGGCTCCGCCCACCCAGGTGGTGCCGTAGAGGACGTTGCCCGCCATGGCTACGTCGCCGTGGGGTATGGCGCCATCGCTATTGGTGTTGGCCGACAAGGTGGTGAAGCTGTGGAGATTCGTAAATCCGGTCCCGTCCGTGTTTACCCGGAAGACCGTTCCCTTGCCGTTGGTCCCGCCGCTGGCAGTGGTGCCATACAGCACGCCGCCCGCCGTGCTGAGTCCGTAGGGAGCGGCGCCGTCAAAGTAAGAGAAATTGTAAAAGTTGGTGAAGCCCGAGCCGTCGGCGTTGAGTGCGAAAACGGTTCCGTAACCGCCGCTGCCGCCGCTGACCGTGGTGCCAAACAGCGCGTTGTTGATCAGGATCAATCCCGTATAGGGATTGGCCCCGTCGTTGCCGCTGAACACATGGAGGTTGGTGAAGCCGCTGCCATCGGTGTTCAGCCGGAAGACAGTTCCCTGGCCGTTGGCGCCGCCGCCGACGGTCGTCCCGTACAAGGCATTGCTCCACAATAGCAGGCGGCCCCAGACCTCATAGCCGGTGCTGTTGGTATAGGGGGCATTGGTGCCCGTCGTTGCAAAGGCGTAGAGGTTCGTAATATTTGCGGCCGGGGCGCCGACCGTGGCCGCCAGCAACAGCCCGGCGGCCGCCAGGTGGTTGAATTGCTTTATTGGAATTGCCAGGTTTGTAAACGGGCTGATTTTCATGTTCCCTGGAATTATTATATCACACCGCCACCCTGGAAAAGCCACAGAGGATTACCACGCCGGCCACGATCAGGACAATGCCAATGACGGCTGGCACATTCAAGGTCTGGCGATAGAGCAAAATCCCCGCGAGCGTGACCAGCAGGATGCCCACCCCCGACCAGAGCGCATACGCCACGGCCACCGGAATGGATTTGAGCGTCAAGGAGAGAAAATAAAATGCCGTGGCGTAGCCGACCACGACCACCAGGGAGGGCCAAAACCGGGTAAACCCCAGGGAGGCTTTGAGGGCCGAGGTGGCGGCCACTTCGGACACGATGGCGATGAACAGGAGCAGCCATTTCATGAGGTCCACTGTAACCCGCATCGAGGGTCTGTTCCAACGTGAAAAAGAGTGCCCGGGTGCGGGCGCGGAGAGTTGCCGGGAAAAATTGCCTGTATCGGCTGGGCCGGCTATTTTGGGCGGGTGGCCAGGTTCACCGGATCGAACGAGTTCCAACCGTTGCTGCTGTTGCTGCGCACCAATGCCCTCCACGGCTGGCGGCGGCTGCTGGCCATTCGCAAACAGTCGCGGCTGCTGACCGCCATTATCGGGTTCTTCATCGTTGGCTACGTCGTGCTGGCGTTCGAGTTGTTCTTCCACGGACTGCGGTTTATCGCCAAGTTTCCCGGCCTGGGCGCCGCGCTCACGGAGCGGCTGCTCTTCACCCTGTTTGCCTTTTTGTTCGCCCTGTTGTTGCTGAGCAATCTGGTGATCGCCTACACGAACCTTTTTCGCAACCGCGAGACGGCTTTCCTGCTGACCCTGCCTGTTTCGGCGCAGACCATCTTCAATTGGAAGTTCATCGAAACGGTGATCATCGCCTCGTGGGCGTTTTTGTTTTTGATCGCCCCGCTGCTGGTGGCGTTCGGATTGGTGCGCGGCGTGGCGTGGCATTTTTATCCGTTGACAGTTTTGCTCATTGCCTTGTTCATCGTTCTACCCGGGGTGCTGGGCTCGGCCCTGGCCATCGTCATCGGCCGGCTCCTGGACCGGAGGAGCTTTCAACTGTTGGTGGTGGTGCTGGCCGTGGTGTTGCTTGCCTTCGTGGCCTTCTGGTGGAAGACCAACCCGGTGGACGATGATTTGCTCGATAAACGGACCCTGGAAGCCCTGGACCGACTGTTGGCCAAGACGCGCTTCACCATGTTTCCCTTCCTGCCCAGCTACTGGCTTTCCTCGGCCGTGTTGCAATGGGCGGAGGGGGTGACCCGCGGGGCGATTTTTTTCGCCGGCGTCCTGCTGAGCCACACCTTGTTCTTTGGCAGCATTGCCTTCACCCGGTTTGGGCAGGTCTTTTATGATACGGCCTCGGCCGTGCAAAGCCGGGCCGGCAGCGGTTTCCATTTCTCGCTGTCCCGGCGTCAGTTCGACTCCCGGAGGCCGGGGATGCTGGAACGGATGGGCGCCCGGTTGCCCTTCCTCGCCCCCGAAACCCGGGCGCTGGCGATCAAGGACATCCGCATGTTTTGGCGCGACACCACGCAATGGGGCCAGTCCGTGGTTTTCTTCGGCCTGCTGGGCGCCTATATCATCAATCTGCGCAACTTCACCCATCAACTCTCCAGCCCCTTTTGGATCCACACCGTCGCCTTCCTCAATCTGGGCGCCTGTGCCTTCAACCTGGCTTCCGTCACCACCCGGTTTGTCTTCCCGCAATTTTCGCTCGAAGGTCGGCGGTTGTGGATCGTCGGCCTGGCGCCCGTCGGGTTGCCCCGCGTGGTCATGATCAAGTACTGGCTGGCCAGCTCCGCTTCTCTGGTGGTGACGCTCGGCTTGGTGACGCTCTCGTGTTCCCTGCTGCGCATGCCGTGGGACGACGTGGCTTTTTTCGGGGCGGTGGTCACCGTGATGACCTTTGCGCTCAACGGCCTGGCCACTGGCTTGGGTGTGCTGTTCCCCAACGTCAAGGAAAGCAATCCCAACAAAATTGTCAGCGGCTTTGGCGGCACGCTGTGTTTTGTGCTGAGTTCGGTCTATATCATCGCGTCGCTGGCGCTGCTGGTGGTGGGCGGCGGCGGGTTTCATAGCAACACCGTCTGGGTGGCCCTCTGCATCGTTGGATTTGTGCTCCTGTCGATGGTCATCGGCTGGCTGCCGATGAAGCTGGCCATGAAACAACTGCGGGATTTCGAGGCCGACTAAGGTCCACCGTCAGCCAGGCAAGGGTGGGTCAGCGGAGTTGCGCCAGGGCCGCGAACAGTCCGGTCCGGGCCGCAAAATGTCTTCGCCCCGCCGCGGTGACCAAGCCGAATCCGGCGCCGTAGGCCGGGCCGTTGGCCACGCAGGCATTGGTCGCGCATTCGGCCAGTTGCCGCTGCGCCGCCCGCACCGCCTCCGCCCGGCGGCCATCTGCCTCGAATTTCCAGCCGACGAGCAGCGCGCTGGGATACCAAGCGCGAAGGCGGGCGATGAGCTTGGCCGTGGGCCGCAGTTCCACCAGCAGTTCGCCCCGGCGCGTGGAGAGCTTGTGCGTGCGCCGGCAGGGGGCCAGCCGGCCGTCCGCGCGGCGCGTGAACAGCCGGCCAAAGCTGAAGTCGCTCACCGCCGCCGCGTGGAAAATGGCATCGACTTTTCCGTCGGCGAGCGACTTGAGCCGGTCGCCCAGATCCCGGGTGGTGGTAAAAGTGTGCACGTGTTGGACCCGGCGTTCGCCGTTCCAAGTGGCGCTTTCGCCGATCAGGAGGGTGACGGTGTGTCCGCGGGCGGCGAGGAAATTGGCCAATTCGGTGCCCAGCCGTCCGGTGGAGAAATTGGTGAGCCGGCGGACGTCATCCAGCGGTTCAAACGTGGGGCCGGCGGTGACCAGACAGTTCATGCGCGGAGATTCAGGGTTCAAACCGGGCGGTCAGGCGAAGCGATTTCATAGGCGCACCGGGATGTTTTTCTCCGCCAGATATTTTTTCACGTCGCCCACCGTGTAGGTGCCGTAGTGAAAAATGCTGGCGGCCAGCACGGCGTCGGCCTTGCCGGCCAGGAGCACCTCGGCCAGGTGTTCGAGCTTGCCGGCCCCGCCGCTGGCGACCACCGGCACACCCACGGATTCGCTGATCCGGCGCGTGATCACCAGGTCGAAGCCGGCCTTGGTGCCGTCGGCATCAATGGAATTCAGGACGATTTCACCAGCGCCCAGCGCCACCGCCTGTTTGGCCCAAGCCAGGGCGTCCAGCCCTGTATCCGTGCGGCCGCCGCGCGCAAAAACGGTCCAGTGGTCCGGCCCCGTCTGCTTGGCATCAAGGGAGACCACGATGCATTGGCTGCCGAATTTTTCCGCCCCTTCGCGAATGAGTTCCGGCCGGGCGAGCGCGCTGGAATTGATGCTGATCTTGTCCGCCCCGGCGCGCAGCATGGTAAACATGTCCGCTACGGACTTGATGCCGCCACCCACCGTCAGTGGCATGAAGCATTGGTCGGCCGCGCGTTCAATCACGTCCACCATCGTCGCGCGCCCGTGGGCGCTGGCCGTGATGTCAAAAAACACCATTTCGTCGGCGCCCTGCTCGTTGTAGCGGAGCGCCAGTTCCACCGGGTCGCCGACGTTCTTCAATTCGCCGGCCTCGGCCTTCCCAAACTGAACCCCGCGCGTCACGTGGCCGGCATGAACGTCGAGACACGGAATAACACGTTTTGCAATCACCCAGATATTGAAGCGGCAGCGCCGTCACAAAGCAAATGAAACTGGTGCGAGGGGCCAAGGTGGCGGTGCCAAGCTGCTCACCTGGCTAGAGAATGTCTTGAAATGAGTCACTGTCTCACTGTTTAGGACAGTTTTGGCCAGTTCAACCATGCTGGCCAGTGCGTTGCACCGAAGCAGTCCATTGTCTCACCGTCCCGCGCCACAAAAAGAACGCCGTGCCACCAAGAGTGGCACGGCGTCTTGGTCCAACCGACTGTCTTTAAAGTCAGGAGATTACGGCAGATAATGACCGGGGGTAACGGAGTTAGCCAAGGTGCATGTAGGAGTGGTACCCACGCCGGTCACGTTGTAAGTGCCGCCGGCGGGGCAGGGCGGTACGCTGCTGGAGGCATTCAGCTTGATATAGGGCGTCAGGTCGCCCGGGAAATTGACCGTCGCGCCCGTGACCAATTTGGCTTCCAGCGCGAATTCGTTCACGGCGGCGTCGATCTGGCGCAAGTTATTGATGCAGGCGTTGGCCTGAGAGGTGGCGCGGGCTTTGACGAAGTTAGGAATGGCGATGGCCGCCAACAGGCCAATGATGGCTACCACGATCATGATTTCCACCAAGGTGAAACCAGCCTTCCGCTGCGTTTTGTTTGTCTGCTTCATAGTCTTCTTTCCGGATTGGCGGCGTGGACCTTGTGACGGGCGGGTTAGATAAGTACGGTCTGTCCACGTTTATTGCCCGTCACTACCGCTAACAGGAGGAGGAATTAGCAGTATTGCTGCCAGAAATTTGAACCGCTTGAGTTTAGCCTGTGGGGCCGGGCCGCGATCTTTTGTAGGGTAAAACCCTACAAGCTCCGAAATTACTTATCCGGGTGGTCCGCGTTCCATTGCATGGCCGCCCGCAGCAACTCCGTGGCATTGGTCAGTTGCAGCTTTTCCTTGATGCGCGCGCTGTAGGCCTGCACGGTTTTGAAGCCCACGTGCAGGTGGTCGGCTATCTGGCGGGTGCCCAGGCCGCGGCCCAGCAGTTGAAAAACCTCCAATTCCCGGTCGCTGAGCGCTTCCACGGGCGAGGCGCCGGCCAGACGCCCCTCGACAAACCGTTCGGTCAGGAGGACGGCGATTTTCTCGCTCACAAAGAGCTGGCCGGCCAGGACCGCACGGATGCCCTGAATGACTTTTTGGGCCGCCTCCCGCTTCATGAGGTAACCGCGGGCGCCGGCCCGCAGCGCGCGTTCGGCGTACAGCGATTCGTCGTGCATGGAGAGTGCCAGCATGGCCACCGCGGGGTATTGTGCTTTGATGCTTTTGATCAATTCCAGACCGGATCCGCTTTCCAGGGAGATATCCACCACGGCCACATCCGGCTGGCAGCCGGCCACCAATTGCAGTGCCTGTGGTTCGCCGGCGGCTTCGCCGCAAACCTCGAGATCGGGTTCTTGTCTGACCAGATTGGCCAATCCCTCGCGCACGAGCGGATGATCGTCCACGAGCAAGACTTTGATTTTAGACGCCATGAGTGATCCCCGAGAACGGTAGCACGCACGTCAACCGGGTGCCCCCGGTGGCCGATTTCTCCCGTTTCAAAACGGCTCCAACCACATCGGCCCGGTAGGTCATGCCGCGAATGGCATCGTCGGCTTCGGACCGGTCGCCGACGGAAGTGCCCCCGTCGTCCGTGACGGTCAGCACGAGGTCGTCGGCCCCGGCCTCCAGACTGAGGCGGATGTGCAGGACTCCTTTGTGCTTGAGCGCCGCACCGACGGCGGCCCGGGCGATGTGGAACAGATGCGTGGCGGCCGGATTCTGGACGAGGTTATTCAGTCGGTACTCCAGTTGGCAGTCCACCTTATGGCGCTGGCGGGTGTCCACCGCCAGGTCTTCGAGGTGGTCCTTTAGCTGGCCGGTCTTTAGTTCCACCGGGTCGAATTGATGCGAGAGATCGCGTGTCATCTCAATGCCTTCCTCAACCAACCGCACAAGCCGGGCGGCTTCACCCGCGTCGGCGGAGGATGCGGCGGCCAGTTTTTTCGCCAACAGGTGGCCAGCCAGCGCGGTGCCGGTGAGGTGTTGGCAGAGGCCGTCGTGCAGTTCGCGGGCGAGGCGGCGCTGCTCGTGTTCACTGGCTTCCAGGAGGGTCCTTTGCAGCCGTCGCCGTTCCTGGATCTCGCGGGTGAGCGCCTTCGTGCGCAGACGCACGCGTTCCTCCAATTCTTCGTTGATCCGCTTCAAGCGCGCCAGCAGCCCCACGATGATCAAATAGATCGTGAACATGATGGCCGCATTCCAGACGGGAATGAAATAATTGGAGAATTGAGCCCCGGCTTCGATATTGGCCGAAACCCACGCGGTCACGCTCAGGGCCGAGAGCAACGCGCCAAACAAGGTGCTGACCCGCCAAGTGCCTGCAAAAATGGCCAGCAGGTAGAACGTGAAGAAGAACGTCTCGTAGCCCGTGATAAAGTCCATCAGCCCGACGAGGGTGATGAACACGATGCACACCAAAACCACAACTTGTTTTGGCAAGGTCTCAATTCGCTTGAGCCAAGTTCGCATCGATGCCACTGAGCCTAGCAAAGACCGGCGTCGGAGGAAATGGGACTTTTGGCCCGGCCGGCCCCCCCGGCGTTCATTTTTGCGCCGGTGGGTTGGTCGTGCTGGAATTTGTTTTGTCCGGAAGGATTTTTCCCGGAACGCTATTGGTGCCAATCAGCTCGAAGTACGTGTCGTGCTTGAAATACGTGTCGTGCTTCAAACCGCCGTGCAGGTAGGCATCCAAGTCGCCGTTGAACCACGTGAAGGCGAGGTAGAGCACCAGGGCCAACGCGAGGAGTATGGGCCAGGGGCTTTTCTTTTCGGCAAACCGATCGGTGCGATCCCGTTGGGAGCCGGGGGGCAGGGCGGCAATCGCGGTGAGGCTGGTGCCCAGCGGAACATTGATCTTGGCTTTGGCGTTCACGGCCCAGCCGTTCGCGTCGAGAATCGGGCCCAGGTTGCGTTTGCGCAGCTTGATGAAGGCCATGATCACCGAGGGACCGGAAATCATCGCGATTACGCCCAGGAAGGCACCGATGATATCGAGCGCGCCCAGATGAATGATTTCCAGCACCTTGCCAAAGATGAGGCCGACGAATGTGCCGACGGACCCAAAGGCCACGCCCAAGGCGGCGACGGTGCCTACGTCGATCTTCTTGTTGTTGTTGGCATTGGCGTTGGCCGCCAGGGTGGTCGCGTTCGTCAGTTTATCCGTGGCATCCGCATCGGCGGCGGCGGCGCGCTTGCTGACTTGCTCTTCAATAAACCGGACGAACTTTTTGTAGGGCGCCCAAAACGCCTGCCGCAGGCTGATGGGGTTGGCGATGATCTTGGTGATGCTGGCGTCGTAGTCGCGGCCTTTGCGGTCGTAAAACACGCCGTTGCGGCCGACCATCAGGTTGTCGTCATCGCCCTGGGAAAACACGGCCAGGATGCTAAGCTTTTCGCCCGTGGCCTTCCGCTCGCAATCGAGGTAGGCGAGATACGCGCCGGCCAATCCGGCCATGGTCGAATGCTTGGCGGCGTCCTCCACGGTGAGGCAGAGATCGCAACTGCGCTGATCCAGGTACAGCCGTCCGGCCTGAAAAATGGCGGGCACCTTGCGGCTGTAGAAATTCTTGAAGTTGACGAAATTGACGCACAACGTGTAGAGGTCGCGATTGAGGCGGATCAGTTTCTCCACCGCGGCAATCATGCTGGCCTCCTGTTCGAGGGCCTTGTCTTGGGCAATCAGGGTGTCAATTTTTGACTTGGCATCGCTGGCCAGAATTTCGCGCACGCGTTTCAGCCCGAGCTTTTCCACCGGCACCCCGACTTTGCTGGTGGACCAGGTTTCGAACGCCGCCACTTTGGCGCCCAGTGTACTCCAATCGGTCTCGGTAAGGGCCTCCCGGTCGCCCAACAGCGGCTTGACCGCGGCGGTTTGCAGCGTGGTCAGGGCACCGGCCCAGGCCGGATTGACTTCCCCGCCCAGCGGCAGCGGCTGGCCCGCCGCGATATGCGCCAGCGGGAGCGCGGCAATTTCCGCCGCGTTCGGCGTGAGTTCGCGGGTGGCCAGCGCCACGTACTCTGACTCCTGGCGGTTCATCGGCGCGGCGGCCCGGGGGTCGAATCCCGCCAGCCGGCACCGGGTGAAATAGTCGTCCACCTTGGCCTTCACCGCCTTGATGGCCGCGGCGGCGGCCGCCGTGGCATCGCCCAGCGGCAGGATGGTCCGGTCGCCTTCGGCCTGTTTCCACCAGCCGGCATACGCCTGTGCCTCGGCGAAAAAAGCGTCGGTCCTGGCCTGGTTCACGCCGGGTTTGCCGCTGCGATCGGTCTCCGCGCCCAGGCAGGCGATGATGTCCGCCATCACCGATTGGGTGGCCGCGTCGTCGGCCGCGTCCACGGGCACAATGCCATCGCCGTTGAAACGGGTGGCGGCGAATATTTTGGCGGTGTCCGCCGTGTCTTCGAGGCCGATGGTTGGAGCGCCGGGCTTGCCCAGGTTGGCCAGAATTTGCCGGGCGGAGGCGAGAATCTGTTTGCCCTCCGGCGCGGCTTCGTTGATGGCCGCCAGCGCCAGCGCGGGTGCGCCCTGGATCAGGTCGTCGGGATTTTTGAGCAGGCCGGTGGCCCATTTCGCGGCCGCAATGACTTCCGGCACGCGCACGCGCCCGTCCTTGTCGGTGTCGATGAGGTCCAGGGTCCGGCTATCAAATTCCAGTCCGCGGGTCGGGCAGGCCAGCGCCACCCATAGTTTTTGGTCGAGTTGGTCGAGGCTGGCCAGGTCGCTGCCCGACGCCAGCTTTACTTGATCGAATCCGCCGGCGCGGAAAAAGTTCCAGAGGTGGCTCATAATTGGTCTAATGTTGGTCTCCTGAGTCCTGCGGCCAGCATAAAGACCGGACCGTGCTTCGCCAAGCAAACTTTATTCACGCCAGCACCCTGATTAATGCGACCGGAGGGTGCGGGCCAGGAATGCGAGCACGCGCTGCTTCAGATGCTCATGGCGGCAAAGCCGCCGTCCACCACGATTTCCGCGCCGGTGATGAAGCTGCCGGCGTCGGAGGCCAGCAACAGCGTGGCGCCCACCAATTCGTGCGGTTCGCCGAACCGTCGCATCGGGGTCTTGCCCAGGATTTGCGCCACGCGCTCCGGGTTGAGCACCTTGCGGTTCTGTCCGGCGGGGAAGAATCCGGGCACCAGGATATTCACGCGCACGCCGGCGGGCGCCCATTCGCGCGCGAGGTTCTTGGATAAATTGTGCACCGCCGCCTTCGAGGCCGAGTAGGTAAACACGCGCGAGAGCGGCGTGAGCCCGGAGGCGGAGCCCAGGTTGATGATGCTGCCGGATTTCTGCGCGACCAGGTGCCGGCCGAAGACCTGGCACGCCAGCACAACGCCCTTTAAATTCACCGTGATAAGGCGGTCGAATTCCTCCTCCGTGATGTCGAAAAACGGGGTGGGGGAGTTGATGCCGGCGCCGTTGACCAGGATGTCCACGCGGCCGAAGGTTTTCAGAATGTCCTGCCGCAGGCGTTCCAGGCCGGCGCGGGACGTGGTGTCGCAGGGAAAAAACTCGGCGCGCCCGCCGTTTTGCCCGATGGCATCGAGGCGCGTCCGGGCCTTGGCGGCATCGCGTCCAACCAGGGCCACGGCGGCGCCTGCGGCGGCGAGGCCCTCAGCCATCGCCCCGCACAGCACGCCCGTGCCGCCTATGACCACCGCCACCCGGTCTTTCAGTGAGAACAATTCTGCTGGTGTTTTCATAAATCAAGCTCGTGCCGGCGCCCGTGAATCAACGGAGCGTCGCGCCCGGCACCTCGTCGGCCGCGGTTCGCGCTGGCTTCCGGCGGCGCGTGCGGCCGGGAAGGAACGGCCCGGCGGCGGCGGGATGGTGGCTGCGCCCCATTCTAGGGACAACTTGCAAAGGAGCGCAAACGGGATTTGAGCCCGGCCGGTGCCGTGCCTATAATCCGCGCGTGTTCATTTCGTAAACGCCCATGATTACACCCTGGAAAAAACTCCGCTCGGTCCCGGCCGGCGATTTTCGCATTTTTAAAATCCACACCGATACCTGCGTGAATCCGCGCACCGGCACGGAACACGATTTCTTCATCCTCGACAGTGTCAACTGGGTGAACGTCATCGCCCTCACGCCGGACGAGAAACTCGTGATGGTGCAGCAATATCGCTTTGGCTCAGGCACGGTGGAGCTGGAGATCCCCGGCGGCATGATGGATGCGGAGGATGCGGACCCGCTGGTCACCGCCGTGCGCGAGTTGCGCGAGGAGACGGGCTACGAGGGCGAAAACGCGCGCTTGATGGGCCGCGTGTTCTCCAACCCGGCCATCCTCTCCAATGTCACCTACACCGTGCTGGTGGAGAACTGCCGGCTGCGGCACAAAACTGAATTTGACCACGCGGAGGATTTGGAAACGCTGCTGGTGCCGGTGGCGGACGTCCCGCGGCTGGTGGCCGAGGAGAAGATCCAGCACAGTCTGGTGGTGGTGGCCTTGTACCACCTGGATTTGTGGCGGCGCGGCCTAAAGCAACTGCCGGCTTAGGACCCCTTGCACGATGGGCCATTGCGATCAACCGCGAAAGCGGAGAAGCGGCGGCCAATCGGCGCTGGCTCCAGAGAATGTTAGACGGCGAATTGTTGCTTTGATCAGTCAATTTGGACTCCATTGATCTATCATTGCTCGCCACTATTTTTCACTGCTTTTCAGCCCTCGCGCTGGCAATTGAACTGACAGTCGGCATTAGGCGGGAGCAATTCCAGAAAAGCGATTTTGTTTCGGGTATCTGCGCATGGCGGAAAAAATTCAAAGGAACTCGCGACTACGGGTGTCGAACGCGTTGAATAACACATGTTAAAAATGATCCCTACCGCTCGAATCATTTGTTCCACAATACTGTGGTCAGCGATTTCCGTTCGCGCCGCTATGGTGGATTTCAACAGCCTCATTTTTCCGCCTTACTACCTGGTTCATTATCAAGGATCAACCAACGAAGGCGAACTGAAGATCAGCGCGAACTATACACTATGGCTTCCGCCCGGCGCAAAGACCTTGCGCGGGGTAATCGTGCATCAACATGGATGTGGTCCCGGCGACGACCGGGAAGCTCGCGCGATGGCCGGTGATTTGCAATGGCAGGCCCTGGCACGCAAGCATGAGTGTGCTTTGCTGGTGCCAACGTATGAACAATCGCTTGCCACCGCCAGTTGCCGGTGGTGGTTCGATCCGCGAAACGGTTCGGATAAGGAATTCATCCGGGCGCTGGCCGAATTGGCAACGCGGTCTGGCCATCCAGAATTGGCGACTGTGCCCTGGGCAGTGTGGGGACATTCCGGCGGCGCGTGTTGGGCGGGAAGCATGCTTTATTTGCATCCGGAGCGTGTCGCCGCCGTTTGGTTGCGTTCCAGTTTTCCGCTGCAACAAGCCGAGCCGATTCCTCCCGCCGCATTGAGCGTGCCGGTGATGTGCAACCTTGGCGCGCAAGAAGGCGTGGTCACCACCAACCATGCTTTTATGTGGCGAAGCGTGCGGGAATTCTTTCAGGAATTTCGGGGCCAGGGCGGCCTGATCGGCGTGGCCGTGGATCCGAACAGCGGCCATGACTGCGGCAATTCGCGCTACCTGGCCATTCCCTGGTTTGATGTCTGCCTCACCGCCCGACTGCCGGACACGGCAGGCAGCGCCACGTTGAAGCCGATGCCAACCGACAGCGCCTGGCTCGCTCCGTTACTCGGCCAGCGTGCGCAACCTGCTTCAAAATTCCGCGGCGACCCCAAAACCGCCGTCTGGTTGCCTGATGTGCGAATCGCCAAAGCCTGGTGTGATTTCGTCAACGACGGCAACGTAAGTGACTCGACTCCGCCGCCGCCGCCAAATCACGTGCGGATCAGTTCAACCGGGGAAATCACCTGGAACGCGGAGGCCGACTTGGAAAGTGGCATCGCTGAATTTGTGATTGACCGCGATGGGAAGCAACTGGCTCGCCTTCCAGACCAGCACACAGGTTACTTTGTCGGCCGGCCCACCTTCCAACAGATCGGTTACGGCGATGAGCCGAAATGGCCGTTCCTGAAAATGCGTTACTCGGACGCTGAAGCAAAGCAAGGCGGGAAACACCTTTACGCTGTAAGCACAGTAAACACGACGGGCCTGAAATCCGTTCCCGCTCCTGCGATAGCCGTGGCTGCGGCAACCGAGCCAAGCGAAGAATTTCCGGCTGAGTTCGTTGCCAAGCAGTGGCCCAAAGGCCCTGCAATAGCCAACCAGCGGGCCGGCATCCGGCCCGACGCCAGGCTCCTGGACGCCTGTGTTGGTCGTTACGAAGTCGGGCCGTGCGCGGTGTTGCCGAATGGACAGCAAATCGTGATTTGGCGCGATGGCGACCAGTTGCTTGCGAAATTTTCAGTCGGCGCCGAAACCACTCCTGCGCTTACCGTGTATACCGCTTCGGAAACGAATTTCTTTTTCAAAATGGAACCGTTTGGGGAGTTGTTCGTAATCAAGAACGACAAAGGAGACGTTACCGCCATTATCCGACGGTTTGGAGTCGGTGGAGGGCTTCAGGATTGCCTCGCAAAGAAAATTGTAGATTGAGCTTCCACCTTGCGAGCAACCCCTGATAGATCAAGGGTTTTGTCAAACTCGCCACAGAGGGGCACAGATTTTCCCCTTTAGCTTTCAGCCTTTAGCCCTTAGCCTTTCCGATCAAGATCCCGTGAAATTCCCACTTTTGCTGGCGATGCTATTGGCGGCCGCGGGCAGCCAGGCCGAGCCTGCGAACCTCGTGGCCAATGGCGACTTCGCCAACGA
>CAYTJG010000048.1:0-26802 GCA_964437865.1 uncultured Bifidobacteriaceae bacterium | reverse complement strand
AAGGCCAGACCGTACTGGGCTGGCGCGATGTGCCCACCGATCATTCATCGCTGGGCCGGACTGCGGTGGCCGCCGAGCCGTTCATGGCCCAGGTTTTCATCGGCCGCAACGCCGCCATTGCGAGTGACGAGGAATTCGAGCGCCGCCTTTACGTCCTCCGCAAACTCGCCGAGCAGCGCATCCGCTACAGCGGCAAGGTGGCCGGCGGCCAGGTCTTTTATGTGGCCAGTCTCTCGGGGCGTACCATCATCTACAAGGGCATGCTTATGTCCGAGCAGGTGGAGAAGTACTATCCGGATTTGCGCGAACCAGCCGTGGCCACGGCGTTGGCACTGGTACATTCGCGCTTTTCCACCAACACGTTCCCGAGCTGGGACCGCGCGCATCCCAACCGCTTTATCGCCCACAACGGCGAAATCAACACGCTCCGCGGCAACGTCAACTGGATGCACGCCGCGCAGTCCAACTTCAAATCCGCCGTGTTTGGCAAGGAGATCAAGAAGGTCCTCCCCGTCATCAACACCGACGGCAGCGACTCGGCCCAATTCGACAATTGCGTCGAACTGCTGGTGATGGCCGGCCGCGAATTGCCGCACGCCATGATGATGATGATCCCCGAGCCGTGGGAAAACCATGAGAGCATGGATCCCGCGCGACGGGCGTTCTACGAGTATCATTCCTGCCTGATCGAGCCTTGGGACGGTCCTGCCTCGATGGCTTTCACCGACGGCATCCGCATCGGCGCCTGCCTGGACCGCAATGGTCTGCGCCCCTCGCGCTACTATGTCACCAAGGACGACGTGGTCATCATGGCCTCCGAAGCCGGGGTGTTGCCGGTGGCTCCGGACCGCGTGGCGATCAAGGGACGGCTTCAACCTGGCCGCATGTTCCTGGTGGACACGCGCGAAGGCCGCATCATTGCCGATGAGGAGCTGAAGCAAAAATATGCCAGCGAGTTTCCCTACCAGAAATGGTTGGATGAACATCACGTGCTTCTGAAGGAGCTGCCCGAACCGTCGGAACGCACGGAACCCAGTCATCGGCGCATCCAGCAATCGCAGCAGGCGTTTGGCTACACGTTTGAAGACTTGCGGTTGATTATCGGTCCCATGGCCCGCGACGGGCAGCAGCCGCTCGGCTCCATGGGCACGGACACGCCGCTGGCGGTGCTCTCCAACAAGCCGCAATTGCTCTACAACTATTTCAAGCAGTTGTTCGCGCAGGTGACCAACCCGCCGATTGACCCCATCCGCGAGGAGATCATCACTTCCACGTTCACCATGTGCGGTTCCCGCGGCGGCCTGTTGAATCCCGGCCCCAAGAGCTGCGCGCTCATCCGGCTGGAACAACCAATCCTGACCGACGAAGACCTCGACAAGCTGCGCTTTGTCAACCGGCCGGGCTTCAAATCCGATACGTTGTCCATTCTGTTCCCGGTGGCCGAGGGGGCCAAGGGACTGGCGGCGGCGCTGCAGAAGCTCTTTACCGAGGCGGACCAGGCCATCAAGAATGGGGCTAACATCCTCATTCTGTCGGACCGCGGCATTTCGCCCGAACTGGCCCCTATTCCGGCCCTTCTGGCCACGGCGGGCCTGCATCACCATCTCATTCGCACCGGGTCACGCGGCAAGACTGGTCTGGTACTCGAATCGGGTGAACCGCGCGAGGTTCATCATTTCGCGCTGCTCATCGGCTACGGTTGCAGCGCCATCAACCCCTACCTGGCTTACGAGACGATTGACGATCTCATCCACGAGGGGCTGCTCGAAAAGACGGACCACAAGACGGCCATCAAGAAATACATCAAGGCGACCATCAAGGGCGTCGTGAAGACCATGGCCAAGATGGGCATCTCGACGATCCAAAGCTATCGCGGCGCCCAAATCTTTGAGGCAGTGGGGCTGAATAGTGACGTGGTGGACAAGTACTTCACCTGGACGCCGTCACGCATCCAAGGCATTGGTCTGGAGGTCATCGCCGAAGAGGCGCTGGCGCGCCATCACCGCGCCTTTCCACGCGAGTCGGTCAACACGGAACTGGATGCCGGCGGCCAGTACCAGTGGCGCGACAGCGGGGAATTCCACCTGTTTAATCCGCAGACGATTCACAAGCTGCAACGAGCCTGCCGCAGCGGCGATGAGAAGATCTACCGCGAATATGCCGAGCTGATCAACAACCAGTCCAAGCACCTTTGCACGTTGCGCGGCCTGCTGGAGTTCCAGTTTGCCGCCACGCCGATACCGATCGAGGAAGTGGAATCGGTGGATGCCATCGTCACCCGGTTTAAAACCGGCGCCATGAGCTACGGTTCCATCTCCCAGGAGGCGCATGAGACCCTGGCCATTGCCATGAACCGGCTGGGGGGCCGTTCCAACACCGGCGAAGGCGGTGAGGATCCGGAACGATATATTCCCCTGCCCAACGGCGACTCCAAGAATTCCGCCATCAAGCAAGTTGCCAGCGGTCGTTTTGGCGTCACCAGCCACTATCTGGTCAATGCCAGGGAGCTGCAAATTAAGATGGCCCAAGGCGCCAAGCCCGGTGAGGGCGGCGAATTGCCCGGCAAGAAGGTCTATCCCTGGGTGGCCAAAGTCCGCGGCACCACCGCCGGGGTCGGGCTCATCTCGCCGCCGCCCCACCACGACATCTATTCGATCGAGGACTTGGCGGAGTTGATTCACGACTTGAAAAACGCCAACCGGAACGCCCGGGTGAGCGTCAAGTTGGTGGCCGAGGTCGGTGTGGGCACCATTGCGGCCGGCGTGGCCAAGGCCCACGCGGACGTGGTCCTGATCTCCGGACATGATGGCGGCACCGGCGCCTCGCCGTTGTCCTCCATCAAACACGCGGGCGGCCCCTGGGAACTCGGCCTGGCCGAGACCCATCAGACGCTGGTGCTGAACAATCTGCGCAGCCGCATTTATGTGGAAGCCGACGGCCAAATGAAAACGGGCCGCGACGTGGCCATTGCCGCGTTGCTGGGCGCCGAGGAGTTTGGTTTTGCCACGGCACCCTTGGTGGTGATGGGTTGCATTATGATGCGGGTCTGCCATCTCAACACCTGCCCGGTGGGCGTGGCCACCCAGGATCCACGTCTGCGGGCCCGGTTCACCGGCGATCCGGCCCACGTGGTCAACTTCATGCGCTTCGTGGCGCAGGAACTGCGCGAGATCATGGCCAAACTCGGTTTCCGCACCATCAACGAAATGATTGGCCGCACCGACAAGCTGTCGCCCTGGAAGGCCATTGAACATTGGAAGGCCAGCGGTCTGGACCTCACGCCCATCCTGTATCAGCCGACCGTGGCGCCCGACGTGGGCCGTTACCGCCAGCAGCCGCAAGACCACGGCTTGGAGAAGTCGCTCGACGTCACCAAGCTGCTCGACCTCTGCCGGCCCGCCATCGAGCGCGGCGAGAAAGTCCAGGCCGAGCTGGAGATTCGCAACGTGCATCGCGTGGTGGGCACCATTGTGGGCAGTGAAATCACCAAACGACATGGTCCGAACGGCCTGCCGGACGACACGGTGCATCTCAAGTTCACCGGCAGCGCCGGGCAGAGCTTTGGCGCCTTCATGCCACGCGGCATGACCCACGAGTTGGAAGGCGACGCCAACGATTATTTTGGCAAGGGCCTCAGCGGCGGCCGGCTCATCGTCTATCCGCCCAAGGGTTCCACCTTCGTGCCGGAAGAGAATATCATCATCGGCAACGTGGCTCTTTACGGTGCCACCGGTGGCGAGGTGTTTGTGCGCGGCATGGCAGGCGAACGCTTCGGCGTACGCAACTCGGGTGCGAGCGCCGTCGTGGAAGCCATTGGCGACCACGGCTGCGAATACATGACCGGCGGACGGGTGGTGGTGCTGGGCAAGACCGGCCGCAACTTCGCTGCCGGCATGAGCGGTGGCGTGGCCTACGTGCTGGATGAGGCCGGCGATTTTGCCAGCCGCTGCAACCCGGAACTCGTCGCCTTGGAGAAGCTCGTGGACCCCAACGAAATTGAGCAGGTTTGGAAGCTCGTCCAGCGCCATCAGGCCTACGCCCAGAGCGAGCGGGCGGCCAAGCTGCTCGCCGACTGGCAAAATTGCCTGCCAAAGTTCGTGAAAGTGATGCCGCAGGACTACAAGCGGGTGCTGCTTTCGCTGAAGAAAATTGAGTCGCAGGGACTGAGCGGAGACGACGCCATCATGGCTGCCTTTGAAGAAAACGTGAAAGGCGGACACTAATCTAAAACCAATCAACCGAAGCGCTGCAGTGCAGAACCAACCAGAACCAAAGCAGCCGGCCCGGAGCGGGGCTGGCTGCGTGGCATTGTTTGGCCCCTGGGCACCCGGGCGTTAAGAATTTTTACCACTCAAACAAAATGGGAAAACCCACTGGATTCCTGGAGTTTCAACGCGAACTCCCCAAAGACCGTTCGCCACTCGGCCGCGTTGCCGACTGGAAGGAGTTTCACGAGCACATGGCCGAGGCCGACCTGAAGAAGCAAGGCGCCCGGTGCATGGATTGTGGGATTCCCTTCTGCCACACCGGCCAGCTCGTCAGCGGCATGGCCAGCGGCTGCCCGATCCACAACCTCATTCCAGAGTGGAATGATCTCGTCTATCGGGGACTATGGCAGGAGGCGCTGGAGCGCCTGCACAAAACCAACAACTTTCCGGAATTCACCGGCCGGGTCTGCCCGGCTCCGTGCGAAGGTTCCTGCGTGCTGGGCATGAACAATCCCCCGGTCACCATCAAGAACATCGAGTGTACCATCATCGACCACGGCTGGGCCCATGGCTGGGTGCGGCCCGAAGTGCCGCAGCACCGCACCGGCAAGAAAGTGGCCGTCGTCGGCTCCGGTCCGGCCGGTCTTTCCGCCGCCGCCCAATTGAATCGGGCGGGCCACGCGGTGACCGTTTTCGAACGGGCGGATCGCCCCGGCGGGCTGCTCATGTACGGTATTCCCAACATGAAGCTCGACAAGCAGGAGGTCGTCCTGCGGCGGCTGCATTTGCTCGAACAGGAAGGCGTTAAATTCGTCTGCCATACCGAAATCGGCAAGCAATATCCCGCGGAAAAACTCCTGCAGGAATTTGATGCGGTCGTTCTGGCCACCGGTGCCACCAAACCCCGCGACCTGCCCATTCCCGGCCGCGAATTGAAGGGCATCCATTTTGCAATGGAGTTCCTCGCGTGCAATACCAAGGCCTTGCTCAACGGCAACAAGAACGGCAGCTTCGTGGATGCCGCCGGCAGAGACGTGATGGTCATCGGCGGCGGCGACACCGGCACGGATTGCGTGGGCACTTCCATCCGCCACGGTTGCAAATCGTTGGTCCAAGTGGAAATTCTGCCGCAACCGCCGCTCGAACGGGATGCCAAGACCAATCCCTGGCCGGAATGGCCCAAGGTCCTCAAGGTCGATTACGGCCAGGAGGAAGCGGCGGCCAAGTTCGGCGCCGACCCCCGGGTGTATCTCACCACCGCAACAAAATTCGAAGGCAACGCCCAGGGCCACGTCCAGTCGGTCCACACGGTCACGGTGGAGTGGACGAAGAATGAAAAGGGCCAGTTCGTGCCCAAGCACGTTCCCGGCACTGAGAAAGTGCGGCCGGCGCAACTCGTCCTGTTGGCGATGGGTTTTCTGGGACCCGAACAACCCCTGCTGGAATCCCTGGGAATCGAGCGCGACGCACGCAGCAACGCCAAGGCAGAATTCGAAAAATACACAACCAATGTAAAGGGCGTGTTTGCGTGTGGCGATTGCCGCCGCGGCCAAAGCCTGGTGGTGTGGGCCTTCAACGAAGGCCGGGGCGCTGCCCGCGAATGTGACCGCTTCCTGATGGGATCCACGGATCTGCCGTAAGGCATCCCTTTCCCACTTCATGACGCATATTCCCGCCCGCACCGTGCAGAGCCAGGCACGGTGCGCGTGAAACTGGTTTGAAAATCCCGGCCACGCCGGTGGCGATCCCCGGCGGGAGCACTGGAAAGTCCATTTAGTTGATCCCCTTCCCGGGGGGGGCCTCTGGGGCCAACCGCGACATGGACGAACTGGCGCTGGCCTTGGGCGATGTTAGTGGCCACCACCTGGACCTCGTGGCGGCAAAACCGGCCTAATCCATCCGGCTGGCTAAATCAACGTTCACCGTCGGCAATGAAGTGGCGCCATCGGTTTCCGCTCCCTCCACCGTGGCTATCGCATTGGCCTCATAGGCGTCCCACCACGCAGCGCTGGCCTCCGGCGTCCACTCGGCCGCTGCCGGGAGGGCCAGCAACAAGGCACGCATTTCGCTGGCCGATTGCGGACGCCGGCCCATGTCCTTTTCCAAACACCGCAACAGGAGTTGCTCCATTTCCGGGCTGATTGGATTCGCCGTGCGCTGAGTGGGCGGGATTGGAGCGTCCTTCAATTGCTTCTCCTGGATTTCCTCCATCGAGGTGGCGTCGAAAATATAGCTGCTCGTCAGCAAATAATAGCCGAGCGCGCCCAGCGAATAAATATCACCGCGGGGGTCCGTTGTCGCGGAGGCTTGGACCGCTTCGGGGGGCATGAACCAAGGGGTGCCCTCAATGACGCGATGGCCGTCTTCATCCATGACCTCAGGTTCCGCCGATCGAAAATCCCGCACCAAACCGAAATCGAGGACTTTCACCCAATCGGCCACGCCGCCGCGCCGGCAGAGGAACACGTTGCCCGGCTTGATATCGCGATGAACCAGGCCCAATGCATGGGCTTCGGCCAGCGACGCGCAGACCTGGGCCAGAACATGAATCACGCGTCCTTCCGGCTGCGGACCGTACCGCACCACCAAGTCGTGCAGGTTCAAGCCCCGCAGAAACTCCATGGCATAATAAAAAATGCCTTCCGGCGTGTGACCATAGTCGTAGACCTGAATGGTATTCGGATGCGTCAACTGGCAGGTCAAACACACTTCACGCTCAAATCGCGCCACGGCGGTCGCATCGGCGCGGCCCGGCAGCAACAGCTTGACCGCGGTGTCACGCCGCAGCAAGGCATGCTTGGCCCGGTACACCACGCCCATGCCGCCCTGTCCCACTTTCTCCTCGAGCGTATATTGCCCAAGCTGTTTTAGTTTGAGTTCCACGGCATTCAACCGCTGGCGCCATTCAAGGCTGGCATACGAAAAAACGAACATGCCCGTGGCGCAAAGCAACAAAAAGAGCACCATCACCACGAACACGAGCCGCAGGACGCGCAGCGGACGATAGGCCTCATCCGCGTCAATTTGAGTCACGACGCCAAAACCAAACCGGGGCAGCCAGCACGACGCGCCGACCACCGGCACGCCGCGGTAATCACGCGAGGGGATCACGACCACATCGTTTTCGCCGTCGATAGCGCGAGCCGCCAGCCGGGTCAACGGCCGGGCAAAGGTTTCATTTGCCGGGGCTTTGAATCCTGCCGTCAAATCGCCGCCCGGATCATAGAGCCGCAAATTGAGCGCGGAGCTGGAATTGGTGTTGTCGAGAAGCTTCAGATCTTTCAGTTGGGCATCGAACCGGCTGCGGGAAATCATCAGGCCGGTTTGATCAAAGGCATAGGTCTCCCCGGAGCGGCCGGAACGGGCGACGGAGAGAATGCGGGAGAATTCCTGCTCGGGATCGATCACCAGGGCCAGCGCCCCCACCACCGAACCATCATTATTCCGCACTGGGGCGGCCACCTGCATGAGGGTTCGATTGCCCCGGTTGCGCGCGGCGGCCGCCTGCGCGCGCCGATCAAACTGGCGCAATACGCCATTGTTGAAGGCATCTTGGGGAACATCCCGGAACACGCGCCTTTGCTGGGTGAGCATCTCCGGGCGAAAAGGCGTGATGATCACCGGCTGCCCCGTGGCCAACAAGTGCGCGAATTTGTTGGTGTGCGCGTCGGAAACCATGTTGTTGCCACCCATTTGCGGCCGCTGGGATTTCGCACGCACCACCAGGTTGGTATCCACCAACTGTGCGACCCCGTAGCCAAGCTGCGTTAATCGCGGCCGCAAATCGTCCATGAACGATTCCATGTCCGCCGATGGCCGCTGGTCCCGTCGCGGCAGCGGGGCTTGCAAAATGGCGATGGCGGGTTGCCGAATGGCTGGGTCCTCCGCCACCGCCAATGCCAGCCGCGTCTGATCGGTGGCCCAAATACCCAAGGCCGTCACGTTGGCATTCAACGTCGCCATCAACTGGGCCTGAAGCTCACCTTCGATGGTCGCCCGCAACTGGTTATTGCCCCACCAACCAAACAACGCCACCAGCCCGGCAGTCACCACCGGCAACACCCAGATCGGAATCCTCAATTGTCGAAATGTTCTCAATCAGAAGCAGCTAGACGCTCGGGAAGCCACCCCGGTTAATCGGAAAGCTTCACCGCGAATAATCATAGTCCATTTGATCGTCGGGCTCCACAAATTGTGCGCAATAAAAAGGCCTGAACAAACGCGCCGCCCTGGAACTGCGCCGGCGGTCAACGCGTATCAGAATCGCCCGCCTTGGTTCCACCACCGGGTTCCGGCTCCGCCAAGACCTGTTTGCAGATTTCATCGCGCAAATAGGCCAATAGCTCTTGCGGCGTCATATTGCGGCGTCTGGTTTCCGTTCGGGCCCAATTCAGGAGCCGCCAAAGGCGCGGCAGCGACATCTTATTGGAGGTCAACACCAGCGTGCTGCCACAGGGACAATTTGACATAGTCACCGTTCCCACCGGCCTTAATGGCTGCCAATCGCCGGCCTGGGCATCGTATGGAACTGGAAGCCCTTGATGGGTTGTTACTTGCAGATATTCCCGCAGATTCGCGAATTGGCGCTGGCAATTCGGGCAGTTCCTTGGAAAGAGTCCCTCCAAGTACTTGCGCATTTCACCTATGACTTCGGCCTCGGTCATCGATCACGCTTTGCGTTTGGTTATCTGAGTGGCCCAAGATACCCGCAAGCCATTGGATGACAAGACAAAGCCAAACCGGATTCCTGGTACGAAACGACCACGGTCCCGACCACAAAATCGCAGTCGGGACCGATAACCGGGCGGCTGGGGCTGTGCTCGCTCATCGCGCCAGCCAATGCCCCACAGGCTCAATCCAAAAGATGCGGCCGTTCGTGATAAACCTTGAGAATCAATTCACCGAAGATCGTATTGGCCCAGGCAAACCAGGACCGGGTGAAATTGTTCGGGTCATTCTCATCGAACGATTCGTGCATGAAACCCGTGCCCGCATGCGTCTTCTGCAGGATGGCGAGACACCGGGCGATCTCCGCGTCCTCGTGGCTCGTTAACGCCTGCACAATGAGCCCCAGCGGCCAGATCCGGCCCATGCCCACATGCGGTCCGCCCTCGCCTTCCGCCACTCTGCCCCGGCAGTAATAGGGGTTGGCCGCCGAAAGCACGAACTTCCGGGTATGCCGATAGACGCGATCATTCGGCTTCACCGCACCAAGATAGGGCAACGAAAGCAGATTGGGGATATTGCCATCATCAATGCAATAAAAGTTCCCGAAGGCATCCACTTCGTAACCGTAAACGTGACCGAAGCCGAGCGGATCAACCACGGCATACGTCCGCAGGGCCTGCTCCACCTCATCGGCCAAAGCCAGACATTGCACAGCGGATTCGTGATCGTGCTGAATCTGCTCCAGCATTTCCGCCGCCTGCCGCAGGCTGACCACGGCAAAGAAATTTGACGGCACCAGGAACGGAAACACCGTTGCATCATCGCTCGGGCGGAACATGGAATAAATCAGGCCCACCGGCTTGGCCGGGTTGCCGTATCCCCTGCCCGCCACCGTGTCCGTTTGCGTTTCCGTCCGGCGCTGAAAATGGTAGGGCCCCTGGCCATCCTTGCGCTGTTGCTCGCGGAAGGTCTTGAGGATCAGCAGCACGCCGTCACGCCAGGCAGCGTCAAACGGCGAGGCATCACCACAGTTTTTCCAGTAACCGTGCGCCAGCCGGATGGTATAACAGAGCGAATCCACTTCCCACTTGCGCTCGTGCACGCCCGGCTTCATATCCGTCAAATCGCTCTTCCAATCACTGACCTTCGAACTGTCCTTGTAGAAGGCGTTGGCGTACGGATCGAGGAGAATGTTGCGGGTCTGCCGGGCAATGACACCGGCCACCAAACGCTGCAGTTCCGGGTCATCCTTCATCAGCGAAAGATAGGGATAAACCTGGGCGGAACTGTCGCGCTGCCACATGGCATCGATGTCGCCGGTGATCACATAGGTATCGGGCTGGCCATTCACCATGGTGAAATCCACCGTGGTATCAAGGGTGTTGGGAAAACAGTTGCCGAACATCCAGGCCAGTTCCCGGTTGCCAATGGAGGATTGGATCTGTTCGATCGCCTTTTCCACCGCCACGCTCGTGAACTTGCGTTTGGCGGCCGCAACGCGGACCACCGGGAAGCCACCCTCCGCCGCGCGGGCGTGCGGGGCCAGCATCAGGCCAGCCGCCGCGAGCGAGGTGGTTTGCAGAAAATCTCTTCGGGTCATAGATTTCAATCCAGTTTGCGCAACGCGAAAGCGTACGCGCCGATGGCCACGGCCTCGCTGGTGCCCAGGCGGGAAACCCCCACGCCGATGCGCTGTAGAGCGTCGTACTTGAGCTTGCGCGCGCTGCCGGGCACGGTGATGGTCTTGGTGCTGCCCTTGAGAAATTTTTTCAACTCCTTGGGATCCTCCAGATTGAAGGCCGCTTCCGGCAGACGGCGGAATTGGTTTCCGCCCGGTCCGGTGTAATTGCTATTCAGCTCGCTCACGAGCGCGGGCAGGAACAGGCGCCAGCCCTTGGACACGCCGCCGCCCACCACCGCCAAGCCGTCCAGCAAACACAAGGCGTCGCCCATGGCATCGCCCACCACCTCGCCGAGCCGGCGGTAGGCCTCCACCGCCGCCTTGCGATCGCCAGGTGCCTTGCCGAGGGCAATCTCCTCGATGCCCCGCGGGTCGGGTGCCTGCTCAAACGGAATCCCAGCGCCTTCCGCATAAACGCGGCGCACGGCGCGAATGCTGGCGCCTTCCTCCGCATTCATCCCGGGCTGCAGCTTGTTCCGCACCAGCCAGATTTGCGAGGCGTTCGAATTGTCACCGGCGTACAGTTCGCCGTCGCGCGTGATGCCGCCGCCGAAACCGGTGCCCAGCGTAACGCCGAACAGGTTCTTAAACCGCTTCGGGCTGCCGGCTTTGGCCAGCAAGGCATTGACGTAGGGCAGGAAACCGGCAATGGCTTCGCCGTAGACGAACAACTCGCCGTCGTTGTTGATGAACACGGGCACCCCGAATTTCTTCTCCAACATCGGTCCCAGGGCCACACCGCCGCGAAAGCCGGGGAGATTGCCCAGATCACCAATGATGCCGGCCGGATAATCGGCCGGTCCAGGAAAGGCAAAACTGATGGCCACCGGCGCCGCCGGGCACTGCTTCTTCACCGCCGAAAAACCGTTGACGATGTTCTCGAGGCATTGCTTCAAATTGTCGCCATGGGATGGCATGGCCACGGTCTCCGTAACCGGCCGATTCCCCCGCATGGCGGAAAAACGGAAGTTTGTTCCACCGGCGTCAAGGGTCATGACGATACGCTTGTCTTTGTCGTAGTTCATATTGATTTGGATAATGGATTATGGGATCAACGGATCATTGGATTGGCGGCTTGACTGAACAGTCCTCGTTTCAATCAACCGCCAATCTTCAGATTCATTCAATGGATTCAGGCCTTGGCCGGGGCGGGCGTCGGCTGTTTGCCACCTTTCAGCGACAGCAGCAGCAAGTAGGCAAAGCAGATGGCCGGAACGATGAAAGCCATGGATTTCATTCCATTGTCGACAAATTGTCCCATTGCCAGCGGCACGAGCGCGCCGCCGGAAATAGCCATGCACATCAGGCCGCTCAACTCATTGGCACGCTCCGGGCGTTCCTCAACCGTGATGGAGAAAAGCATCGGCCAGATATTACCAAAACCGAGCCCCGCCAGAATGGCGCCGGCGACGGCCAGAATTTGATTGCCCGGGAGAATGAGCAGGACCCCCACCAATCCAATCGCCGCCGAAAGGCGGAAAAACGTGTGCGGGTTGATCTTGATACTCCCCGCGAACAATCGGCTGACCGTAATCGCAATCAGAAAAGCCGTCGGACCAAGATAGTTGGCCCAGACGCCTTGGATGCCCGCATTATTCATCTGTTTTTCGAGCGAACTGGTCATGCACACTTCGGCGCCAACGTAGAGAAAAATTCCCAGTACCGCCAAGGCGAAGACCGGCGTCGTCAGCAACCCCAATGAAGAACCGATTCCCGGCGGTTTGTCGGGCTTGGTTTCCTCGACGTTCAAGCTGGCGACGCTGAGAAACGCCAGCACCATCAACACCAGGTAAACGGGGAAAGCGCCACGCCATTCGCGGCTCGCCAGGAAGGGAATGACCGCCACCAACGCCAGCAAAGCCGTGGAACCGAAACTGCCCAGGCCCTTGATTCCCTGCGCCATGGCCAGATTACGGCTGTAAGCGCCCGCCGCACTCACGTCGCGCATGATCGGGTTGCCGGCCACCTGCAAGAAGGTGGTGCCCACACCGAGGATGAAGATACAAGCCAACAAGACCGGGAAAGTCGGATCCATGAACGTCGGCACGGCCACGGCCACAATGTTCAAAGCCAGGCCGGCGAGCAGCACCTTTTTCTTTCCAATGCGCGACGCCAGCAAGCCCCCGGGCACACTCAAGGCCGCAAACGCGATGAACACAAAGAACGGCAGCAACTTGGCCAGCAGGTTACTGATGTGAAAATGTTCCTGCGCCGCCTTGCTCATGGGACCCATGGCATCCGCCACCCCCATGACAAGAAACGCGAGAAAGATTGGCAGGGTTTTCAATTTCATAGTCGATACGATTGATTGGAATTTCGGTTATTATTGTAAACACTAATCCGCACCAAGTGGGCAACGGCAACTCAGCCGCTTGCATAATGTGTGGTGATATTTCAACGAACCAAAATCTGTCCGCCTGCACGCCCATTTGCAACTCAAAACTTCATATTCAACACCTTGCGCGCGTCCGGCCGGTGGTCTTCGGCCCCGAAAATATTCGTGGCGCCCCAGTGCAAAAGCTTGCGAATCCAAGCATGACCGGGGAAACTAGGGACATCGCAGAGTTCGGAACCGGCGTTCCCTGGACGCAAACGCACATTTGAAGACGAGTAAACGATTTTATGCCCGTATCGACCGATACCATCCACCGCAATGGGAGCGATGTGCTGCGCGAAGCGGCAACCCATGAGGCTGCCGAGATTCTCCAGCGGCTCAAGGCCACGCCCGCCGGCCTGACCGACGAAGAGGCGGCTGGCCGGTTGGAAACATACGGCCCCAACGAAGTCGGGCAGGAAAAGAAACACGACTGGCTTTGGCGGCTCTGGGTGGCGGCTCGTAATCCCCTGGTCGTTCTGCTGACGATTCTCGCTGTGGTGACCTTTGCCACGGCTGAAGGCACCAGTGACACGATCGGTGGCTGGGTCATGGTCCTGATGGTGGTTCTCGGCGTGTCCCTGCGATTCATCCAAGAGACCAAGGCGGACAACGCCGCCGCCAAGCTCAAGGCCATGATCAAGGTCACCGCCACGGTCATGCGCGCCGGGCAGGAGCGCGAAATCTCGCTCAAGGAATTGGTTCCCGGCGACATCGTGAAGCTCTCGGCCGGTGACATGATTCCAGGCGATGTACGGCTCCTGACAGCCAAGGATCTGTTTATCATCCAAGCCACGCTCACCGGCGAATCTCTGCCCGTCGAGAAAAGCGACGCCGCCGATCCCCGCCCCAACATTCAGGCGATCGAGCATACCAACTTGTGTTTCTTGGGTACCAGCGTGGAAAGCGGGTCCGCCACCGCCGTCATTGTGGCCACCGGCGGGCAAACCTATTTTGGCAAAATGGCCAGCAGTCTCGCCAGCCAGCAGGTCGAAACCGCCTTTGACCGGGGCGTTAAACGTTTCACCTGGCTGATGATCCGCTTCATGATGGTCCTCACCCCGATGGTCTTCGCGATCAACGGCATCACCAAGCATGATTGGAAACAGGCGTTCTTCTTCGCCCTGGCCGTCGCCGTCGGCCTCACGCCCGAAATGCTGCCCATGATCGTCTCGGTCTGCCTTTCCAAAGGCGCCATGACCATGTCGAAGAAGAAGGTGATCGTCAAGAAACTGAATTCCATCCAGAACTTTGGTGCCATGGACATCTTGTGCACCGACAAGACCGGCACCCTCACCATCGACCACGTCATCTTGGAAATCCATTGTGACGTCTTCAAGAATGAAAGCGCCGAGGTCCTGCGCGATGCCTACCTGGTCAGCCATTTTCAAACCGGCCTGAAAAACGTGCTCGACCGTGCGGTGCTGAAATACTCGGAACTGCACCAGGAGATGTCCGTCGACAAATACAACAAGGTGGACGAAATTCCGTTCGACTTTTCGCGCCGCATGATGTCCGTGGTCGTCGAGGGCCCCGACCGGCAGCGTCAGATCCTGACCAAGGGCGCCCCAGAGTCGGTTTTCAAGAAGTGCACCCATTTCGAGAGTGCCGGCGAGATCTTTCCGATGGAGCCCATCCTGGTAGGCAACCTGATTGAGCAGGTGGATTCGTTGAGCGAGGATGGTTTCCGCGTGCTGGCCATTGCCAACAAGAAAGTCGGTGTGCAGTCCGCCTATTCCAAGGCCGACGAAGAAAATCTGGTGCTGACCGGCTACCTGGCCTTCTTGGACCCGCCCAAGGAAACCGCCAAGACCGCCATCGAAGCCCTCCGCCAGCACGGCGTGGGCGTGAAGGTGCTGACCGGCGATAACGACCTGGTCACGCGCAAGGTATGCAGCGAAGTGGGCATCCACGCCGAGGAGATCATCCTGGGCAATGACGTGGAAAAAATGACGGACGAACAGCTCGCGGCGGCAATTGACCGGGTGGACGTCTATGCCCGGCTGTCGCCGGCGCACAAGAAACGCGTCGTGCAGGCCCTGCAGAAGAAAGGCCACGTGGTCGGCTTCATGGGCGACGGCATCAATGACGCGCCGGCGTTACGCGCGGCGGATGTGGGCATCTCGGTGGACAATGCGGTCGATATCGCCAAGGAGTCGGCGGACGTGATCCTGCTGGAGAAAAATCTGATGGTGTTGGAGGAAGGTGTGCTGGAAGGGCGCAAGGTATTCGTGAATATCATGAAATACATCCGCATGGGTGCCAGCTCCAATTTTGGCAACATGTTCAGCATGCTGGGTGCCGCGGCGCTGTTCAAGTTCCAGCCCATGCTGCCCATTCAGATCCTCACCAACAACCTGCTCTACGATTTTTCGCAGGTGCCGATCCCCACTGACAACGTCGGAGCCAGCCAGATCACCAAACCGCGTCCCTGGCAGATGGGCGAGATTGCCAGATTCATGATGCTGATCGGGCCAATTAGTTCCATCTTTGACTATACCACCTTCGCGGTGATGTATTTCGTCTTCAAATGCACCGATGCCGTGGCCCAAGCACAGGTCACCCCGGAAATGACCGCGCTCTTCAAGGATGAGGCCCTGGACCACACCCATGCCGCGCAGTTGTTTCACACGGGCTGGTTCGTTGAATCGATCATGACCCAAACGCTGATCATTCACGTCATTCGCACCAACCTGATTCCATTTATCCAGTCCCGCTCGAGTTGGCAGCTTTCCATGACCACCATCCTGATCATGCTGATTGGCGCCGCCCTGCCCTATTCGCCGCTGGCGGGTCCGCTGGGTTTCGTGCCGTTGCCGTGGCAATTCTGGCCGCTGTTGGCGATCACCCTCCTCTGCTACGTGGCCCTGACCCAAGCCATCAAGTCCTGGATGGTGAAGAAGCGCTGGATTTGATCCGCGGGTGGCGCGGCCACCCGCTTCGCCACCCCGACGTGGGCCGCAAATAGGCGAGAGCTTAAGTATTGAAGGATCGCCCACAGCCACAGCTTTCGCGGGCGTTGGGATTGGTGATCTTGAAGCCGCCGGCGGTCAGCGAGTCGCTGAAATCCACCACCGTGCCACGCAAATACTGGGCGCTGATGCCATCCACCAGCACCGTCACCCCGACTTGCTCCGAAACGGAATCGCCATCGCGTTGCTCGTCGAAAACCATGCCGTATTGCATGCCGGAACACCCCCCCTGCTCCACGAACACACGAAAGTTCTTTCCGGTATTCTCCGGCTTGGTCAAAAGCCCTTTTACCTCGGCCGCCGCACTGGGCGTGAGGGTCAAAATGGTCTCGCTGGTCAACGTCATCGGCCGCAAACTTAATTTCACCCGGCCCACAAGTCAAATGGCGTTGTCTTGAAGGCTATTTTTGCGCCGTAACCGACCGCTTCTTTTCCAACGCCTCTTTCAATTGGGGCAGCAATGCTTCCAGCCGGTCGATGAACAGGTTCGCGTCCCCCTCCACCAGCGGCATCAACGGCAGAGCCCGGAAGGCCGCTTCCTTCATCCAGTAGGGATCAGATTGCTGTTCGTCGGTATAAATGACGGCGGTATAGTTCTGGAGGGCCGAGGACAACAGTGAGTGGCGGGCTTCTGACGGCAAGCCCTCGGCCTTTTTCTCCAAGGCCTGCCCCAACCCCACGCGCGCCCGCCCCCGCAACTCCGAACTGGCCGACGGCGCGGACAAAACTTGCGCATAGGCATTGGTTGCCGCATCGAGCGATCCCATCAGCTGATCACAATCTCCGGTCTCGCACCAGGCCAGCGCGCCCACGATGTTGGTCGGGGTCTCGCCGTACATCTCCGCCAGCACGCTCGTGGCGTCGATCAAACTCTGGGTATTCGTTGCCACCAAAGCCATGCCCCGCGCCGCTTCGCAATAGGCCAGCCGCGCCTTGTCCCGCAGGTATCCCGGCGCATTGGTGTTGTCAATCAGCTTCGTCAGATGGAGGTCGATGGCCTGCGAATAGCTGGAAAGGGCAATGGCCGAACGCGCCGCCATCAACCGCGCCGGCCCGGCCAACCGGTCGTCCTGGAAGTCCTGGTAGATCCGTTCATATTCGCGCTCCGCATCCACAAAATTCGTGCCGTGCCGAAAATAATAGTCGGCCACCCAAAAGCGGGCCGATGGCTTCATATCGGCATTGGTGGGGTAGTGCACGAGGAAATTCGTGAACAATCCGAACGCCCGTTGCTCGTCCCCGGTCTGCCCGACGGCCAAGTCGCGCTCATATTCCACCGCGGCCCGCGCCTCGTCGGCCGGGTAATTTTGCAGCCAGGCTTCGCAATTCGTAACTGTGGCCGGCCAGTTTCCTTCGCGGGCGTACGTGCGGGCCAAGGCGAACGACACCTTGGCCATCAGCCGCGGATCGGTCCGCTCCCGCCCAAACCGCTCGAATAACGCGCGGGCTTTGGCCGGATCGCCAAAATCGGAAAAACCCTGTCCGGCAAGTAACAAGCCGTTGGTCGCCTCGCCGTTTTCGCCGAATTTGCTTAGCAACTGGCTCATGGAAACATCCATGCCATTGGTGTCATGTAATTCCAATTGCGCGCGCAAGATTTGGTAGAGGGAGCGGGCACCCAGCGAACTCATCACCTTCGTGAGCGTGGAAAAATCCGCCAGCACTGACCGATAACTATTAATGGCCTCACCATACTTCCCCAACGCGAATTCAGCGTCACCCCGTTTGAAACAGGCCACCGCCAGATCCTCGGAACCGCGCGGCAGTATTTCGCCAGCCGCCCTAAAGTTGTTTTCGCTCTCGCCATAGTTCACCCTGGCGCCGTTGGTATCCCCGGATTCCCAGGCGTTGGCCGCCAGCAACCAATCGCACCACCCGAGGTCGAGTTGCGTCTTGCCCGCCAGTGGACCGCTACGATCGACCTCGACGACTGCCTCCAGGTTGCTGCGCGCCTGCCGGAGTTGATTGGTTGCCGCCGACTGGTTGAAAGCTTCCTGCAATTGGAGTTCGCCCAAGCGCATCCGGGCCACACTTGCCGCCGGGGAATCCGGGTAACTGGTCAGAAAGCCGCCCAGACCAGCCTCAGCCGCACCGAGATTGCCCTGGGCCAATGCCAAATCGGCCACTTTTAAAATTGCCCGCCGTTGCTGTTCCGCAGGCACATTGCTGGCGAGGTTCGCCTGCCAGACGGCAGCGGCGTCGGCGAGTCGGCCAGCCGTCTCCAGCGCTTCGGCTTGGCACGCGATGCTTTCCGCCAAGTTGTTGATCCAAGCATCCCCGTGCCCCTGGCGGGCAATTTGAACCAGATTTGTGGCCGCCGTAAGCGCGCCCTCCAAATTCCCGGCCCCAAAGTCGGCCCGGTAAACCAACCACGCCCGCTGCCAATCATCCTCGGGTGCCAGCGTGATGGTTTTCACCAAGCCGAGCACCTCGATCGCCCCGGCAAAATCCTGCCGTGCACACTTTGATTGCGCCTGCAGCAACCGGCCAGTGGCGACCAACTGATTGGTTGGATCCGTCTGCGCACGACGTTGAAATAACCCGTTGGTATTCTCTATCAGATCATTGACCCGCCCCCAATCCGCATTCCGCGCAAACACCCCCGCCGCCTCCACCAACGCCCGCAATGCCAATACCGAATCCGGGTAGTTCTTGCCCACGGAAATGAATGTCTCCGCCGCTCCGGCGGTGTCGCCGGCCGCAAATTGTGCCTCCCCACGCCAGTAATCATACTGGTCTCCCAAGCCGGCGCTTCTCGCCTTGCCCAGATTGGCCGGATCACTCAACCGATTCGCCGCAACACTGTAGTTTTTAAGGTGAAACTCCGATTGCGCCAACAACAGCATGGCAGCCGGCGCATTGGTGGATTTGTGATAGGTCTGGAGAAATTGCGTCAACTCCGCCTCGGCCGCCGTGTAGCGTCCGTCTTGGAACGCCGCCACCGCCGCCGAATAGGCGCGATACTCGCGCGAGGCCGCCATGAGCGGTCCACTGGAAAGCGTCAGCACCAGCAAAATCAAGAAACATCGCCGGGAAAAAACCATGAGTTCACTCTAAACAAAGCAGCAGAACATAAAAAGTCTGAAATCCCCGTTCCCCCTGCCACACCGGTACCTTCACAACCCGCGGGAGCACCGATTTTGTCAGTGCAAAACCCTCTGCAAATAATGCCCGGTATGGCTGGCGGCGTTTTGGATGATCTTCTCCGGCGGCCCCTCGGCAATGATTTTACCACCGCCGGCGCCGCCCTCGGGGCCCAGATCAATGATCCAGTCAGCGGTCTTGATCACATCCAGGTTATGTTCGATCACCACCAGCGTGTTGCCGGTATCACGCAGCTTGAACAAGACTTCAAGCAGCTTGGCCACGTCATGAAAATGCAGGCCGGTCGTCGGTTCATCGAGGATGTAAAGCGTCTTGCCGGTGGCGCGGCGGCTCAGTTCAGCCGCCAGCTTTACGCGCTGCGCTTCGCCGCCGCTCAGCGTGGTCGCCTGCTGGCCGAGCCGGATATAGCCCAAGCCCACCTCCGCCAGGGTCTCGAGCGGATCGGATATCTTGGGCACGGCCCGGAAAAAGTCCACGCCTTCGTCCACCGTCATATCCAGCACATCCGCGATATTCTTGCCCTTGTAGGCAATCTCAAGGGTCTCGCGGTTATACCGCTTGCCGTTGCAGGCTTCGCAGGTGACATAGACCGGCGGCAGGAAATTCATTTCAATCTTCAGGATGCCGTCGCCCTCGCATTTTTCGCAGCGGCCCCCCTTGACGTTGAAGCTGAACCGGCCGGGTTCGTAGCCGCGCACCTTGGCCGCCGGCAGCTTCGCAAACAGGTCCCGGATCTGGTTAAACATGCCGGTGTAGGTGGCGGGATTGCTCCGCGGCGTGCGCCCAATCGGCGATTGATCGATCACGATCACCTTGTCCAAGAACTCGAACCCCTTCAGGGCCCGATGTTCGCCGGGACGTTCCTTGGAGCCGTAGAATTTGCGGAAGAGGGCGCGCTGGAGAATGTCATTGACCAGGGTGCTCTTGCCCGAACCGCTCACCCCCGTGACACACGTAAACGTGCCCAGCGGGATCCGCACGTCGATGTTCTGCAAATTGTTCTCGGTGGCGCCCAGCACTTCCAGCCAGCCCCGCTCTTCCGACGGCGCATATCGTTTCTTGGGCACGGGGATGCTCAATTCGCCGAGGAGGTATTGTCCGGTGAGTGACCGGGGATTCGCCAGAATCTCCGGCAAGGTTCCGGCGGCCACCAGTTCGCCGCCGTGCACGCCTGCTCCCGGCCCCAAGTCCAAAATGTAATCTGCGGCGCGGATCGTATCGGCATCGTGTTCCACCACCAGCACCGTATTGCCGAGGTCGCGCAAGCCCTTCAAGGTGGCCAGCAGGCGGTCATTGTCGCGCTGGTGGAGACCAATGCTCGGTTCATCCAGCACATACAACACGCCCACCAGCGCGGCGCCGATCTGGGTGGCCAGGCGGATGCGCTGCGCTTCTCCGCCGGATAACGTGCCGCTTTCCCGGTCCAGCGTCAGATAGCCCAGTCCCACGTTCTTCAGAAAACCCAGGCGCGCGCGGATTTCCTGGACAACTTCACTCGCAATCTTCTGCTCGAATTCGGTCAACTTCAGCGTGGCGAAAAACTCATCGGCCTTCTCCACGGAGAGCGCACAGACATCCATGATGGAAAGCCCCGGAATCTTCACGCGGGCAGCCCGTGAGCTGGATCGCTTGGCGCCAACCGCCGCCTCACCCGTGCCGGCCGCCGGTTCCTGGCCGCCCAGCGTGACGGCCAGGATCTCCGGCTTGAGCCGCCGGCCCCGGCAAACGTCGCAAAACTCAGGACTCATGTAAGCCTTGAGCCGGTTGCGCACGAACTCGCTCTCGCTCTCGGTCGCCAACCGCTCCAGATTCGGCAACACCCCCTCAAACGGACGGTCGATCGTACTCACCTTGCCGCCACGCCAAAACTTGAAGGCCACGTTATCCTCGCCGGAACCATGTAGCAGGACCTCTTTGAATTCCGGCGGCAGATTCTTCCACGGCGTGTTCAAGTCCACGCTGAAGTGGGCTGCCACCGACCGCAGCATGGCCTTGTAATAAATATTCATCCGCTTGCCGGACCGCCGCCAAGGCTGGATGGCACTTTCCAGCGGCACTTCCGCATCCGGCACCACCAGGTGCTCGTCGAAGATCAATTTCTGGCCCAAGCCATGGCAGACCGGGCAGGCGCCGGCCGGAGCGTTAAAGGAAAAGTGCTTCGGCGTGGGCGGGTCAAAGCTCTTACCGGTCGCCGGGGAACACATTTTGTTGGAGTGCAGTGTTTCCAACCACTCGTCGGCTCGCCGGGTCGTCTTGGTGGTTCCATTGCCCGTCGCCAACATGGCGCCCGCAGTGTTTGCCCCCGCGGCCACCGGCGCCGGACGCGCGTCCTCCGGTGGTTGGTGTAACGTGTACATGACCCCTTCACCCCAACGCAGCGCCGTTTCCACCGAATCGCCCAACCGCACCCGCACTTTGTCGTCGATCACCAACCGGTCAACCACGGCCTCAATGTTGTGAAACTTTTTCTTATCCAGCTTGATGCGGGCGACGTCCTCGCCCAGTTCGGCGATTGCCCCATCCACGCGCACGCGCACGAACCCCTCGCGCGCCAACCGTTCAAAAACATCGCGGAATTCCCCCTTTTGCCGCCGCACCACCGGCGCCAGCAGCATGACCTTCGTCTTGGGTGGCAAGGCGAGGATCTTGTCCACGATTTCACTCGTGCTCTGCGTGGAGATCGGGACCCCGGTTTCGGGACAATGCGCCCGGCCAATGTGGGCAAACAAGAGGCGCAGGTAATCGTAAACTTCCGTGGTGGTGGCGATGATGGAGCGCGGACTGCTCCCGGAACTGCGCTGTTCAATGGCAATGGCCGGTGACAGGCCCTCGATAAAATCCACCTCCGGCTTCTGCAACTGATCCAGGAACTGGCGCGCGTAAGCAGACAGGCTTTCCACATATTTGCGCTGTCCCTCGGCATAAATCGTATCAAAAGCCAGCGACGATTTGCCGCTGCCGCTCAACCCCGTGACCACCACCAGTTTGTCGCGGGGAATATCCAGCGTCAGGTTTTTGAGGTTGTGCTCGCGCGCGCCGCCAATCTTGATGAACTCTTTGCTCATGCCTGTGAATTTCTCGTCAACACGAAAAATCACACTACGCCAGGAACCGCAAAAAGCAAAGCGGAGTTTTTAAAAACCCCGCCCAGACGGCGACTGGCGTGGAGGACCGACATCGATAAAAAGACTCGCCCATTTGATTCGTGGCGCGGAGGAGAATGTTTCCAACGTTCCGCTAAAGCACTGGGCTGGAGAGGTGAGATTGGTCTTCGCATGGCATGCCGGTAGCGCCCGAATCGGCCCTCACCAATTGGTCCGGAAGATCAACGCACACCGTTCGGCATCCTCAAAATCCATCACCGTGATGCCATATCGCCGTGGCGATGCGCTCTTGAAATAATCGGTCAGCCGCGGATTCATGTAGTCGGCCACCGCCGGAATGTTCGGCAGCCATCGTGATTCATACCCACTCGAAAAATTCACGCATAGCACCTTGGAATCCGTCGCCGCCATTTCCTGGTAGAGACCCTGAACGGCCGCCCACTTGGCCGACTGATTCCCTGGGGTGACCACGTACTCGTCCTGGACCCGAATCGAGCCCCGGATCCAGAAATTCGTGGAGTCTTGCCAATCCCTCGGCTCCGCCGCAATCCCCTCGGGCAAAGTCGTCGCCGAAAACCGCCGAAACAAAACGACGTGCCCCCGGGCTTCAGCCACCGTGGGCAGGGCATCCCCCAATCGCCAACGATCCCGGTTTGGCGCCACATAGGAGTCGAAGAGTTTTTCAAAGGGCTGGGTGTCCCCGATCGGCGTCGCCTCCTCCTTCACACTCATGATGATAAACTCCTTCGGATGCGCTTGGAGAAAATCAAAACAGTGCCCCAAGACCCCGGCAAACGAGAGCCGTTGATCCACGCTGCCATGATAAATCTGGAATTTGCCGCGCACATCCCGGCACCGGATATCCAGGAACCGCACGCCATCCTCAAGCTGCTCGGGAATCGTTCGGGTTTGACACCGGGTGGTGCCTCGCCATGGCTCATACAGCGCCCCCGCATCATGTGTCCCCGGAATCGAGAGTTCGCTGATCCGCTTATCCCCGGGAAGCGAAGCCATCCAATCCGCCGGGGACACGGCTGACGCCGGCGGCACGGTCCCATCGGCGCCCAAGCCGCCTTCCGCCCACAGCAATGGCAGCAGAACAGCCAACCAACAACGAGTTTTCAAATTCATCGCATATACTCCTCCGGGTATTCCGCCGGCTGGAACCTCCTCACTGCCAATGGCACTTTGCGTCAGGTCGGATTTCGGCAACTTCCACCCATAGAGCTTATTTTGTGCTTCTTCTGTTTGTCCAACCAATTCGCCCCCCGATTCACGCCGGCGCCGCGGGTTTAAACTCGGCGCCTTCGCGCGCTGGAAATCTGAACCACGCGAATTCGGAGCGGTTCCATTCGAGGACAGCGGAAATAAGAAGACCGGCAAACGCTTGCGCGCCGGCCGGTCGTGATCAAAAATTCAGGCTGCTTAAAGCAACGTCATCGCCTCATCCAGCGCCGCGATCAAAGGCGTCATGCTCGCCGCGGTCTCGTCGCCCATGTTGGAGATGCGGAAGGTGGTGCCCTTGATCTTGCCGTAGCCGCCATCGATCAGGAACCCGCGGTCCTTGACCAGCTTTTGCAGCTTGGGCACATCCACCGTGCGGCCACCGGCCCGGGCGCCGTTGCTCACGCAGGTCAGCGTGAGCGATTCAAAGCCCTTCTCCGGGAACAACTTGAAGCCGTGCTTGGCCGCCCAATCGTGAATCATCTTATTGGTCTGGCGATGCCGGGCGTACCGCTGCTCCAACCCTTCCGCAAAGAATTCGTCCAGCTTGGCGGACAGCGCGAACACGTGGCCAATGCTGGGCGTGCTCGGGGTCATGCTTTGCTCGGCGTTCTTCTGGAATTCCACGAAGTCGAAGTAATAACCGCGGTCCTTGGCCGTGGCCGCCTTGGCCAGGGCGGCCGGCGACACCACAAACACCGAGGTCCCGGGCGGCAGCGCAAACGCTTTTTGCGTGCCCGCCAGCAGCACGTCCACACCCAGTTCATCAAACTTCAGCGGCACGGCGCTCATCGAGCTGACCGAGTCCACGATGAACATCACGTCGGGATACTTTTGCTTCAGGGCCGCGATTTCCGCGAGCGGGCTCATGACGCCCGTGGAAGTCTCATTATGGATGACTGTCAGCGCATCAAATTCACCGCTGGCCAGTTTCTTGTCCACGGCCTCGGCCCGAATCGGCGAGCCCCACTCGACCTGCAACGCTTCGGCCTGCTTGCCGCACCGCTTGGAAACATCCAGCCATTTGTCCGAAAAAGCGCCGCACATGCAGTTGAGCACCTTCTTCTGCACCAGGTTGCGCACCGCACCTTCCATCACCCCCCACGCGGACGACGTGCTCAAATACACCGGCCGCTGAGTGGACAACAGGGCCTGAAGCTGCGGCTGCATTTTCGCGTAGAGGTCTTTGAATCCCTGGCCGCGATGGCCGATCATCGGCGAACAAAAGGCCTTGAAGGTCTTCTCGCTGACTTCGACCGGGCCTGGAATATGGAGTTTAACGTGTGCCATAATATTTTGGTTGATGTTCCGATGACCGCTGCCCAACGTGGTCAAGGAGGCGGTCCGCAACTCGCGGCTTTTCCCACCACCGCGGCAATTCACCCACCACGGTTCGGCCAGGATCTCGGAGCCCCAAAATTGCCAGAAAAGGCACCGGCCGAACAGCATTTAGTTTGCGATTTTTAAGATTTCAATGCTGATGATATCGGCGTTGCCGCTCTGGATGGCCGCCGCCAGTTCCGGCCCGGGTTCGCCGCCGAGCTGAATGCAGCAGTTCGCCGCCGCCGCCCCGTCAAAAATGATGTTTTTCACTTCCTCCACGTTGATGTTGGCCCGGCGGATTTGGTCCAGCACGAAGGCCAGCACACCCACGCGGTCATAATGGCGCACGTTCATCTGCCACTGGGCCGGCGTGCGTCTGGACAGGTTCACGCAATTGGGCACCTCGCCCGATTTCATATAGGTCTCTACGATCCGGCACGCCTCCTCCGCGATCGCCGCCTGCGCCTGCTCCGTGGAAGCCCCGATGTGGTGCGTGCCGATCACGTTCGGCAGATCCACTATCGGGTCCCCAAAATCCGCCGTCCCCTCGGCCGGCTCAGGATCGAACACGTCCAGTCCCGCCCGGATTTTCTTCGCCCGCAGTGCCTCCACCAAGGCCGCCTGATCCACCACTTCACCCCGGGCGGTGTTGATGAGAATGGCATTCGGCTTCATTAGCGCCAGGCGCTGGGCATTCACCAGTTTGCGGGTCTCCGGCTTGAGCGCCGTATGCAGGGTGATGATGTCCGCCCGCCGAAAAACCTCATCCACCTCGGCGCAGCGTTCCACGCCCAACCCCTCGGCCGCCGCCGGGGTCAGCGACCGCGACCAGGCAATGACCTTCAATCCAAACGCCTTGGCGCGGGTGATGACCTCGCGCCCGATGGAGCCGGTGCCCACCACGCCCAGCGTCTTGCCAAAAACGCCGTCGGCCTGGGAGAATTCCTTCTTGTTCCACTTGTGTGCCCGCAACGAGGCGGTGTTGTCCGGCACCCGGCGGTCGATCCCCAGCAGCAGCGCGAACACCAGTTCCGCCACGGCAATCGAGTTCTTGCCCGGGCAGTTCGTCACGAAGATGCCCAACGCGCTGGCCGTCTTCACATCGATGGTGTTCACGCCCGCGCCCGCCCGCAGCACCAGGGCGAGTTGGTCCGCGGCCTTGAGTGTGGCGGCCGTCACTTCCTTGCTGCGGACGATCAGCACTTTGTGTCCGGCGATAATGCCCGGCAAATCGCCGGCTTTGACGGTGGGATTGTACGTGACTTCGCAGCCAAGTTGGCGGAAGCGTTCCAGATAAGCTTCGGGATATTTATCAGCGATGAGGATTTTCATAATTGATCTCTTGGTTATCCCCCAATTAGCAGTTCCCCCCCGGGTTGTACAGCCCGGAGCAGTGGCGTTAATCTGGCCTGATTATGGATGGCATTCCACTTGCTGTGTCCCACTCAATGACACAGAAACAACAGACCATCTCGCTCGATAAGCCTTGGCCCCAATCCGGTTCCTTCGGCTCGTTCCTGCGCGAAATTGTGACCAGCTTGAAGCATCTCGTTGAGGTTCCTACAGGTTACCAAGACGAAACCGGGTTTCATTACGGCCAGGAACCCCGAACACGGAATTCTCAGTAGCCGTCCGCCCCGCTGCCGCCCGCGTTTTGGCGGGCCTCCCAGCCTTCCCACCAGGCAATAGTGTCCCAGAAGTTCTGAGACACAGTCCATTTTCAGGACAGCCTTTCCTTGAACCTCAGAAGGAATTCAAGACGTCGATCATCTGCCGCAGGCGCCCGTAATCCCGCCGGTTGAAAATAAACGCAATCCGCGCCAGTTCCAGCCGGTCATTATCCTCCACCTCCTCGGGCGTGGGCTTGATGACGACGATCTTGCCGCTGCTCAGGATATCGGCAAAGTCCTCGTTCAAGCCCGCCAAAGCCGAAACGCTCGGCTCATTCTTCATCCGTACGACGAGCTGGTCCCGCACAAAACGCGTGGAATCAAAGTTGCGGTAGAAACGCGCGATGATCTTCACCGCTTCATCCGTGTTGTCCGTGATTTGATACAGGTTGAGGTCGTCAGGCGAGATCAATTTGTCCCGCAACAGATGTTCGCGGTTGTTTTTGTCCCACGTCTTCCAATAGGTGCCGCCC
>CAYTJG010000047.1:0-26904 GCA_964437865.1 uncultured Bifidobacteriaceae bacterium | reverse complement strand
AGCAACGGCTGTGCCACCGTCAAATTTTTCCGGTTTGGGCTAAAAACAGGCAAAAAGCCGGCTGAAAACGGTAATTATACAACACATTTGGGCGTGGGTCCGACCGGTGGCAGGGGCTTGACCGGCAAAAACGCCGTCTGCTGGGACAAAATTTCCTCCAAACGCATGGCGGGATACTGAAATGTGGCGTTTAGGAGGGATAGTCCACCAAGGCAAGTGGTTGGGGCTTGGCGCTGCTCTCGGGTGCGGCTTCGGGCTGCGGAATGGCAGCCATAGCCGGAAAGGAGGGGTGGGATTCCCGGCCAAGTGGGGGAACGCCATAGCTGGGGGTGGCCAGTAATGACGCCGCGTAATCGGCGTCGGCGTTTTGCTTGAATTTGCGGGCCAGGTTTTCGGCCAAGTGCAAGACCCGGGGGGCGTCGGGGTCATCGAGGGCATGCATTTCGGCGCCGACGGTAAGCAGAGCCTCGATGAGGATGGCGGGGCTTTGAGTTGTGGAGGCGGCGGAAAGGGCCGAGCGCAGTAATTTGGCGGCGGATTCAGGTCGTTGGCTGGCGCGCAATTCCCGGGAGGCTTCGAAGAGGCCGCGCCAGCGGTAGGAACGTTGGAGGTAGGCGATTTGCGCGGCGCCGGCGGCTTGTGGGTTGTTTGGCGATTCGGCCGCCTTGCCCTGGGCGAAGAGCACCAGCGTGCGTAAGGCTGGCGGCACGGCCTCCAGGTAAGGCCGGATGTTGCACAGGTGGCCGCGTTGAAGGGAGTTGTTCTCGGTGGCGCTGCTCCCGTCGTTGAGGCGGCGATACCAGACCAGGGCCTCCGGAACCACCTCGTGATGGTAACCTTGGAGCAGGGCGTTGGCGAGGAGTTCCCAATCTTCGTGGCCCACGTCGCGTTCTTCGTGAAATCCCCCCAGCTGCAGGAAGATCTCGCGGCGAAACAGCGAGTTGGTGTCGCCCAGATAGTTGCGCAGGGCACTGGCCGCGGCGGCGGGCCCGAGGAAGAGAAAACGCTGATCGGGCAACTGGCCGGATTTTGGGGGCGTTTCCGTGGAAAAGAAATCCAGGCAGCAGGACACCGTGTCGGCCCCGGTTTTGCGGGCCACGTTGACAAATTGCGTCAGCTCGTTTGGTTTGGCAATGTTGTCGTCGTCCATGAACAGCAGATACTCGCCGCGGGCATGGCGGGCGGCCAGGTTGCGCGCTGCACCCACGGATATTTCCTCGGGCTGGCGGATCAACTGCCAGCCGCGTCGGGCAAATTCCGGCGCGAGCGAGTCAACAAACTCAATGGCCTCCGGTTGGGTGCTGGCATCATCCACGAGCACCACTTCAAAGCGCGGGTAATCCTGGGAGCGCAGCGAGTCCAGGGCCTGGCGAAGATACTGCGGTCGGTTGAAATGGCTCAGGCACACGCTTACCAGCGGCGTGTCGAGCCGGTGATCGCGGACCGGGGAATTGGGGCCGCTGACACTGAGGCTTTGATGCCAGTCCAGCCAGCCTTGTTCCGTGGCCGCCGGCTCGCAGGCGAAGCGCGCGGACCGTGCCCCGTGGCGCGCGGCGTGGAGCAGCTTGGCCGCCAAGGCCGGGGCATGCAGTGGAAACAGCGTCTCGGCTTGGTCGTCGGGATGGATCATCTCGGGAATGCCGCCGATGTTGCTGGCCAAGAAGGCAATGCCGGTTCCCAGACATTCCAGGACGGTATAAGGCAGGTTGTCTGTTTGCGACGGGATGAGGGCCAAGCGGCCCTTGCCCTGCACATATGCCAGCGCCCCGCTCTGGTCGAGGTTACTGATGATCTGCCAGTCCCAGGGCCACCTTTGGGAGCGCTCCTGGAGGTATTTCCGGCTGTCCTGGCTATTGATTTTTGACGTTTTGCCCAAGAAGGTCAGCTTGAGACTTTGGGTGTCCGGCTCATGGATCAAGCGATCCAGCGCGTCGCACAGCAGGACGAGGCCCTTGCGCATCTCCAAGCGGCCGAAGAACACCAGTTCGCGCACCGGAGCCGCCGGGCGAGAGCCGGCGGCAAGGCCGGCGCGCGCATTAGCCGGCAGGATGTTCTGGTGCACATAATGTTGCTCTGGCAGCTCCCAGTGTTGCGCCTGCATCCAGCGCAGAAGGTAGTGGCTGGGGCTAATCACGACGTCGGCCAGCTGCACGCTTTGGCGCTCCATGAAATCCAGTTCCACGTCGTCGATCCGGGTGAGATACTCACCGCCGCCCAACAGGCTCCAAAGGGTCGGCCCGTGGGTGTTCACGCTCAGGGTCGTATGCGGGAACGCGAGTCCCTGTTTTTTGGCGACGAGCGAATAGTAACCCGGTGCGCGCCATTCGGAAAAATGGATGACGTCGAACGATTCGCGGGCCAACCAAAGGTAGGTTTCGTAGGCCCGGGCCATATGAAAGGAGGCGGCCAGCTTGAACTGGGTAAACTTGGGCAGCGGGACAAAGCGGATGTTCTTTTTGCGGTATTCGTCAACCCAATGCTTGAGGTTCCTGTTTTCGCAGAAGTTTCCGGAGAGGTACAGGAAGGTGACTTGGTGTCCTGCGCGGGCCAGCGCTTCGCCCAAGGAAGTGAAGGCAGTGCCCACGCCACCATTGCGCACCGGACCCACGAAATCGAAGCTGGCGATACAGATGCGCAACGATTGCCGCGGCGCCGCGGCCGCCGGCCGGGGTAACGACGGCGACAACGGAGCCGAAGGCTTGGGTGTGGCAGTGGCGGTCATAAATCCTCAAGCCGTGGGTTGGCTGGCGGCGTCCAGGAAAAGCGCGGGTTGCGCCAGAGCGCCCAGCGAAAGGCGTTGCCGCCGCCAGCGCTACGGGTACGGAGGGAAATTTGGTGGTTGCCGTGCGGGCTGGCCGGAATTTCCAGCTGGAGGTTGAACCAGCGGCGGTCGCCAGGCAGGCGGACTGGATCGAGGACGGTGGCCAAGGCGATGCGGCGATCAACCTGCACCTGAAACTCACAGGCGCCGGCCTGCGGTCTATTCCAGACCTCCGGGTGCAGGCACACTTCAGCGGAAAACACCCCGGGCTGGCTCACGGGGAGGTCGAACGCGACTTCCACCGGCGGATGGAGCAAGAGGGTTTGCTCCGGGGCGCCATCGAAATGAACGTCCCAGATGACGGCCTGCGCCGAGGGGCCGAGTGCCTTGGTGTGGCCTTCGGCGAAATGCTCGATCAAGGAAAAGTGGAGGCCGGCGGGGGGGCAGGCACCGCCCCAAGCCTGGCACAACGAAAATACCTGGTTCACGTTCTTTTCCAGGCGTCGGAGTTCGGCGGGGAACCTGCCGGCCAAGGCCGCCCGTTTGAGGATATCATAGGCCTCCTTGACCCAGGGCCAGGTGATTTCCCGCGACGTTTGGCAGTGGCGCAAGTCCGGTCGGATGTGCTGGATGATGCGATCGGCAATTCGGTTGCCAGCTTCAGTCTCGTCCAAACCCAGTGCGCGCACCACGGCGCGGGCCTGTTGGAGGGGCTGAGTGAACCACCGGTCATAGTCGACCACCAGGCGCAATCGTGGGCCGGCGTCGCGGACGGCGTCCAAGTTGTGCAGCAGCCAGAGCAATTCGGCGCGGGCCACCGGAATCTGGTCGCGTTTGACAATGGATTCGACGACCGCGGCTGGATTCCGGACGGCGAGCAGATAGATGGGCTCGAGTCGCAATTCGGCAAAGATCTCCTGCCACAAAGGCAGCAATCGTGAGGTGCGGGGGTCTTTGAAACCCCACACTCCCTTCGCCTGTCCGATTTCCGTGCGCACGATGGCGAGAAGTTGTTGTTTGAAGGGCTGTACTAACGGCAACTTCCACCAGCCCGCTGGCAGGGGCGTGGCTCCCGTGGCGCTGGTCCACCGCCAGCCGGATTTTTGGAGCAGCGCATCCTGCACTTTGCAAATCTCGTCCTGTTCCCAGTACCCGGCCTGATTGCTGATGTCGGCGCCCAGGAGCTTCTCTCCCAGGTCGACGCCGAGCTCGGTTAACAAACTGGTCAACAGCGAAGTGCCGCTGCGGTGCATGCCCAAGACCACGACGATGGGCTTCTTGCCGGGGGGCGGGGAAACATCCCAAGGGCGGGCCAACGTCTCGGCTGGTAGCGTCTGCGGGAGCTTGGTTTCCTTTAGCACACACGTGTTCGGCATGGAAGGATTTGGTTTAAAGTGACCGGGCGGGCCTTGCGGCCCGCCCGGGGAAGGAGCCAGTGGTCTCGCCCTCCGTGGTTAGTGGCTGACGAATATCACTGACATCGGCTTGCATCTGCCCGAGGCAGATGCAAAATTCTTAAGTGGCTGCCGGCAGGGGCGGCCCGGACAGGTTCAGTTTAGGCATTTTTCCGGCGAATTTCGGCAACCCGGCGCTCTGCTTGGTCAATGCCAACTGGTTACTGCGCTGAATCTCTTCGTAAACTTCTTTGCGGTGCACGGGTACTTCGGCCGGCGCCGCGATGCCCAACTTCACCACTTCGCCGTCCACACGCATCACGGTCACGTGAATGCGGCCATCGATCACGATGCTTTCGCCAAGTTTTCGCGAGAGGATGAGCATAAGCGGGTTTAGACGGCTTCTTCCGCCAGCGGCAGCGGGTGGGTGACCGAATAAACTGAGGCATTGGCGATGATCACCTGTTTGGCGATGCGCGTATGGCGATTGATGACGATCGGACCTTTCAAATTCACTGTAGCGCGGAGCTTGTTATGGATGGTGACGACCGCCAACAGCAGGGCATCATCCGGCTGGTTTAGCTTCAAAAAATCCACATCCGCCTGGGGGATGTCTGGCTGGTAATCCGGCATCGCCATGAACGGGTCAATGACTACGAACGCCAGGCCGGCGTTGTCCTTCACTTTCAGCCAGGCAAACGGAAGTTCTTCCGGGTTGCTGGTCAACACATAGTCCTTGATCGCCTCAAAACCAAGCATGCCATTGGGCATCCGTACGAGGTCGGGGCTAGCCGTAGCCGGGTTTTCGGTTTCGATCATTTCAGCGCATTTCATCGCAGAACCTCCAGTAGCAACGGCCGTGCCATCGTCAAATTTTTCCGGTTTGAGTTAAAAACAGGCAAAAAACCGACTGAATGTTGAGACCCTACCACGCACGGGGACCCAAGTCCAGCCAGACAGGCAGTTTCAACCGGCAAAAAGGTTGCCTGCCGGGTTAAAATTTCCCTCCCCAAAGCAAGGCGGGAGCGAAGTCGAAAACATGTTTTCATGAAATATAATTCAAAATGGAAAGCTGCTGGATTTTGGAGCTACTTTCGAGGGCGGCTTGATAGGCGGTTTCCGCGGAGCTCAACTGGGTCGCCACATCGACCAGATTGGCCCCGGACGAGTTGGAAACCATGGTTTTCAGGGTGGTGGTATTGGAGGTGGCCAGCGTGGCGGCGGCGGTCAACTGGTTCTGCTGCACGCCGTTGTGGGCCACCTGGTAGGTGATGTTATTCTCGTCATTCGTCAGATTGGTGTTATCGGTTCCGCTGATGGCCGAGGTGTTGCCGGATTGCAGATCATCACGCAAAGTGATCAAGTGATTCAACAAGTCTGCCCCGGACGTGCTGTCGGTAATCAGGCCGCGTGTGCCAGTGCCGGTAGTGTTGGCGCCTGGAATGTCCACCGAGATGGTTGAGGTGTCACTGATTTGTGCGGAGTTGGTGCCGCTGTTGCCGTTGTAGGTGACGGCGGTGACTTGGCCGTTGGAATCGGTGGTGGTGGTGTAGGGCGCGGTGCCCGAGTTGGTGCCGCCAAACAAATATTGGCCGGTGGCGGGGTCCTTGGTGTTCGCCGCGCTGACCACTTCGTTGATCAGGGAATTGATGGTGTCGGCGTAATTGGTCAGATCCGAGCTGGTCGTGGTGGAGGAAACCGCCGACGTGGCGGTTTCGCTGGCTTTGCTGACGATGGTTTGCAACGAACTGAGGGCGGAGGAGATGGTATCCGCGCGCGACTGCAAGGTGGTGATATTGGAGCTGTATTGCGACTGGGCGGCTTCCTTGGCGAGATCCTGGAGCGTGTCGCTCATGGCGGTGGGGTTGTCCGAGGAGGACTGGATGGCCAGGCCGGTGGAGACCTCCCCTTGCAACTTGTCGTCCTCGCTGGCCAGGTTGTTAAACTGGTCCAGCATGGTGGCCGTGTAGGAATTGGTTGCGATCCGCATAAAATCAAGATGTCTTCATTCCCAGCGTATCCCCCAGCAGGGTGTTCACGGTGGTGACGACCTGTGCGGAGGCCTCGTAGGCTCGCTGAAAGGTCATCAGGTTGGTCATTTCCTCGTCCACGTTGACACCACTAACGGAGCTGCGCTGGGTGTCCAACATTTGGGTGACCGTGGATTGGTCGGTCACTTCGGAATTGGCATCGCTCAGGGCGGTGCCCAAGTTGGTCACGGTGGCAGCGTTGTAATCGCTGAAAGTGTCGTTGTTCAGGGCGGACTGGGCGGTGTCAGCCAATTGGGAGACTTGCAATGCCAGTGACGTATCACCGGTGCTGGTGGCACTGCTGGAAATTTGGATGAGCGACGGATTGTTGACCAGGGCGGAATTGACGGCGATGGTGCTGGCGTCGGTGCCGGTGAAGAAGCTGGTGCCGGTGCTGCCGGTGGAGCTGTAACCGCTGTCGAGAATGCCGTTGACCTGGGTGATCACCGAGCTGGCGAGCGAGTTGACGGCGCTTTGCACGGTGGCCAACGTGCCGTCGCGGGCTTCAATGTTGCCTTGGATGGACCCGCCGGTGAGGGTGAGTGGCACGCCGCCGGTGGCGGTTTCCACCAGCAATTGCCCGCTGCCGGCGTCATAGGTCTGCAGGGTGTCGCTGACCGAGTCGCCGGAGACGAGGGTCTGTCCCCCGATGGTGACGTTGATGGCGCCGTCGGTGCTGGTGCTGGTGCTGATGCTGGTGAGGGAGGAGAGGTTTTCCAGATCCTGTTCCCGCTCGTCTTTGAGGTCGTTGGCGTTGCCGCCGTCGGCCTCCGCCTGGTAGATATTCTGATTCAAGGTGGCGATGTTGGTGAGCAGCTCATTGGCGGAGCTGACGCCACTGGTGATCGTGGCGTTCAACGAGCTGCGCACGGAACTGAGCTGGCTATCGACGCTGTTGAAGGTGGAGGCCAGGTTTTGCGCGGCGCTGACGGCGGCCTGCTGGTTGCTTTCGGAATTGGAGGTGGCCAGGGAACTGAAGGAGGAGAACAGGTCGCTCAACTGGGTGGACAAGCCGGAGCTGGAGGTATCGGAGGAACTGGTGGTGGAAGTCGTGCTGCTGGAGGCGGTGCCGCTCAAATACTCGTCGATGGCGTCCTGGGCGCTTTGCAGGGCCGATTGTTGTCCGCTCCAATAGCCGCTGGTGCTGGCTTGCGACTGGATCTGGCTGTTGAGCAGTTGGCTGACCGTCTGGCTGATGGAGCTGACGACGGCGCCCGTGCCCTCCGGACCCACGCTCGTCTCGATATCCGGGCTGGCGGTAATGTTGGCCGTTTGTCGCGAATAGCCCGTGGTATTGACATTCGCGATGTTCTGGCCGGCGACTTCGATGGCCGTCATTTGCGTTTGCAATGACTGCGAGGCCAAGTTGAGTGTGCCGAATAGTCCGAGCATATAAAATCAAGGGGTTCAGCCGACGGCTTGATAAAGGGGTTGCGGGGGAACGGCTGGCACGGGCACGTGTCCGCTGCCATTGTAAGTGGTGGGCGTGACGTTCGGAAAGATGGAGTTGATCAATTGCTGCATCAGTTCGACGCAGTGGCTGAGCAGGAGGTGATTTTGGCGGGCGCGCTGTTGGACGCGCACGAGCAATTCGTTGTTTTCGCGCACGAGCGCCTCGACGAGGGGCCGGTAATCGGGCGGCAATTGCGGGATCAAGAGGGTGAAGCCGGCGGCTTCCGGCAGTTGGAGAAAGCGGGCGAGGTGGCGTTGCCGCTGTTCGCGTTCCTGGCGCGCGGCGGCGATGATCCCGGCTTGCGCATTGACGGAATTGACATTCTCCGGCAGCTCGGCCACCTGGCGGCGCATGACCATTTGCTGTTGCTGGTCGAGCAGGGCCAGCATTTCGCCGTACTGCTTCAACTCGTCGCGGAGCGCTTCGATGAGAATGCCTAACAATTCTTTCATGTCTTGGAAATTTTGGGGGTTGCCGTCATCTGGCCAGGCTGCGTCAGTTGCCGTTCAAAAGTCTTGGCCAGGCCGATGCCCCCGTTGCGCGAGAGACTGTCCGCCAACTGGTTGGTGATCATATCCTGGTAAATGCCCGACGAACTGGAGTCATCGGTCAACCCTGAGGAGATGACCGGCTTTTCCGATTCGGAGAGGAACTGGCGCAACAGGATAGCTTCAAATTGCCGGCTGGCCTCGCCGATTTTCTGCTCCTGGCTCAGGGACTTATTGGCCGCGAGCGATTCCAACTGCGTGTGGCTGGCGTCCACTTTTGATTGGAGGGCGGAGACTTGCATTAGCGGGTAATGAGTTCGGCCTGCAGGGCGCCGGCCTGTTTCATGGCTTCAAAGATGGACATCATGTCGCGGGGGGTGGCTCCGAGGGCGTTGAGGGCGGCGGCCACTTTTTCCACGGTGGGCATATCCTGCAGCGTGACGAGACTGGATTTGGCTTCAGTGACGCTGGTGCTGGTGCGCGGCGTGACGGTGGTGGTGCCGGTGTTGCTGAAGGGCGCCGGTTGGGAGACATCCAGTGATTGAGCCACATTGATGGTGATGTTGCCGCAGGCGACGGCGCAACTGGAGATATGAATGGCGGCCGTGGCCACGATGGTGCCAGTGCGCTCATTGATGACGATGCGGGCGGGCGCGTCCGGCATCACTTCGATCATGTTCATGCGGGCGATGAAATCCACGGGAGCGGCTTCCGCGCCGTCCGGCAGGCGGACCTTGATGGAGGTGGCATCCTCGGCGTGGGCGGAGTTGGTGAAGACGTCGTTGATCGCGGTGGCGATCGACGACGCGGAATTGAAACTGGGATCGCGCAGCAGCAGTTCCACCGTCCGGTCGGTGACGAACTGGGTGGGAATTTCCCGCTCGACGAGCGCGCCGTTGACGATTTGGGCCGTGGTGGGGTGGTTTTTGGTCACGGTGGCACCGCCGGCACCGCCCTCGCCGGCCGCAAAGCCGCCCAGCACCAGGGGGCCCTGGGCCACGGCATAAACCTTGCCATCGGCGCCCAGTAGCGGCGTTTGCAGCAACACGCCGCCGGTGAGCGACTTGGCGTCGCCCATGGACGCCACGGTCACGTCAATCCGCGCGCCATTCTTCAGGAACGGGGGAATATCCGCGGTGACCATGACCACCGCCACGTTTTTCTCCGAGAGCGTGTTGGCGGGAATGTTGACACCGTAGCGCAGGAGGATATTGGCCACGGCTTGCTTGGTGTACGGCTGGTCTTTGTCGCCGTCGCCGGCCAGGCCGGCCACTAGCCCGTAACCGACCAATTGGTTGTCGCGCACGCCGGAGATCATGACGAGGTCGCGCAGCTTGATGCCTTCGCCGAACAGCGGGCCAGGCAGTGCCAGGAGCACCAGCAGGCCTGCGGCCAGGGCTTTGGCCAGCAGTTGTCGTTTCCAGGCGAGGTAGTTTTTTTCAATGCCGTCACGATAGTGGCGCGGCGCCGGCAGGGGCCGGGCGGCGGCTCCGTGGCGGCACCGTGGACGCAAGAGACGGGGAACCAGTGGCATAATCAGAAGGGGATGACTTTGTCCAGGATGCGAGTGAACCAGCCCTTGTTCTGGCTGTCGCTCACGGTGCCCTTGCCTTCGATCCGGATCGTGGCATCGGCCACATCGCAGCTGGAGATGGTGTTGGTGGGGGAGATATCCTCGGGGCGGACGATACCGTGCAGGAACATGGACTGGTGCTCGCCGGCAAAGGAGGTGTCGCGTTTGCCCTCCACCACGAGGTTGTGGTTGGGCAGGACGTCGGTGACTTTCACGGTGAGCTGGGCCACGATTATTTCGGAGTTATTGATGGCGCCGCTGCCGTCGTGCTTGAGGTCGGAATTGTAATCCACGGCCGGGGTGGTGCCCTTGTACTGGAGAAATCCGGGATACAGGAACGAGGTGACCGCGGCGGTCCAGCTGGAGCTTTTCTCGGTCTTGGTTTCGTTGTTCTTGTTGGCCGAAGAAACTTCGGAGACCACCACGGTCAGAATGTCGCCGATGCCGGTGGCGCGTTTGTCGGCGATCAGGGAGCGCGAGACATCATCGTGCCAGAGGGATTGCGCCCAGGCCATGGACTGGAGGCCGAGCGGCAGGGCCAACAACAGCAGCCAGGGCCAGAGAAGATGCTTGTTTTGTTTAAGGGTGTTCATAATGAAATGAGGATGGTCCGTTCATTCAGCACGGTGCCCGTCAGGTCGTGATGCGTCACCAGGTTCCGGGCGCGGACCGTTTCGCCCGGGGCGCCGTCCTCCAAGACTTCCACTTGCGCCCGGATACTCAGGGCACCGTCCTGCACGAGGGCGTCGGCCCGTTGGCCGCGATGCAATACCGTGCGGGCTTTGATCATGCGCGCCAGGATGGGTTGGCCCACGCTGACGGCTTCGGCAATCTCCAACGCGTCGCTGCCCGCGGCAAAATCGGCCAGCGGCTCGCGCACACTGAGCACATCGCGGCGTTCGCGGGACAAGGAGGCGAGGGCTAGCGGTTCGCCGCGTTTGAGCTGGACGCTGGCCACCCAGACTTCGCGCCAGACGGAAGCCTTGACGTTGATGGACCAAGACCCGAGGGTTTCATGGGCCGTACGCAGGGTGAAGCGGACAATAAAGTAAGGCGTGACGCCGGCGGAGGGCACTTCGATGATATCGAGTGTCAAGGGATCATCGGGCAGCACCAAGGGGGTCCAGGGCTGGGACAGGCGCAGGTCGAGTTGGCCGCGGTCCTTGATATAATCGTGCTGGAGGGTGGCGGTGAGCATGCCGAGGACGTCCGACTCGCCGAGCGTGCGGGCGCGGCGAAAGATTTTGATGGCGTCGGGACCGGAGAAGTTGGTCCCGACGCCCGGCGCGTTTGCGGCCAGGAGACCGCAAATCTGCGCGCGTGAGAGAATAAGATTCTGGCCAAAAGGCGGAGCGTCGCTAAGCCGGATCACGGGCAACGGTTGCGCGGAGGAGAACAACTGGGGCAGAAAAAGGCCGTCGCCACTTACGGGTGCGGCGGCCAGCAGTTGAAGTGGCGGCGCTTCCTCGGCGCACAGGGTGGTTGTGAAGCCGCCGCCGAGGCAGGTCCAGAGAAGCAATGGGCGGAGCCATTGCGCCGACCGGGCGCTCAGCGGCAGGCATCGCGGGCCATTGAATGGAAAGCGGAGGTTCATCAACGTTCGAGGTTGTTGCTTTCCTGCATCATCTCATCCGCGGCCTGGACGGCCTTGGAATTCACTTCATACGCCCGCTGCGCGGTGATGAGGTTCACCATTTCCTGCACGACACTGACATTGGACAATTCGAGCGACCCCTGCTGGAGTTCACCGAAACCGTTCTCGCCGGGAGTGCCCAGCTCGGCGGTGCCGGAAGCGGCGGTTTCCTGGTAGAGATTGTGGCCGACGGCATCGAGTCCGCCGGGGTTCATGAAGCGGGCGATCTGTATCTGGGATGTGCTGGTGCCGCCGGCAGTCTTGTAAGTGACCGTGCCGTTGGAGGTGATGGTGACGGCGGTGGTGCCGGCGGGCTCGGCTTGAAAGCCGCCTTGCACCGGATAGCCGTCGCTGGTCACGATGCGTCCCTGGGCGTCGGTCTTGAACGAGCCATCGCGGGTATAGGCCAGGGTGCCATCCGGCATTTGCACTTCGAAGAAGCCCGAGCCCTCGATGGCGACATCGAGCGTGTTGCCAGTTTGGGAGAGGTCGCCCTGCAAGAAGGAGCGCTCGGTGGCCACGGGCACGGCGCCCTGGCCGATTTGGAGGCTGGTGGGCAACATGTTGCCGCCGCCCTGCTGGGAACCGGCTTCCTTGGAATTCTGGTAAAGCAGATCCTGAAATTGGAGCTTGGTGGACTTGTAACCAGTGGTGTTCGCGTTGGCGAGGTTGTTGGAAATCACGTCCAGATTCATCTGCTGGGATTGCATCCCGGCGGCGGCGGAGTAAAGCGCGCGAAGCATAGGCTAATCGGTGAATGGGTGTATGACGGTTGGCCGGTTCATATCAGGAGGCGGTGCCACTCAGGCTGGAGATGGTCGACGACATCCGGTCACTTTGCATTTGCATGACTTTCTGATTCGATTCAAACATCCGCATGGAGGACAACAGGCTGGCCATGGCCAGCGAGGGCGACGTGTTGGAGGCTTCCACAAAGCCCTGGCGCACGTTGGTGCTGGTGGCGGGTTTGGGCTGGGCGGTGACGGCGTCGGCCCGGAAGTAGCCGCCGTCGCTGACGGTGAGTGCCTTCTGGTTGCCAAAGTCGGTGATGGCCAACTTGCCTTTGATTTCACTGCCCTGGCTTACCTGGCCGTCGGCAGAAACCGTGATGGGGGCTTTGTTGCTGAGGTCAAAGGAGATGGGGCCTGAATCGCCCATCACAAGGTTTCCTTGTTTGGTGCTCAGTTGGCCTTTGCTGTTGAGGTTGAATTGGCCATCGCGGGTGTAGGCTTTGGAGCCGTCGGCCATCTGCACCGTGAAAAAGCCCGAGCCCTCCAAAGCCATGTCCAGGTTGGTGCCGGTGGCTTGGAGTTCACCCTGCTTGAAATTGGTGCTCGCGCCGGCAAACGGAACCACGTATCGCCCGGCGCTGGCACTGTCGGCCGAAGAGGCCAAACCAGCTTGCACGGCCGAGAAACTAATTTCCTGCTGCCGCGCCCCGGGAACGGAAGCCGTCGCCAAATTGTCCGCCATCAAATCCTGCCATCGTTCCGTGGCATTCATTGCCGCAGCGGCGGAATAGAGGCTGACATCCATACGCAGGACGTCAAGCAACGACCGTGCCAGCCATGAATTCGCTTTATTTTACAAGGGTTTCAGCGGCCCAAGGGCAAATGTTACCGGCGCAAAAGAGCCTGGCTAGGCAAGATTGTCGCCCGTGGCAGCGCGGACTGCGGGAGGGTCAGCGTGCCCCGGCTTGGTTCAGCGGGGGGAAGAACTGGATTTCCCGGGCGTAGCTGGCCTCCGCATCCGAGGCGTGGATCAGGTTGAACAGGAACTGGTCGTCGCCGGGTTCCTGGAATTTGAGGCGGAAGGGCGCGTTGGCCTCCTTGGCACCGGGCCAGAAATCGCCGCGAATGGTCCCTTTTTCCGCCTGCCAGGGGCGGGTGGCGCCCACGGCTTGGCGTACCGTTTGGATGGCGTTGGGGCCACGCAGGTGGATCGCTTGGACGGGACCATGGGCCATGTACCGCGCCGTGCCCTCCAGGCAAGGCGGCCGGGTACCGATGGCGGGAAAGTAAAACTCCTTCCATTTGGCCACCGGCAAATTCTCGCCATCGGCCAGTTGGCACGCGGCCACCCATTCCAACCCGAGGCCTCGGAGCCGGGTTTCGATCTGGGGTGCGAGTCCGCGCCAGAAGGAATCTGGTTTGAGGATGGCCAACGTATCCTGGATGACTGCTGACATAAATATAGTTGGTGTTGCCGGGCGGGCGTCGGATTGGGTGCGCGCGCGCCGAACAATCCGGGGACTGTTGTCCATTCTGCGGCGGGGGTCAAGCCTGCGGCGGCAGACCCGGGGCAAATAAGAGACGAGGCCGGGGCGGTCCGCGCCCGTCTCGGGCGCTGGGACGTCCGAGCGTTGCGGCGAAAGATTTAAGCGGAGCGTGGTGGAGCGGCCGTTCGTTTCGGGGCTTTCGATTAGGTCACGGCTGGCTCAGAATCACATCTCAGCGCCCGCGGATGGGCGCGCTCCAAGCGAAACTAGGGCTTGTGACCGCCCGGGAAAAGAATTAAGAATTGCGGATGCGCCGCGTTCATAAATGAAGACATTCGCAGACTTGCAATTTCCCGGCCGGTTGGTGGCGGTGGAGGGCCTTGACGGCTCAGGCAAATCAACCCAGATCTATTTGCTCAAGCGCTGGCTGGAAGCCGAGGGAATCAAAGTGTATTTCAGCGAATGGAATTCCTCGGAGCTGGTGAAATCGGCGACGAGCAAGGGCAAGAAACGGGAGTTGCTCACGCCGACGACCTTCAGCCTGATCCACGCGACTGATTTTGCCGACCGTTATGAGCGGCACCTCATGCCGCTCCTGCGCGCGGGCTATGTGGTGCTGTGCGACCGCTATATTTTCACGGCGTTTGCCCGCGATGTCACCCGGGGATGTCCGCCGGACTGGGTGCGGGGCAATTACAGCTTTGCTTGCGCGCCGGACCTGACGATGTTTTTCAAGGCGGACCTCGACGTCTCGCTGAACCGGATTTTGGACGGGCGACCGAAATTGAAGTTCTTTGAGGCGGGCATGGATCTGCGGCTGTCGAATGATCCGTATGAGAGCTTTAAGATCTTCCAAGGCCGCATCCTCGACCAGTATCTGGCCATGACCAAGGAGTTTAATTTTGTGATCATTGACGCGAATCAGCCGGTGGAAAAGCAACAGGTCATCGTGCGCAAGCTGGTCAGCGACCGGATCGACTTGAAGAAATTCAAGCGGCGCAGCCTGCTGCCGCTGCCCCCATCACTCCGTTCCCGACGCCAGGAGCCCGACAAGGAAGAGCTGGAGAAGGAAGAAGACAAGGTGGCATGAACAACAACACGCATCGTTTTTACGGGCACGGCATTCCCCAGGTGGATTCGGAGGCTTTGGGCGGCCGGCTGATTGTGGTGGAGGGGGCGGATGGGTCCGGCCGGTCCACGCAAATCGCCGAATTGGTCAATTGGCTGGAAACGAGCGGACACGCCACCGTGCAGGTGGGGTTGAAGCGCTCCACGCTGGTGAGCGAGGAGTTGCAGCGCGCGCAGGCTGGGAACGTGCTGAGCCGGACGACGCTGGCGTTGTTTTACGCCACGGATTTTGCCGACCAATTGGAGAACCTGATTCTACCCGCGTTAAAATCGGGTTTTATCGTCTTGGCGGACCGCTATATCTATACGCTCATGGCGCGGGACATGGTGCGGGGGATGGATGAAGGCTGGCTCAAGAATCTCTACGGCATTGCGCCGGAGCCGGACGCCGTTTTTTACCTGTCCGTGGAGCCGCAGGAGTTGGTCCAGCGCAACCTGTCGAAGACGGCCACGCTGGACTATTGGGAGAGCGGCATGGATCTGGGGTTTTCCCGGGACCTGTTTGACAGTTTTCTCAAGTACCAGGCCGCGATGGGCGAGGCGTTTCGCCAGCTTCAGAAAACGTACCATTTTGACATTATCGACGCCAATCGTTCGGCGAGCTCGGTCAACAAGGACTTGCGGAAGAAGATTGGCGCCCTGTTGGTGGAGCTGTGAACCAGTTCAGGGGGTGTTGGTGTGGAGGCCGAATAGGTTGGGCGGCAGGTTGGTGGCGTCGCTGAAAAGATTGGGCGGCGTATTGGTGGCAAAAATCGGCTTGTGGAAGGGACGCTTCAAGAGGTCGTCGAACTGGCTCCGTTGCGTGGGGGTGAGCGCCTCGCGGATTTCCAAGCGGGCATCCTGAAGCACTTTGCGCATCTCATTCTGGCCGTCGTTGATGATCTTCTGCACCGCCTCATGCTCATCCTTGGTCAGATGAAGTTCGCCATCGAGGCGTTGGAGAAATTCCTTGCTGAGGATTTCCGGGGGCCGGGCCGGTTTGGGCGTGGCGGAAGTGTTGGTGACCGGCGGAGCTGGGGGCGGTGGGATGGTGGCCGGGTTGTTGGTGGCGGGCAGCAGGGAATTCTGCCGCTTGACTGCCATGGCGTGATGGTTTTGTTTGACGTAATCAACCAACATGCCGCCGGCAAACACGCCGGCGCCAAAAATCAGGACGGTTGTCAAAACAATCGTCGGAATGACCTTCCAATCGTTCACGGGGAGGTATCGGGCTGATCCACGGAGGCGAGCAGGGTGTTTTCAAAATCCTGGGACAAGTCGTTGCTGTTGTCCACTTTCGTTGGCATGAAAAGCGAAACTGCGCCGCAAACCGCTGCCAGGGCCACGCACGAAACCGCGGCCCGCCAGAAGCCGCGGGCCCAAAGCAGGCGGGTTGAAACGGCCGCGCGGTCGACCACGAGTGCCATGATACGCTTTTCAAACGTATACGGCACTTGGTCGTCCGGCTGCTGGAGCCGGGCGGCGGCGATCAATTTCTGCTGCAATATGGCGATGTTCATACGCTCCAATCCATTGGACGGATGGGCTCTGGCCGGGGTTACAGATACTGGTCTTTGGTCATCCGCGCCAGAATTTTCCGCATCTCGGCGCGGGCGCGAAAAGCCCGCACCTTGACCAAGGGGACCGACCACCCGGTCAAATCGGCAATTTCCTTGACCGACCGGTCTTCAATTTCGAGCAATTGTATGACCAGCCGGTGGGCCGGCGAGAGCTTCTCCATGACGCGATTGACCAGGGTCCGGGCGGCGTCCGCCTCTTCGCTGGCCATGCCCGGCTCGGTCACAAAGCGGTCCAGCCAATCCTCCTCCGGCTCGGAGATTTCGCTGAAGGAGGATTCCCGGTTGCGCTGATGGGCGCGGAGAAAATCGTAGCAGGTGCGGACGGTCAGACGCATCAGCCAATGTTCAAAGGGGGCCTCGCCGCGGAAGCTGGCCAGTTTGTCAAAAGCTTTGAGCCAGACCTCCTGGACGATATCCTCCACTTCGCTGTCGCGGCGGGCGTAGCGGCGGGCCGTGGCAAAGACGCGTGGTGAGTATTTGATCACCAGCGGTTCAAAACTGGCCTGGTCGCCTCGCAGGACGGCAGCAATCAGTTCGGCTTCAGACTTTTCCATCGGCTCGGCTGGCCTCTACTCGCGCTTGAGACCAAACATTTCCTCGAATTGGCGGGAGAATTCGGCGATGGTTTCGGCCGCCTTGTGCGGCTGGTCCAGCAGCAATTGCAATCGTTCGGCGGTGGTTTCCGGCCGCAAGCGTATGAGCTCAGCGGCCGCCACGATGTTTGCCAGCCGGCCGTTCACGTCGTGGCGCATGTGCCGCAACTTTTCGTGCAGGGCGATGATTTGATTTTCAGTCAACGATACCGGCCCGCTCGGTCTATAGGTGCCTGACATGAGGTTATCATCGCGGAAGCGGGTCTGAAAGCAAGCGCACGATTGGGTTCAGGTGTAAAAATAGCCCAATTCCCTCAACGACGCGTAATCCTTGGTTCGCGCTTCCGAGGTGCGGCCAAGGATGATGTGATCCACCACCTCAATCTTCAGCAGTTGCCCGGCACGGATCAGATCGCGGGTGGTTTTGATGTCCGCGTCGCTGGGGGTGGGATCGCCACTGGGGTGGTTATGCACCAGGACCACGGCGGCGGCATTGGCTGCAATGGCGGCCCGAAACACCTCGCGGGGATGCACCAACAGTGTATCCAGCAGGCCGCGGGAGACTTCCTCGGTGCGGAGCAGTCGCTTGCGTGTGTTGAGCAGGAGCGCCTGGAAGGATTCCACCTGGCGCAAACGGTTGGTTTCGCGCAGGAAACTCACAACCGTTGCCGGATTGTCGAGCACGGGTGACTCGGCGCAGCGCTCCTGTTCCATCCGCCGGGCCAAGGCAAAGGCGGCTACGAGGGTTACCGCCTTGTCACGGCCCACACCGGCCATGGCGCGGAGTTCATCCACGGAGGCCTGGGCCATTGAGTTGAGCGAGCCGAACCGTTGCATGAGGTTCTGCCCGACTTGGACCACATTGACGCCCTTGATGCCCGTGCGCAGGAGAATGGCGATCAGTTCCGCGTGGGTGAGGGCGTCCGGTCCGCGGGCAACCAGGCGTTCGCGGGGCCGCTCACTGGCGGGTTGATCCTTGAGACGGAGAGGTGGGTTCATGGGCCAAGGTGTAGCCTTCCCGGCCGCGCTTGTCACGCCGAAGGTTTGGGCGGGAGCGGTCGCCCGCCAGACCCGGCTGCTTCGCGCTTCATTCCGGCGGGGAAACATGGTTTCATGGGGCATGGTTCCCTGCGTGATCCATGAGGATGAGCACCTGCTGGCGGTCAACAAGCCGGCGGGATGGAATACGCACGCGCCGTCGCCGTACGCGGGGGAGGGGATTTACGACTGGTTGCGACACCGCGAGCCCCGGTGGGCTTCGCTGGCCATCATTCATCGGTTGGACAAGGAGACCAGCGGGGTGCTGGTGTTTGGCAAGACGGCGCTGGCGAACCGTTCGCTCACGGAGCAGTTTACGCAGCGCCGGATCCGGAAATCGTACGTATTTTTGACCGATCGCGAAGTTCCGGGAATGGGGTTTACCGCGCGGAGCCGGCTGGCGCGGCTGGGGGACAGGTATGTGAGTCGGGCTGGGGGCGCGGAGGCGGAGACGTGCTTTGCGTTGCAGGGGCCGGTTTCGCCAGGGTCGACGCTCAAGCTGGTCAGCGCGGTGCCGTTGACCGGGCGCACCCACCAGATTCGCGTACAGGCGGCGGAACACGGGTTCCCGATCCTGGGCGATACTTTGTACGGGGGCACCGCCTCCACGCGGGTATTCCTGCACGCGGCCGAGATTACCCTGGCGCATCCGGCCACCCAGGCGCCGGTGCGGCTGCAGGCACCGGTTGATTTCGAGGCCGATCCACGTCTGGCCTTGCGCCGGGGGCTGATCGAGCCCGAGGTGACGGATGCCTTTCGGGTCGTGCATGGGGCCGGGGACGGCTGGCCTGGCTGGTACGTGGATAAATTGGGCAGTTATCTGCTTTCCCAGTCCGAAGCCGGGCTGACCGACCGGCAGCAGGCGGAATTGGTACGTTTGGCGGGTCGATTGGCGATGCGGGGGGCTTATCACAAGATCCTCTCGCGGCAGGTGCGAACGGGCAGCAAGCCCGAGTTATCGCCGCAATTGGTCTGGGGCGAGGTGGCGCCCGGCGTCTTGGAAATCGTGGAAAATGGTATTCGCTATGAGTTGAGTTTCGGTGAGGGCTATTCGTGCGGGCTTTTCCTGGATCAAAGGGACAACCGGCGGCGGTTGCTGAGGGGGCATGTGGCTGCGGATTTTGCGCTGCCGGAAAGGTCGGGGGCCAAAGCCGAGGTGCTCAATGCTTTCGCCTATACTTGTGGGTTCTCGGTTTGTGCGGCCAAGGCGGGAGCGCGGGTGACCAGCCTTGATTTATCGAAGAAGTACCTGGATTGGGGGAGGCGCAACTTTACTTTGAACGGGCTCGATCCGTCCGCAGTCGATTTCATATATGGCGACGCTTTTGACTGGCTGCGCCGCTTGGCGCGGAAAGGGCGGCTTTTTGATGTGGTGGTCTTGGATCCTCCAACCTTCTCCAAATCAAAGGAATATGGTGTTTTTCGGGTTGAAAAGGACTATTTGGAGCTGGTGACGGCGGGGCTGCGGTTGTTGCGATCCGGAGGGGTCCTGCTGGCTTGCGCCAACGCCAATGACTGGGCCGTGCCCAAGTTTCTGACCACGGTGGAATCGGCGATTCAGGGTGCGAACCGGGGGATTTTGCAGCGGCATTATGTGCCCCAGCCGCCCGACTTTCCGATTTGTCAGGCCGAGCCGGCTTATCTCAAGACGGTTTGGCTCCGGATTGACTGACAAGAAACTGTCCAATTGTACATCGCGGTGTCTTAAATTGAGGCTGCGGATTTTCTTTGGCAAGTCCGGTGAGGGTACAAAGGGGGGAGAGCATCGCCTGATGCAGAGATAAGCCGGCAATTTTTGCAGGGAAAGTGGGTGGAATATGAGGAATTGAGGGATTATTTTGTTTTTGGGTAATAATCTGAGGTCGAGCACAAAAAACTCGACATTGGCACCAATGTTGCTAGAAAATCAACATCGTGGTTGCGGCAGGCAATCAAGTGAACAGCGCACGTACTCATAGATTATTGCAAACCCGCCAGCCGCAGAGTTCAGCCACGAATCAAACAAAGAAAGCAAAGACAATGAAACAGAACAAAGCCAATCGTAAAGCGGGCTTCACGCTGGTGGAGATCATGATCGTCGTGGCCATTATCGGCCTTTTGGCGGCCATCGCCATTCCGAACTTCGTGAAGGCGCGCGCTACCTCGCAGGCCAATGCTTGCATCAACAACCTCCGGCAGATCGATGCGGCGGTGAATGAATTCGCCTTGGAAAACAAGAAGAAGACGGCGGACGCGGTTAGCTTCCCTGGTGATCTGACGCCGTACATCCGGCTGAACGCCTCGAGCAGCATTCCTCCGTGTCCCGCGGGCGGCACCTACAGCGCTCCCGCCGTGGGTACCAGTCCGACTTGCAGCTTGGCGAACACGGTGACTCCCGGTCACTATCTCCCGTAATTTTCTAAACCGATTCACAACACCCCGGCTTAATTTGCCGGGGTGTTTTTTGCTATCCAGGTCCTTTGGCATTTTAAATGCTTTATTCGGTCTTGCGGTGCCGGCAGACAATTCGTGAACAAGTTCGTTATCATAATAAACAATGTTTGTCGGTGGTTCACGCCGCAGGAAGTACATGAAAACGACCCGAACTAAAAAGAGTTTGGGCGGGTTCACGCTGGCGGAGATCATGATTGTGGTTGCGATCATTGGGTTGTTAGCGGCGATCGCCATTCCGAATTATGTTAAAGCCCGCGCCAATGCACAGGCCAATGCCTGTATTAACAACCTGAGGCAAATCGACGGAGCTATGCAGCAGTTCGCCATTGAAAATGACAAGCATGTGGGAGCGGCGGTCAACTTTCCAGATGACTTGACGCCCTACATCAAGCTGAATAGCAACAGTCAGATTCCCACCTGTCCGGCCGGCGGCACCTATACGGTCTCGGCAGTGGGGATTGATCCCTCGGCCTTGTGTTCCCTTGGCAACACCGTGACACCATCCCATAACTATTAGCGGCAGTTCCACTGCCTTTCTCACGGCGCAAGGCGGCCAGCCTTGCGCCTTTTTGTTGCCTCGGCCTGCCGCCCGGTTGCGGGGTTGCTGAAACCCCTGAATTTGATTGCTTCGGATGCGTTTTTAACTGTAAAAAAGAGTGCCCGATGAATTCGCCGTATGAGTCACCATCGTAAATGAGCATAATTCTAAAAACCGAGAAGCTGCGCGTGGAATATCGGAGTCGGGAGATTCGCCAAGGCACGAAAGTGGCCTTGCACGGGCTGGATCTGGAGGTGGGCACGGGCGAAGTGTTTGGATTCCTGGGGCCCAACGGCGCGGGCAAGACCACCACGATGAACGTGCTGCTGGGTTTTGTGCCGCCCACCAGTGGGTCCGCCTATCTGTTTGGCATCGATGTGCGGCAGCCCATCGCGAGGCAGCGGATTGGCTACCTGCCCGAGCTGACGTATTATTACAAATTTCTGAATGCGGAAGAGCTGCTCCGATTTTACGCGAAGATTTTCGGCCTGCCGCGGGCCGTGGCGGACCGGCGGATCGCGGAACTGTTGAAGCTGGTGGAGCTGGAATCAGCCGCCCGGCGGCCGATCAAGTCCTATTCGAAAGGCATGCAGCAGCGCGTGGGGCTGGCCCAAGCGCTCATCAACGATCCGGACCTCCTGGTGTTGGACGAGCCGACGAGCGGGTTGGATCCCTTGGGGCGGATGAAGGTCCGGGAGATCATCCAGCGGTTGAAGAATGAAGGAAAAACCGTTTTCTTTTCCTCCCATGAGCTGGGTGAAGTGGAATCGGTTTGCGATCGCGTGGCCATCATCCATCAGGGGCAGTTGAAAGCCCTTGGCCGGGTGGCGGAGATCACGGGGACCCACGCCAATCTGGAGAAGGCCTTTCTCGAAATCGTTGGCTATCAAAAAGAACCAGCATCATGAGAAACACGATTGCGGTTGCCGGCATCGTCATCAAGGAATTGTATCGGCGGAAGGATTTCTACGTGTTGTTCATCGTGACGATCCTGATCTGCCTGGTCATGGCGTCGATCAACATATACAACGACGCGAATGTGGTGCGGTACATCAAGGAAGTTTGTCTGGACCTGATCTGGGTGTGCACGTTGGTGGTGGCGGTAACCACGACGGCGCGGCAAATTCCGGCGGAACGGGAAAACCGGACGCTGCTGCCGTTGCTGGCCAAGCCGCTGACGCGGGTGGAACTGATTTTGGGGAAATTCCTGGGGTGCTGGCTGGCCTGCGGCCTGGCGTTGCTCTGCTTCTACCTGTTTTTTGGCGCCCTGGCCGCCAGCCGGGAGCATCATTGGTTCCTGACGAATTATTTGCAGGCGGGGGTCATGCAATGGTTCATGCTGGGGATGGTGGTGGTCTTGTTGCTGCTGGGGTCGCTGGTCTTCGCCGCGTCGTCCTCCAACGCCACGATCTGTTTTGTGATCATCGGCGGGATTCTATTTGTGGGGCGGCATCTGGACCAGGAGGCGTTGCAACTTGCCGAGCCGCTCCGCGGGCTGGTCTTATGCCTGTATTTTGTGCTGCCGCACCTGGAGTTTTACGATTTGCGCGATCTGGTGGTGCAAAACTGGCCGCCCGTGGCCTGGGAATACATCGGTCTGGCGCTGTTGTACGCGGTCTTCTATCAGTTCCTATTTATCATTGGCGCCTGTCTGGTGTTCCGGCGGAAAGCGGTGAATTGAAGCATGGTCTCGCCGCGTCCATACTGGTTGCTGTTGGTGGCGTTGCTGGTGGCCTGTTTTGGCACGGCGGCGCGCCTCTCGCCGCAGTTTGAGGGTTGGCGGGGCAGCCGGGCGACGGGTGATTTTTTCGTGGTGCTGCTGGGAGACGAGCGGAAGATGTTTGCCAACACGTTTTACATCAAGGCCGACGAATATTATCACAGTGGGTATTACCCGAGCATTTTCGACGACAACGCGGCTTTTAGGACCGCGCACATGGCGGAGGATACCGGCGCGGTGGACAGCAAGAACCATGGCGATGAGCACGGCTTTCTGGGCCCGGAACGCAACTGGATTGATTCCTTTGGCCGTCAATTTTTCCCGAACCGGCACACCCATTTGGATGAAGGCGGGCCGGGTGGCGATTTAGGGGGCAGCCAGGAGGTGCGGGAGATTTTGCCCTGGCTAAAGCTCTCGGCCGATCTGGACCCGGAGAATGTGCAGACTTACACGGTCACGGCCTTCTGGTTGCGGGAGCGGATGCAAAACGTGAAGGCGGCGGATGTCATGCTGCATGAGGGCATCCGGCATTGTCCGGACAGCTATGAAATTTTCTTCGAGTTGGGGCGCTTGTATTACGACAGCTATCAGGATCACACCCGGGCCCGGAATGTATGGGAACACGGCGTGGAATTGTGGCTCAGACTGGATCCCGCCACGCCCCGGGGGCGGCAGCCGGCCCTTGAGTTGGTGGACGACTGGTTGGGTCGCCCCTTGAAACTGGTGGCGGAACAGAAGGACAATCAGTTGGTGATGGAGCAGCTCACCACGCATTTGGCGGCGATGGACACGGCGGATGGCCACTGGACGAGGGCGATCGAGTGGTTGCGGGCGGGGGAGCGTGTATCCCTGACCCCGGACCGGATTCAGGCGCGCATCGACGAACTCAATAGCAAGCTGGATCAGGAGCTGCATCCGCTGCTCAAGCCACTCTATTGACGCCGATTCCCTTGGCCATTTTCCCGGCGGTCTGGTTAAATTTGCGCGATGAAAAAAAGGCAGTCCATCCTTCGGCGACGCACCTTGGAGACCTGGATTGATATTCGGCTGAACCTGGACGGCAAGGGGCAGTCCGACGTGCGGACCGGCATTCCGTTCTTCGACCACATGTTGACGCTTTTTGCCAAGCACGCCACGGTGGACCTGAAGCTGCGTTGCCAGGGCGACTTGGCGGTGGATGCGCACCATACGGTGGAGGACTGCGGCATTGCGCTGGGGCAGGCTTTTGCCGAGGCGCTGGGCGACAAGCGCGGCATCCGCCGCTACGGCCATGGTTTTCATCCGCGCAACCCCTTTACCGGCGAAGCGTACGTGCCGATGGACGAATGTCTGGCCCGGTGCGTGGTGGACTTCAGCGGCCGGCCGCATCTGGTCTGGCGCGGCTTGGACCGGTTTTCGCTCAAGCGGGTTTCGCTGGCCGAAAGGAACCAGGATGCCTCCAGCGCGTTCCGGTTTGGCCTGGCCCGGGAGTTCTTCCAGGGGTTTACCAACGAAGCCCGTTGCAATCTGCATTTGGAGCTGCTGTACGGCGACGAGCCGCACCATATTGTCGAAGCTTTGTTCAAGGCGTTTGCCCGGGCGGTGGACGCCGCCCGCCAGTATGATCCGCGGACTGCCGGGCAATTGCCCAGCACCAAAGGGAAACTTTAGGGCGAAATCAGCCGGTAAAGGGCGCTGGTGCCGTTGGGAGGCAAGCGCAGGGGATTGGTGGCGGAGACCAGCGGAGCCCAGGTGTTGCTGCCGGGGGACAGCAAGTTGGTGTTGGTTTGCACCTGGCAAACCACGTTGGAAGTCCACGTGAGCAGCAGGTCCGCGCCAGTCTTCTGGATGCCGACATGAAGCGGTTCGGTGGGGCGATAGATGCGCACATAATCCACCAGCAGCTCGCCCGGGAACCGAGAGCCGGCGTTGATCGTGTTGGTGTCCGGGAAGCCGAGATAACTGCCGCCGATGGCCAGGTTGATGATGAGGAAGAACGGCTGGTTAAACGGGAACGGATAGACGTTCGTGGTGGAGGTGGACCAGTTGGTTTGCGTTTCGTAGAGGTGTCCGTCGACGTAGAAGAGAATTGCGTTGGTCGCCCAATCCAGGGTGTACGTGTTGAAATTGGTGACGCCGCCGCCATCCGGGAAATTGTAAATGGCCGTGGCATCGCTGCCGGAATGGATGCTGCCTTGGGCCATGGCCGGATTGCCGCCATTGTTTTCCAGCACGTCGATTTCACCGCACCCGGGCCAGCCGAGGGTGTTGATATTTGCGCCCAGCATCCACAAGGCGGGCCAGAAGCCGGTACCGGCCGGCAATTGGGCGCGCCATTCGATCCGTCCATATTGCCAGGAGAACAACCCCTCGGACTTCATGCGGGCCGAGGTGTAGCTGGCGCCGTCGTAAGCTTCCTGGCGGGCGACGATATGCAACAGGCCGCCGGCCACGTACGCGTTGTTGGTGCGGCTGGTGTAGTACTCCTGCTCGCTGTTGCCCCAGCCGCCCGCGCCGAGGTCGTAGGTCCACAGATTGGTCTTGATGGCCGTGCCGTCGAATTCATCATCCCAGACAATGTTCAGGTTGCCGTAGGGTGAGCCGCCCAGTTGAGTGAGATTCAGATCGTCAAAATAGACAGACCCGTGGGAATAATTGGCGTCGCCCAGGAACATGATTTGGTAGCGCACAAAAGCCGTTCCGCCGGGGGCCACCAATTGGGTCACCGTGTTGGTTACGCGCGTGCCGTTGGCGTCATATTGGTTGGTGATGGCCAGATCGAGCCAGCGGTTCTTCGGAAAGGTGCCGGCCACGATGGCGTTGGAGGTAATCACCGCGGAGCGATACCGGGCCAGAACCGTCGTGTTCGCGTCGCGGAAGGTCACTTCGAGCCAGGCAGCGTTTTGGCCCACGAGCGGGTCCGTGGCCCAGGGAATATAGGCCCAGCCAGCGGCAGCATAGGTGGTTGCCGGGCCGGAGATATAGTCCTGGAAAACACCGTCGAAATTCGTGATGCCGGTGAAGGCTTGATAGACTTTAAGGTAATTGGTGCCGCCGTGGGCAAGCGTGGCGGCGGTCTCCGTGTACGAGTTCACGCCGAAAGTCTGCCAGCCGGGAAAGTTCTGGTTTCCGCCGGCGCCGTTTGCTTCAAAGCCTGGGTTGCTCAGCAGGTTGGCGGCTTGGATTCGCCCGCACCATAAAATCGCCAGCACGAGGCCCGGCAGGCACAAGGTGAATGGTCTCAGCATGCCCTAGTACGAGTTGATGGCAAAGATGTCGTTGAGGTCATTGTGCAGATCGGTCCATTTGAAGCTGTCCACGTGTCCGTCGCAGAGGGAGACGATGGCGCGGCCGTTTTGGCGGCAGGCTGGTTGCTTGTAGTCGGTGCCGGACTCAGTGCTCCAGCCGGTGGTGCCCACGGGTTGCTTGGTGGTGACTTCGGTATAATAGGCGGTCGGTTGCACGTCGACACTGCCGCTGGTTTTGGGGGTGCCGATGTCGCCGATCATCCAGACCTGGGTGGCACGTTTGATTTGCGGCAAACGCATGCTACCCAAGGGCGCGGTGCCGTTGAGCGCGTAGCGAAACACGCCTTCGGTGATGGCGTTGCCCTCCAGCGGGCCGTAGCCTTCACAGGGCGAGTGGTAGTAATTGGTTATGGAAGGTTCAATGTCCTGGTCTTGTACCAGCGGGCAGCGCCAGACGTTGCCGGCCGTGGAACTGGCGGTGAGGTATTTTCCGCTGTCCAGCACCCGGAACCACCAATTGGTGGTCACGCCCGGCCAGGTGCCGGTATTCAACGGCGGCAGGTAATCATTGTTGTCCCCCGTGTACATCATCAACCCCAGCGCGATCTGTTTATTGTTGTTGGTGCAGGCGGTGGCCTTGGCTTTGTTTTTGGCCTTGCTCAAGGCGGGCAGCAACATGGCCGCCAGAATGGCGATGATGGCGATGACCACCAGCAATTCAATCAAGGTGAACGCGCCAGCCGCCCGCTGGCTGGACCGCCCGGAACTGTGCCGAAGACCCGCTGGCCGCGGGCAGGCATTGATTCGCATTTTCATTTTCCGGTACAACAAAAAAATTAAAGGACGATATTTTTCTGACAAATACTCCCAGCCGGCGCACCACATTGGGGAGCATGTATGTACAATAAAGTATTACAAATAGCTGAATGCATAGCTATGGATTTTACGTTGGACAATAATAACTATCGCAAGCTTGTGATCTGGTCAACAGGAAGATTACAACTTTTGTTTTTCCGAACCGAGCATTCGTTGCTAATTTTCCTCTATGCGAATCTTGTCCGGTATCCAGCCCAGCGGCACGCTGCATCTCGGGAATTATTTCGGGATGATGCGGCCCG
>CAYTJG010000046.1:16076-26947 GCA_964437865.1 uncultured Bifidobacteriaceae bacterium | reverse complement strand
GCCCGGTGCATCGTCTCCTGGAGAATTCGCTGCTGGTTTTCATCGGCCGCATTTCCTACAGCCTTTATGTCTGGCATTTCCCCATCGCCAAGGTCATGGAGCGATATCAGATGGCGCCGCCCGTCCACTATTGGCCGTACTGGCTGGTGATTTTCACCGTCGCCCTGGCCTCATATTATTTCATTGAACAGCCCTGCCTGCGGCTCAAACGGCGATTCCAGCGGGCCGAGCCGGTTTAGTTCAACTGCGCAGCGGTTGGTTTTGGGTAGGGCGCGTGCGAAGCCGACGTTCGGCCTCCGGGCGCGCCGGAGCGTCAGGGTTCCGTTTGTAGGCGACGACGTCAGGAGTCGTGGGTCGGAGGGGGGGCGTAGGGCGACCCCCGTTTGCGCCAACCTTGTCATTTCCCCCCGGGACCGCTATGCTGCCACCATGGTCTGCCGCTATCGTCCGCTTGTTGATGCATCGATCCGCCCCGAACCGGGTGCGGGCCGGTGATGCTTTCCGCCGCGTCTCTCCTAAAATGTTGTTATGCTTACCGTTGCCGGACTTGCGAAATCTTTTGGCGGCCGCCAGTTGTTCGACGATGTGTCGCTCACACTGCAGGCGGGTGAACGGGTGGCCATCGTGGGCCCCAATGGGGCCGGCAAATCCACGCTGCTGAAGATCATTCTCGGCCGCGAGGAACCCGACGCCGGCGAGGTCACCTTGATCCGGGGCACCACCGTGGGTTACCTGCCGCAGGAGGGCGAAGCCGCGGGCAGCGAGACCGTGCTCGACACCGCCGTGCCCCACGACCACGAACATGACGGTCAGTTCGTGGCCAAGGCCAAACAGATCATGGCCAGCCTCGGCTTCAAGCAGTCGGATTTTCTCCGCCCCGCCCGGGAACTCAGCGGCGGCTGGGTCATGCGGGCCCACCTGGCGCGGCTGCTGGCCCAGGAGCCGGACATCCTGATGCTGGACGAGCCGACCAACCATCTGGACCTCGAGACGCTGCTCTGGTTTCAGGATTATCTCCGCGGCTATCCCGGCGCGATCCTGCTGATTTCGCACGACCGTGAATTTCTCAACCAGCTCTGCACGCACATCGCGGAGCTGCGCAGCGCGCATATTTTGCGCTACACCGGCAACTACGACGCCTACCTCGAACAGCGCGCCGGCACGGAGGCCACCCTGGTGGCCACGGCCAAGGCGCAGCAACGCGAAATCGAGCGGCTGCAACTGTTTGTGGACCGGTTCCGCGCCAAGAACACCAAGGCCGCCCAGGCCCAGAGCAAGATGAAGCAGATTGAGCGGCTCAAGGAGGAAATGGTGGATGCGCCGGACGGCGACGGACCCACGGTCGGTTTCCGCTTTCCCCAGCCGCAGCGCAGCGGCCAGCGCGTCGTCACGCTGGAGAAGGTGCAGTTTGGCTACGGCAACGGTCACCTGATCTACCAGAACCTGAATTTCGAGGCCGAGCGCGGCCAGCGCACCGTGCTGGTGGGCCCCAATGGCGCGGGCAAATCCACGCTGCTGAAGCTGCTGGCGGATGTGTTGCAGCCGCTGGCCGGCGAACGCCGGCTCGGGCACAACGTGAAGCACGGCTATTTCGCGCAGCACCGGGCCCAAATGCTCAATCCCCAAAATACGGTGATGCAGGAGGCCATGGACACGCCCCAACGCGTCACCGAGCAGTCCATCCGCAATGTGCTGGGCAACTTTTTGTTCCGGGGCGACGACGTGTTCAAGCCGGTCAGCGTGCTGAGCGGCGGCGAAAAGAGCCGGCTGGCCCTGGTGAAGCTGCTGCTCGACCCGCCGAATCTGCTGTTGATGGATGAGCCCACGACCCACCTGGATCTCGCCAGCGTGGACGCGTTGGTGGAGGCTTTGGTGCCCTTCGAGGGCACGCTCATTTTCATCAGCCACGACGTGCATTTCATCCGCGCGCTGGCCCGCCACGTGGTTCGCGTGGAGGCCGGACGGCTCCACCATTACCCCGGCGGCTACCAGTATTATCTGGATAAGACCGCGCAGAGCGCCCGCGCCGCGCTGACGAGTTCCAGCCTGGCCCGCCCCGCCCCGTCGGCCGCCAAAGCCGACGATGAAGCGCCGGTGGACCGCAAGGAACAGCGCCGCCGCGAAGCGGAACAACGGCAGGCCCGGTCGCGCCAGCGGCAGGCAATCCAAAAGCGCCTCACCGCGCTCGAAAAGGAAATTGCCGGATTGGAGACCCGCCAGAAGGAATTGACCGCCGAGTTGGAACACCCGGACACCTACGCCGCCGGTCGCGCCGTGCAGGTCAACCGTCAGCTCATGGAGGTGCACGACCGTCTGGCCGCGGCCACCGCCGAATGGGAGACCGCCGGCACCGAGCTGATGGCCTGCGATAAGACGGTCACCCCGTAACTTGGGGCGGCTGCCGAATGCGGATCAAGGGGATTGCCCCAATTTTTCACGCCAAGCTTCCACGGCCTGGCGCCGAACGTTCGTGTCACTCCAGGGATCCACGTCAAAGGCGTCACCCAACGCATTGCGCAACGCGTTCGCGGCCTGGATGCGGCACGCCAGCCGCGCGTCGTTGAGACCGTCCAGCACGGCGGCGGGGTTGCGTAGCGCCAGCTTTTTCAACCGGCCGGCCGCCGCCTGCGTGATCGCGTCGTGGCGCTCCGCGCAGAGATCAAACAGTTTGGCGGCGGCTGCCCGGGTTGAATTGGTGTCGGCGGCGGCGAGCCCTTGATCCACCGCTGCCAGTGCCTGCTGGTCCGCCACCAGTCGTCCGGAATCTTGATGCGCCTGGGCGAGCCCGTTGGTGAGCCAGTTCAGAAATTCACCCGTCGGCCGATAACCCGTGGCGCGATCCGCCTCGCCGGCGGCCGAAATGAGAATGAACGTCGGCACGGCATCCACGCCGTAGCGGGCGGCCAGATCCGCATGTTCATCGATATCCACCGCCACGTGGGCCAGGTCGGCCAACGCCCCGGTCACCGCCGGGTCCGCCAGCGTGGTGCGGGTCATGAGTTTGCAGGGGCCGCACCAACTGGCCGTGAAATAGAGCAGGGCCGGTGGCGGGCAGGTGCCAGCCGGCGCGAGCACGGCACCGTAGTTGGTGCTCCAATCCGGGGGCAAATCGGCGCGCAGGACCGGGGTGCCGGTGCTGGCCAGGATCAGGAGCAAAAGCATCGCCGGTGTTTTCATGGGGCGGATTGATGGCCGGATGGGCTGGTGGCTGCCGGTTCGTTGCCGTGCTTGATGAGCGGCCAGAATTCGTTCCAGTCAAACGGACGGCTGAATTCGCCGTGATGGCATTTCTGGCAGTCGCCGGCCTCCAACGGCCGGAAGGAAAAATTCACTGTTTTATCGCCCGTTTCCGCGCGGACGTGCAGGCTGCCCGGGCCGTGGCAGCTTTCGCACCCCGCGTTCACCAGCTTCTCCGCATGATAATCCCGGCGATAGCCGGACGGGCTGCCGAAACCGGTGGTGTGGCAGCCGATGCAGCGCGGGTCGGCCTCGGCCTGGCGCCCGGTGAGCGTGGCAAAACTGTGGGCGTGTGCCGAGGTGCGCCAGACGGCCGCCGCGCCCGGATGGCACGCCACGCATTGCTCCGTGCCCACATAAGTGGCCACGGTGCGAACGCCCGGGACCATGTCCGCGCTCAAGTTGTTCGGATCATCCACCGCCAGGCGGGTGCGCCGCACTTCCTCGCGATAATCGTGCATCATGGCGCGGAAAGCGGCGTTCTGCGGAATGGTGTCGCGCAAAAACCGGATTTCATGGTTGGTGGCCTCCACCGGCGAACCGGCCCGCAACCGCAGACGCAGGATGCCCAGTGCGCGCGACTCGTTGGTCACAAAATAAACCAGGCTGCGGTTGGACTTGGTCAATTCCTGCGCCGGCTGGCTGACCCGGCCGCCCAGGATGACCTGGCATTCGAAGAACTGTCCGGCCAAACGCGCCAGCCCGCCCTCGTCCGTGAAAGCCAGCAGTATGACCAGATCCGTCTTGCCCCGCAGGGCGGCCAGGCAGCGCTCAATGGCCGGTTCCATCTCGCCCACGGCCAGGCCGTCGCCCAGATCCTCCGGCAGGCCGTGCGGATCCAACACGCCGATAATGGCCACCCGGTAACGCCCGCGCTGGACCACGCGGTACGGATCAAAGATCGGCTGGCCGGTCTGCTTATCCGTCAGATTGGCGCTGAGGATCGGCACCGGCGAGGATTGGCGGAGCTCGCGCAATTGCGCGGCCGTGAAGCGTGCCTCGCGCCCGCCGACGTTCAACGCATCGTAGTTCATGGCGGCAAATGCCCGCAGCACGTAGCGGTATTCCATGAACTCATAATCTTCGTTGCCTTCGATGGCGTCGCCCACGTCCACGCGGAGGGCGTTGGTGGGCGCCTCGGCGTCGAGCACGGTCTTGAGCCGGGTCAGCCCGCCGAACTGGCCCACAAAACAGCCGCACGGCTCCAGTCGGCCGCGGGTATCGCAGGTGAAATACACCGGCAGATCCAGGGCGGGCGGTGGCGCCGGGTTGCAGCCGCCGGCCAGCCATAGCAGCAGGACGGGCACGGCGCCCAGGCGCCAGGCCCGGCTCCGCGCGTCGGCCCAGGCGGCGGCCGGTTCAGTACAGCACCGCATAGGTGAAGATATTCACGTTCACACGCGCCGGATTCGCGATCTCGTTGCCGCCGCAGCAACAGCAGCCGGAGGCGTGCTCCACGTCGTTCAATCCTTCCGTGGAATACACCAGCACCAGCCGGCCGTTGATTTCCAATCCTTCCAGCGAAACCGGCCGCCCATGCCGCTCCGTCAATTGCGGGATGGCATTCACCACGGAAAAAATCGGGTGGGTCATGGGGATCTTTTGCAGGGTGTATTCCGGGAAGCAAAGCTTGATCTCCTGCCGGAACGCCCGGTCCCACTTGGAATCCGAACAGCCCGGGCTGGCGAGCAGGAAGCCGCCTTGCGTCAGGAATTTCCGCAACTGCTCGCGCTCTTTCGCGGTCAGCGCAAAGCTCTCGTGGCCCGACATCACGCAGAACGGGTAGTCAAAGAGCGTTTCGCCATCCAGCCGCACCGCGCAAAATTTCTTGTTCACCTTCAAGTCGGTCTGGCTGGCGACGTCGGTGAGGAAATTGTCGGCGAAACAAACCGAGCTCTTGTTGCCGGCGTAGATCAAATTGCCGCATTGCAGCAGCTTCATATCCGACCGCGCCGGCGCCAGCGGTTTGTCTTCCTGGCCTGCAATCGGCCACGCGGCGAGCAGGCCGGCCGCCAGCAGGGCCGCCCCGCCGACCCGCAATTTTCGCAAATCAATTTTGTTTCGCATCGGCTGGCTTCTCCTTTCGGGTGGTGATGGCTTTGAAATAGTTTTCCACGACGTCGTTGTATTGTTCCACCACCGATTCCGACTCCACGGCGCCGGACTGGCGGTTGACCGGATTCAAATTCTTCAAGGCGTCGGGTTTGTCGATTTCGCCCCGCGCCTGGCCGGCGAGCAGGCCCGCGCCGTGGCCAAAGCGGCTCGCCTGCCGGCTGGCCTTGCCTTCGCTCTGCGCTGTCGATTCGTTGCCCATCACTTGTGGGTCCCGACCGTCAGTCATCGCGTAGCCGGAGGCGCCGGACTGGCCTTGTCCCGGTGCGGGGCGGCCGTGACCAAAGGCCAGGCCGAATTTCCGGCTGCGCGACATCTGCGCGAAGTTCTGCCCGGGATTCATGCGTTGCAGTCTCAGGTAATCATCCAGTTCATTGCCCGAAGGGCAATTGCCGCTCTGGCACTGGCTGAACATGCGCTCCATTTCACCGCGCAAGCGCTCGGCCAAGTCGTAGGCTTGGTCACCATTGGCCGCCAGCATCTGGCCGGTGGCCTGGGTCGCCAGTGGTTGCAGCCGGCGTTCGCCGATTTGATCGGCCAGGTCGTTGCCGCTTTTGGCGGCCTTCGGAAACAGCTTCTCCGCGGCGTGGGCATCCTCGCGCAGCTTGTCCTGCAGTTGCCCGAGATAATCGGCCACCTGGTTTTGCGTGCTGGCGAGGTCCTTCAAGGCTAGTTGGTCCTCGCGGCTCAACTGCCCGGCGCGGTTGTACACTTGCGCCTGTTGTGCCACCTCCTGCTGCGCCTGATAAATCGCCTCAAACTGGTTGAAGTCCTTGATGAGCTCCTGCATCTGGTCCAGGTCGTCCAGCTTCTGTACTACGGCTTGCTCCGTCTGGTCCCGGACGCCGCCCAGGCGCGCCACCTGGGCGTCGGAGGCCTTTTTGAAATCCTCCAGCAGGTCCGGCGTCAACCGGCGCGGTCCTCCCGGCGGCGAACTTTGTCGGGCCAGGGCGCGCGTGGCCGCGTCATTGGTCCGTGTGCTGTCGCGGACGGCGGCCGCCTCCTCCCGCAACTGCTGTTGCAGGTCTTTTTCCACATCGTACACCGGATTATCGCGCACAAAATTCTCCATGTGTTCGGCCTGCCGGTTGAGCTTGTCATTCAGCTCGCTTTGTTTGGCCACCAGTTCATCCAGCCGTTGTGCCTGGGCGTCGCTTGGTTTGGCGTTGGCGCCCGCCATCTGGCGCTCCAACTGCTGAATCTGCTCGCCCAATTGCTTTTGCTGCTCCACCAGGTTCTGGAGCGCATCGTTCAATCCTGCGTACTTGGCCTCGGCGTCCGCCATGTCCATGCGCTCGCGCAGGAAGTTGTTGTAGTCCTCCACGCTGATGACTTCGAGGCGGACCATTTGGCTGTGCGAGAGGTGCGCCTGCGGCGCGTTGTCCAGGGCTTCGGCAAAGAGCGAGATCACGTCACCGGGCTGCACGCCCAGCCGGGCAAAATCCAGGTTGAAGGTCTCGCGGCTGTCCCGCACGACGTTGGTGTAGCCATAGACCTTGGGTGGGGAAAAGATGCCGTTCAAACCGCGTTGCAGCCGGATTTCGCGCAGGCCATAGTCGTCGCTCGCCTCCACTTGCACCTCGAGTTTGAAATCCATGGCCACGAACGCATCGCGGTCCGGATTGGCCAACTGCACCGTCGGCGGCAGGTCGTGCGTCACGGTGAGTGCGCCTTCAAAATCGCCTTGCGACGGCAGCCCGTCCGTGTCCACCAACGACAACCGCATGCGCCCGGATTCGGTCGCGGTAAAGGCGCCGGTGACTTCTTTCTCACCTGATTTCTTCAGCGGCAGACGGACCGGTGGCTGGTCGCCCACCGTCAGCTCCAGCGTGCCCTCGCGCAGCGGCCGGTTGGATTGGAGGCGGATCCGCACCTCGCTGCCTTCCAGCGCCTGCGTGTCCTTGAAGGCATACGGTTTTTCCTGCGGCGCCAGCCTCGTATACGCGGGCGGCGAAATCCGCACATAGGCGGCCTCCAATTGTGGCGTGAGCACCACGCCGATGTGCACCTGCTTGGATTCGCTCACGTGATCCTTGGTGTGCGCGAACACGAGCAACTCACTCCGGACATTGCCGAGCAATTGGTCATAACCCGCGCCGCCGTGGTCGAACATGGGCAGGGTCACCGCCTTTTCGCGATGGCCGGGCGGAAAGGCCGTCAGAAAGACCTCGCGGGGCTGATGCCCCCCGGCCTTCACCTTCATCACCACGGCGTGGTCATAAAGCACGTTGGTGCCCACGGGGCCGGGCTGCACGATGGCCAGATGCGTGAAGGAATACGGCGGATGGTCGCCGAACGGGTCCGCGAAGCGGGCCAGTTCCACCTGGGTCACGCGGAATACGGCCGCCAGCAGGGCGCAAAAAATCAGCAGCGCGAGTGCGGCCCGCTTGGCGTGCCACCGGAGTTCATCCGTGCGGGCGAGGGTCTCCACCGGCACATTCCGTAGGCCGGCGGCATAATCCTCCACCGCCTGCCGGGCCAGTTCCCGGGTCCGGGGCGCCAGCGTCGGGTCGTCCGCCAGCCCGGTCAATTGCAGCAGGTTGATCAACCGCGACCCGAGGGCCGGCTGGCGCGTCTCCAGGAACCGGGCGATATGCTCAAAACGGTTGTGGTGGATATACGCGCGGCGCCAGGCGATGGTGCCGAGCACGCCCAGGCCCGCCAGGGCGGCCAGCCCCAAGGCCAGCCGCCAGCCGGCGTTGAGATGCAGAATGACATCCCCCGCGAACAGGCCCACCACCGTGGCGCAGACATACTTCACGCTGCGCAACAGCAGTTTGCCCGCCCCTTCCTTTTGGTGCTCCCGGTCGGCGGCGGCCAGACGCTCCAGAAATTTTTGCGTGTCTTTCAGCATAACCCCCATCTCCTCCGCAAAAACCAATCCAGCCCGAACAATAATCCCGCCAGGTAGAAAACCAAAGCGTCATTCCAGATCGGGTGCAGCACCACTTTCGGCGTCTGGTCGGCTTTCTCCGTGTTCAATTCCTTGAGCAGCCGGGGCAATTCCGTCGGTTCCAGCAGCCGGCCGCCGCTGCTCTCGCACAACCGGCGCAAAAACAGGGTGTCCGTGGCCACCTCGGTCTCCTCCAGGTTCTCCGTGTACACGATGAACCGCGATTCCTGCGTGGTGCCATCGGGGAGGTTGACGACCGCCCGGTATCGGCCCGTGTGTTCGGGCAAAAACTCCGCCGCGAGGCGAGTCGCACTCGCGGCGGTCGGCGAGAGATTCACGCGGCCAACGGTCGCCCCGTCAAAATACACCGTGACCGGCACCGACTTCAGCTTGGGATCGGGCTGGCGCAAGATCAGCCGGAAATAGACGTTCTCGCCCAGCAAAATATTGGCGGAACTGGGCCGAAAGGAAAATTGCCGGTTGGGAATGAAGTCGCGACCGGCCAGCAGCCACAGGACCATCTGATCCCAAAACCGGTCAAAAGCGGAATTGGCGGCGTCCGCCTTGGCATTGAGTTCCCACCGCCAAAGCCCGTCCACACCGATGCTCACGACTTGTCCGCGGCCATAGCGGCGATGCACGATGGCCGCTTCGGGCGGTTCGCCGTTGCGCCCGGTCGCCAGCGCAAATGTCGCCGCCAATGGCTTGGTCGCCTGCGGACTCCGGCCGGCCACCAGGTCCGGCAGGCTGTCCAGCCCACCCTCGCTGTCGTTCAGCGTTCGGAACGGCGCCAGTCCGCGCCCCTCGGCCGTGGCATCCAGATGCACGTGGTCGCGGGCCGCAGTGCCCCAAATCACCGGCTCCAAATCACCGGCTGTGCCGCTGGCAAAGGCCGGTCCGCGGCTGAAGATCACCGTGCCGCCGCGCTCGTTGACGTATTGGTCCAGCAGATTGGTTTTGCCGCCCGCCGGCGGGGGCAACAGCGCTTCCACCGACCGCCCCAGAATGATGACGTCGTAGGCGGCAAATTCATCCAGCGATTGGGGCGGATGCAATTCGCCGGTGCCGGGCGTCTTGCGGATGGCCCGCACCTTGTTGGGTGCAAAATGAATGAGCGCGTCCACGTCGAACTTGTCGTTCCGCATGAGCGACCGCTGCAAAAACGTGGTGTCCCAGTACGGATCGCCTTCGAGCAACAGCACGCGGATTTGCTGGTCGATCACGTTGAGGTAGGTGATGGCGCTATTATTGGCGGTATCCACTTCGTTTTCCAACGGCAGCGCCCGCACTTCGTATTCGTACTGGCCGGTGACGGGCTCGGTCACCTCGAAATCCACGGGCAATTCCTGCGCCTGCTGCGCGTTGAGGTGCTTGGTTTGCACCACCTCGCCTTGGCGGAGCAACTGCACGGTGAGATCCTCCAACTCGCAGCCGACCAGCCGCAAGGTGGCGCTGACGCGCGCCTTCTGTTTCACATAGCAATACGGCTGGTAACCACTGATGCGCACGGCCACGTCGCGCACCTTGCCCTGTTTTCCCAACGCCACCGCATAAATCGGCGTCTGCCGGGCATGCGCCGCCAGACCGGTCTTCACCGGATTGACCAGTTCAAAGTCGTGGCCGTCCGTCAGCAGCACCAGCGCGTTCACCGCTTCGCTCGCCGCGGGCGCGCTCAGCATGGTGTTGATCGATTTGTCGAACCGCGTGGTCTTGCCCGCCGGCACCAGGTTAAAGACGGACTGCTGCAACGGCCGGGCGTCGTCGCTGAACTCAAACAAGCGCAGGTCGGGATCGGCCGCCAGGCCATCCCGCGTCAGCGCGCCGGCATCCTCCAGTAGATTCTTGGCGGCGTCGACGCGTCGCTTGCTGCCGGCGTCGCGCTGGTTCATGCTCAACGAGGAATCCAGCCCCAGCAAAGTGACACGGTCCCGGGTGGGCGGCGGCAGGGTTTCCCGGTTCGAGGGCTGCAGCAGCAGCGCCAGCAACAGGCCCAGGCCCGCCACCCGGAACAGCAGCAGCGCCAGCTTCCGCGGTCGGTCCAGCGCCCCGCCCACCTGCCAATAGATCCGCGCGGTGAGCACCAGCAGCACCAGACCGGTCACCATCACCAGCGGCACCGGCACAATGGGATCAAAAACGATCTCGCTGCTGGCGCTCATGCCGGTTTCCTCCGGATCAGGTATTGAAACCCGCTTTCCAACAGCAGGAACGCCAGGGCGGCAAACACCAGATAGTGAAAAATCGGCCGACCGTGCGCCAGACTGTAGTAATCTTCCGCGCCGGCAATGACATGCGCGTCGTGCTGCTCGGCAAACTCCGTGGGCAGCAGGTTCTTGTCCATCGGCCGCAAATCGGATTGGTCCGTGGCGGGGTTGACGCCGAACGCGTACGCCGGCTTGGGCGCACCCAAGGTGTAGAATCCCGGCCGGTCCGGCTTGAACTCGAGGCGGCAGCGTTCGCCCGTCAATTCGCGCCGCGTGTTGGCCACCACGCCGGCCGGGCCGATCACTTCCTCGCGCATTTGCTGCCGCCAGATTTCCGTTTGCAGCAGTTCGCCCACGGTGTAGGCGGAGGGCGGCGGTTCGGTGGTGGACAGGGACTTCATCAGGTCCTGCATCCAGGCGGGAAA